>NZ_CP148752.1:5839375-6140000 GCF_040448305.1 Pseudomonas fluorescens | reverse complement strand
TGGGAGTGGGTTGCACCAGAAGTAGCTAGTCTAACCTTCGGGAGGACGGTTACCACGGTGTGATTCATGACTGGGGTGAAGTCGTAACAAGGTAGCCGTAGGGGAACCTGCGGCTGGATCACCTCCTTAATCGACGACTCAGCTGCTCCATAAGTTCCCACACGAATTGCTTGATTCATTGAAGAAGACGATAAGAAGCAGCCAAAAGGGTTGTAGCTTAGTTGGTTAGAGCGCACCCCGTGCTTTGTGGTAAAGAGCAGGGTGAGGTCGGCCTTAGCAGCTCGAAATTGGGTCTGTAGCTCAGTTGGTTAGAGCGCACCCCTGATAAGGGTGAGGTCGGCAGTTCGAATCTGCCCAGACCCACCAATTTTGTGTGGGAAACGCCTGTAGAAATACGGGGCCATAGCTCAGCTGGGAGAGCGCCTGCCTTGCACGCAGGAGGTCAACGGTTCGATCCCGTTTGGCTCCACCACTAACTGCTTCTGATTGTATAAAGCTTAGAAATGAGCATTCCATCGAGACGATGGTGAATGTTGATTTCTAGTCTTTGACTAGTTCGTTCTTTAAAAATTTGGGTATGTGATAGAAAGATAGACTGAACGTTACTTTCACTGGTAACGGATCAGGCTAAGGTAAAATTTGTGAGTTGCTCTTAGGAGCTCAATCGAATTTTCGGCGAATGTCGTCTTCATAGTATAACCAGATTGCTTGGGGTTATATGGTCAAGTGAAGAAGCGCATACGGTGGATGCCTTGGCAGTCAGAGGCGATGAAAGACGTGGTAGCCTGCGAAAAGCTTCGGGGAGTCGGCAAACAGACTTTGATCCGGAGATGTCTGAATGGGGGAACCCAGCCATCATAAGATGGTTATCTTGTACTGAATACATAGGTGCAAGAGGCGAACCAGGGGAACTGAAACATCTAAGTACCCTGAGGAAAAGAAATCAACCGAGATTCCCTTAGTAGTGGCGAGCGAACGGGGACTAGCCCTTAAGTGGCTTTGAGATTAGCGGAACGCTCTGGAAAGTGCGGCCATAGTGGGTGATAGCCCTGTACGCGAAAATCTCTTGGTCATGAAATCGAGTAGGACGGAGCACGAGAAACTTTGTCTGAATATGGGGGGACCATCCTCCAAGGCTAAATACTACTGACTGACCGATAGTGAACTAGTACCGTGAGGGAAAGGCGAAAAGAACCCCGGAGAGGGGAGTGAAATAGATCCTGAAACCGTATGCGTACAAGCAGTGGGAGCCCACTTTGTTGGGTGACTGCGTACCTTTTGTATAATGGGTCAGCGACTTATTTTCAGTGGCGAGCTTAACCGAATAGGGGAGGCGTAGCGAAAGCGAGTCTTAATAGGGCGTCTAGTCGCTGGGAATAGACCCGAAACCGGGCGATCTATCCATGGGCAGGTTGAAGGTTAGGTAACACTGACTGGAGGACCGAACCGACTACCGTTGAAAAGTTAGCGGATGACCTGTGGATCGGAGTGAAAGGCTAATCAAGCTCGGAGATAGCTGGTTCTCCTCGAAAGCTATTTAGGTAGCGCCTCATGTATCACTGTAGGGGGTAGAGCACTGTTTCGGCTAGGGGGTCATCCCGACTTACCAAACCGATGCAAACTCCGAATACCTACAAGTGCCGAGCATGGGAGACACACGGCGGGTGCTAACGTCCGTCGTGAAAAGGGAAACAACCCAGACCGTCAGCTAAGGTCCCAAAGTTATGGTTAAGTGGGAAACGATGTGGGAAGGCTTAGACAGCTAGGAGGTTGGCTTAGAAGCAGCCACCCTTTAAAGAAAGCGTAATAGCTCACTAGTCGAGTCGGCCTGCGCGGAAGATGTAACGGGGCTCAAACCATACACCGAAGCTACGGGTATCACCTTCGGGTGATGCGGTAGAGGAGCGTTCTGTAAGCCTGTGAAGGTGAGTTGAGAAGCTTGCTGGAGGTATCAGAAGTGCGAATGCTGACATGAGTAACGACAATGGGTGTGAAAAACACCCACGCCGAAAGACCAAGGTTTCCTGCGCAACGTTAATCGACGCAGGGTTAGTCGGTCCCTAAGGCGAGGCTGAAAAGCGTAGTCGATGGAAAACAGGTTAATATTCCTGTACTTCTGGTTATTGCGATGGAGGGACGGAGAAGGCTAGGCCAGCTTGGCGTTGGTTGTCCAAGTTTAAGGTGGTAGGCTGGAATCTTAGGTAAATCCGGGATTCTAAGGCCGAGAGCTGATGACGAGTGTTCTTTTAGAACACGAAGTGGTTGATGCCATGCTTCCAAGAAAAGCTTCTAAGCTTCAGGTAACCAGGAACCGTACCCCAAACCGACACAGGTGGTTGGGTAGAGAATACCAAGGCGCTTGAGAGAACTCGGGTGAAGGAACTAGGCAAAATGGCACCGTAACTTCGGGAGAAGGTGCGCCGGTGAGGGTGAAGGACTTGCTCCGTAAGCCCACGCCGGTCGAAGATACCAGGCCGCTGCGACTGTTTATTAAAAACACAGCACTCTGCAAACACGAAAGTGGACGTATAGGGTGTGACGCCTGCCCGGTGCCGGAAGGTTAATTGATGGGGTTAGCTAACGCGAAGCTCTTGATCGAAGCCCCGGTAAACGGCGGCCGTAACTATAACGGTCCTAAGGTAGCGAAATTCCTTGTCGGGTAAGTTCCGACCTGCACGAATGGCGTAACGATGGCGGCGCTGTCTCCACCCGAGACTCAGTGAAATTGAAATCGCTGTGAAGATGCAGTGTATCCGCGGCTAGACGGAAAGACCCCGTGAACCTTTACTATAGCTTTGCACTGGACTTTGAATTTGCTTGTGTAGGATAGGTGGGAGGCTTTGAAGCGTGGACGCCAGTTCGCGTGGAGCCAACCTTGAAATACCACCCTGGCAACTTTGAGGTTCTAACTCAGGTCCGTTATCCGGATCGAGGACAGTGTATGGTGGGTAGTTTGACTGGGGCGGTCTCCTCCTAAAGAGTAACGGAGGAGTACGAAGGTGCGCTCAGACCGGTCGGAAATCGGTCGTAGAGTATAAAGGCAAAAGCGCGCTTGACTGCGAGACAGACACGTCGAGCAGGTACGAAAGTAGGTCTTAGTGATCCGGTGGTTCTGTATGGAAGGGCCATCGCTCAACGGATAAAAGGTACTCCGGGGATAACAGGCTGATACCGCCCAAGAGTTCATATCGACGGCGGTGTTTGGCACCTCGATGTCGGCTCATCACATCCTGGGGCTGAAGCCGGTCCCAAGGGTATGGCTGTTCGCCATTTAAAGTGGTACGCGAGCTGGGTTTAGAACGTCGTGAGACAGTTCGGTCCCTATCTGCCGTGGACGTTTGAGATTTGAGAGGGGCTGCTCCTAGTACGAGAGGACCGGAGTGGACGAACCTCTGGTGTTCCGGTTGTCACGCCAGTGGCATTGCCGGGTAGCTATGTTCGGAAAAGATAACCGCTGAAAGCATCTAAGCGGGAAACTTGCCTCAAGATGAGATCTCACTGGGACCTTGAGTCCCCTGAAGGGCCGTCGAAGACTACGACGTTGATAGGTTGGGTGTGTAAGCGCTGTGAGGCGTTGAGCTAACCAATACTAATTGCCCGTGAGGCTTGACCATATAACACCCAAGCAATTTGCGTCGAAAGGCCAGATTGCGGTGTGTGAAGACGAAAGAACCGAAAGTTCGTGATACTCACAAAACACCAAGCTGTCACATACCCAATTTGCTGAAGCGCGGCCAACCGGCCACGACTCAGTACCCGAATTTCTTGACGACCATAGAGCGTTGGAACCACCTGATCCCATCCCGAACTCAGCAGTGAAACGATGCATCGCCGATGGTAGTGTGGGGTTTCCCCATGTGAGAGTAGGTCATCGTCAAGATTAAATTCCGAAACCCCAATTGCGAAAGCAGTTGGGGTTTTGTTTTTGTCTGCAGGAAAGCCACGGCTGCTGGATTTCTATGCAATCGCTCGATGCGTGGCTATCATGCGGGCCTCATTGTGAGGCGAGACCTGCATGCTGACGTTGTTAAAGCTTCTTAAAGATGGCCGATTCCATTCGGGTCAAGCATTGGGTGCTGCCCTGGGCGTCAGTCGTAGTGCTGTGTGGAAGCAGCTTCAGCATTTGGAAGCTGAGCTGGGTTTGTCTATTCATAAGGTTCGTGGGCGCGGCTATCAATTGTCCACGCCATTAGCGCTGCTCGATCCTGCCGAGATAAGCGCTCAGGCGCACTCTTGCGCCTGGCCCGTCCAGGTTTACGATTCAGTCGACTCCACCAATGCCGAAGCGCTGCGCGCTATTGGGCGCGGGCAGGCGGCACCCTTTGTGGTGCTTTCGGAGCGGCAGACTGCCGGTCGCGGGCGACGTGGTCGCAAGTGGGTCAGTCCATTCGCGGAAAACGTCTATTACAGCCTGGTGCTACGTATTGATGGTGGGATGCGTCAGCTGGAGGGCTTGAGTCTTGTCGTTGGACTCGCTGTCTTGCAGACGTTACGTGAGCTCGGTATTGCAGCCGCTGGATTGAAATGGCCTAACGATGTCCTTGTAGGTCAGAAAAAGATCGCGGGAATACTGCTCGAGTTGGTTGGTGATCCTGCTGATGTGTGTCACGTGGTCCTGGGGGTGGGAATCAATGTGAACATGCAGTCCGCTGATGAGGTGGACCAGCAGTGGACATCCCTGCGGCTCGAGTCAGGCAAATTGTTTGATCGCAACCAATTGGTTGCGATGCTGGGGGAGATGCTGCAGCGATACCTGGCTCGTCACCAAGCGGGTGGTTTTTTGGTCATCCAGTCAGAGTGGGAGCAAAATCACCTGTGGCAGGGGCGAAGCGTGTCGTTGATTGCCGGCGTCAATCAAATTGATGGTGAAGTGCTTGGTATTGATGGCCAGGGCGCCTTGCGCCTGAAGGTGGATGGTGTGGAGAAAGTCTTCAGTGGTGGTGAGTTGAGCCTGAGGTTGCGTGATGATTCTTGAGCTTGATTGTGGGAATAGTTTCATCAAGTGGCGTGTGCTTGCCGCTAATGCCGGGCAGGTGCTGGGTGAAGGGGTCGTCGATTCCAATCTTGGATTGCTGGAGGGGTTGGGAGCGCTCAAAGGGCTTGCCCTCACGTTTTGCCGGTTGGTGAGCGTCAGGACCGCGGAGGAAACCGTTACGCTGACGTCTTTGCTCGGCGATACCTTTGATG
This sequence comes from Pseudomonas fluorescens, assembly GCF_040448305.1. Lineage (NCBI taxonomy): Bacteria > Pseudomonadati > Pseudomonadota > Gammaproteobacteria > Pseudomonadales > Pseudomonadaceae > Pseudomonas > Pseudomonas fluorescens. The sequence goes on along the minus strand of NZ_CP148752.1, from coordinate 6,134,813 downwards.
TGCCGGTTGTGTGCGCAACGCCTGCGCGCGAAATGTCAGGCGTGCGCAATGGGTATGAAGAGTTTGAGCGGCTGGGGCTGGATCGGTGGCTCGCAATGCTCGGAGGTTTTCATCTGGCTTCAGGTGCGTGCCTGGTGCTCGATTTCGGTACGGCCGTGACCGCTGACTTTATCGCGGCGGATGGAGAGCACCTGGGTGGTTTCATCTGCCCGGGGATGCCGTTGATGCGCAACCAGTTGCGCACCCACACCCGCAAAATTCGTTATGGGGATCTGGCGGCCGAGCAGGCTCAGGAAAGTCTTGTTCCTGGTCGCGCGACTGTCGAGGCTGTAGAGCGTGGTTGTCTGTTGATGTTGCGCGGTTTCGTGCTGACCCAGCTCGAATTGGCGCGCAGTTACTGGGGTGAGGACTTTGTCGTATTCCTCACCGGGGGGGATGCGGGCCTGGTCACTGAGGTCGTGCCTCGGGCCAGGGTGGTTTCGGACTTGGTGTTTGTCGGATTGGCCATGGCCTGTCCCTTGTCCTGAGGTTTTTATGCGTTGGTTGTTTCTGCTGCTGCTTGTCCTCAATGGCTTCTACTACATCTGGCATCAACAAGAGGCTCCTTTGCGCGCGAAGGATGTCACGCCTTTGAGTCTGTATCGCGGGTCTCAACAGGATATCCGCTTGTTGAGCGAGGCGGGTGACGTCTCCAAGGATAAGGGTAAAGCTGTCTCGACAGACAATGGCTGCCTTTATCTGGGCGGCTATACGCGTCAGGAGGCTGCGCAGGCGGTTGAGCGTCGTTTGAGCGGGATGGAGGTCAAGTTTCAATCCCTGCCGAAAGCTGCGACCGAAGGGGCAGGGTATTGGGTGCGTATTGCACCGGAAAGCCGGCGTTGGCTGGACGATTTGCAGCTGATAAACCTTTCTAAAGAATTCAATGAGTTAAAACATAAAATAATGCCGTGCGAGGGGGTTGCACCCGCCGAATAGTTTGCATAGAATGGCGCCCGCTCCACAGCGAACACCGGAAACGGTTAGCGGTGTGAAGCGAGGTCAACGCAGCTAAGCTCAGGTTTTTAATGAGAAAAATGCTTGACAGAAGGCTGGCATGATGTAGAATGCCGGCTCGCTTAGGAGGGGTTCCCGAGCGGCCAAAGGGATCAGACTGTAAATCTGACGTCTACGACTTCGAAGGTTCGAATCCTTCCCCCTCCACCATTTTAGCGAGAGCTGTAAGCCTCGCGGGTATAGTTTAGTGGTAGAACCTCAGCCTTCCAAGCTGATGATGCGGGTTCGATTCCCGCTACCCGCTCCAAGTTTACAGGTTTTGCACAGTGTTACGCTCTTGTAGCTCAGTTGGTAGAGCACACCCTTGGTAAGGGTGAGGTCAGCGGTTCAAATCCGCTCAAGAGCTCCATATAACAAGGCAGATATGAAAATATCTGCCTTTGTTTTAGGTGGTAGTGGTTGCGCCTGATTGTGTTTCTGAAGGTTGCCGGTGTCGTGAATGCCGGTGTTGCAACCAGGATCACCTGGTAAGTGTTGTAAAGTCTTTTTCGGGTCGGCATAATGGTCGGCCTGATTTTGTTTTAGGTCAGTAGCTCAATTGGCAGAGCGACGGTCTCCAAAACCGTAGGTTGGGGGTTCGATTCCCTCCTGACCTGCCAGATTCACTCGGTGTGTCTGGCTTTCTTTTCACAGGATCTTCATAGATGACTCCTAAAGCTGAAGCTCAAGGCTCTCGTTTCGACCTCCTCAAGTGGCTTGTAGTAGTCGCTCTGGTGGTTGTTGGCGTTGTTGGCAATCAGTACTTTTCTGCTTCGCCGATCCTGTACCGCGTACTCGCATTGCTTGCTATTGCTGCCGTAGCTGCCTTTGTAGGCCTGCAGACGGTCAAGGGCAAGTCTTTCTTTGTACTGGTTAAGGAAGCGCGCACCGAAATTCGTAAAGTCGTTTGGCCAACTCGCCAAGAAACCACGCAGACCACGTTGATCGTTGTGGCTGTTGTTCTGGTTATGGCGTTGCTGTTGTGGGGGCTTGATTCCCTGCTCGGTTGGCTTGTTTCCTTGATCGTCGGCTAAGGGTGTCCCGTGGCTAAGCGTTGGTATGTTGTGCATGCTTACTCCGGTTACGAGAAGCATGTAATGCGCTCGCTGATCGAGCGCGTAAAGCTGGCCGGTATGGAAGATGGCTTCGGCGAGATTCTGGTTCCCACTGAAGAAGTGGTTGAAATGCGCAATGGCCAGAAGCGCAAAAGCGAACGCAAGTTCTTCCCTGGCTATGTGCTGGTGCAGATGGATATGAACGAGGGTACTTGGCACTTGGTCAAGGACACTCCTCGGGTGATGGGTTTCATTGGCGGTACTGCCGATAAGCCTGCGCCAATCACCGATAAAGAAGCAGAAGCGATTCTGCGTCGCGTTGCCGATGGCAGCGATAAGCCGAAGCCGAAGACGTTGTTCGAGCCGGGTGAGTCGGTGCGTGTCAATGACGGTCCGTTCGCAGACTTTACCGGTGTTGTTGAAGAAGTTAACTACGAAAAGAGCCGGATCCAGGTCGCAGTGCTCATTTTCGGTCGCTCTACTCCGGTGGAGCTCGAGTTCAGCCAGGTCGAAAAGGTCTAGTTGAACAAAAATCCCAACCCCGCAGCCGTAGGCTGTGGGGTTTTGTCGTCACTGGGATAAACGCGCAAGTAACCGGGGAGCCTTTCGAGGCGTTCGAACCCGTAATTGGAGTGCCTCATGGCCAAGAAGATTACCGCTTACATCAAGCTGCAAGTGAAAGCCGCTCAGGCTAACCCAAGCCCACCTGTTGGTCCTGCTCTGGGTCAGCACGGCGTGAACATCATGGAATTCTGCAAGGCTTTCAACGCCCGTACTCAGGGTCTTGAGCCAGGTCTGCCGACTCCAGTGATCATCACTGTCTACAGCGACCGTAGCTTCACTTTCGAAACCAAATCCACCCCTGCTTCGGTTCTGCTGAAGAAGGCGGCCGGTCTGACCAGCGGTTCCGCTCGTCCGAACACCGTTAAGGTTGGCACCGTGACCCGTGCTCAGCTGGAAGAAATCGCGAAAACCAAAAACGCGGATCTGACTGCAGCTGATATGGAAGCAGCCGTGCGTACTATCGCCGGTTCTGCTCGTAGCATGGGCCTTAACGTGGAGGGTGTGTAATGGCTAAGCTGACCAAGCGTCAAAAGGCTATCGCCGGCAAAATCGAAGCAGGCAAGGCCTACAACTTTGTAGACGCCGCTGCCCTGCTGGCTGAACTGTCGACTGTCAAGTTCAGCGAGTCGTTTGACGTAGCTGTAAACCTGGGTGTTGACCCGCGTAAATCCGACCAGGTCGTTCGTAGCGCTACTGTGCTGCCACACGGCACTGGCAAGACCGTTCGCGTTGCTGTGTTCACCCAGGGTCCAGCTGCTGAAGCCGCTCTGGCTGCCGGCGCTGACCGTGTAGGCATGGACGACCTGGCTGCCGAAATGAAAGGCGGCGACCTGAACTATGACGTAGTGATCGCATCCCCGGATGCAATGCGCGTTGTAGGTCAACTGGGTCAGATCCTCGGTCCACGTGGCCTGATGCCTAACCCTAAAGTCGGCACCGTAACCCCAGACGTAGCTACCGCGGTTAAAAACGCCAAGGCTGGTCAGGTTCGTTATCGCACCGACAAAAACGGCATCATCCACACTTCCGTTGGCAAGATCGGCTTCGATGCCGTCAAGCTGAAGGAAAACGTTGAAGCCCTGATCGCTGATCTGAAGCGTATCAAGCCAGCTTCCTCGAAAGGCATTTACGTCAAGCGCGTTACCCTGAGCACCACTATGGGCCCAGGTCTGGTCATCGACCAAAGCTCGCTCGACGCGTAAGACACAGATTGGCGCAAGCGATTGCGCCAATTGAAAAATTGGGGTCCCTGCCTGGCGGGGGCTATCCAAGACCGTAGGCGACGCAAGTCTTAAACCTCAAGCCTACGCAGATGGTGCTCCCGGTTCCTTACCGAATCAGACACCAAAACGACATCCGGTTTCGACCAGATGAAACGGTAACAAGCAGGAGTTAAACCCGTGGCAATTAAACTCGAAGACAAGAAGGCCATCGTCGCTGAAGTCAACGAGGCTGCCAAAGTCGCTCTGTCCGCTGTCGTGGCTGATGCCCGTGGCGTAACAGTAGGCGCGATGACCGGACTCCGTAAAGAGGCTCGTGAAGCTGGCGTTTACGTACGTGTTGTACGTAACACCCTGCTCAAGCGCGCTGTTGCTGACACTGAATTCAGTGTCCTCAACGACGTGTTCACTGGCCCTACCCTGATTGCGTTCTCCAAAGAACATCCAGGCGCTGCTGCCCGGATCTTCAAGGAATTCGCAAAGGGTCAGGACAAGTTCGAGATCAAGGCAGCTGCGTTCGAGGGCAAGTTCCTCGCAGCTAACCAAATCGACGTACTGGCAACTCTGCCGACCCGTGACGAAGCAATTTCTCAGCTGATGAGCGTGATTCAAGGCGCTACCAGCAAGTTGGCTCGTACTCTGGCGGCAATTCGCGACCAGAAAGAAGCTGCTGCAGCCTAAGGCTCGTCAACTTCTCGCGTTTTTTGTTTTTTTCGATGGTCGCGTAGGCCGTCCCCAATATCAGGAATTAGATTCATGTCTATCTCTCAGAACGATATCCTTGAAGCAGTTGGCAACATGTCCGTAATGGAAGTTGTTGAGCTGATCAAAGCTTTCGAAGAAAAATTCGGTGTTACCGCTGCTGCTGCATCGGCAGGTCCTGCCGCTGCTGCCGCTGTTGTTGAAGAGCAAACTGAATTCAACGTCATGCTGCTGGAAGCTGGCGAGAAGAAAGTTAACGTGATCAAGGCAGTACGTGAACTGACCGGTCTGGGCCTGAAAGAAGCCAAGGCTGTAGTTGACGGCGCTCCTGCCATGGTTCTGGAAGCAGTGACCAAAGATGCAGGCGACAAAGCCAAAGCAACTCTGGAAGAAGCAGGCGCTAAAGTCGAGCTGAAGTAAGCATCGACTTTGCGTCTCCAGCCCGAGCGTTAAGCGACAGGCTGATGGCTGGTGGCTCTTGCCACCGGCCTTTTTCCGTTATTGGCAGCCGACTGGGTCGGTGCCGATAACGTGCTGTAACCACCCGATGCGGTGGCGCAAACCATGGGGTTTGCACGATTTTCTGGCTGCTCCCGTCGGGAGGGGCCAAACAAGCAGGTGACCAAGCTGGGGAACGCTGATGGCTTACTCATATACTGAGAAAAAACGTATCCGCAAGGACTTTAGCAAGTTGCCGGACGTCATGGATGTGCCGTACCTCCTGGCCATCCAGCTGGATTCGTATCGTGAATTCTTGCAAGCGGGAGCGACTAAAGATCAGTTCCGCGACGTGGGCCTGCATGCGGCCTTCAAATCCGTTTTCCCGATCATCAGCTACTCCGGCAATGCTGCGCTGGAGTACGTCGGTTATCGCCTGGGCGAACCGGCATTTGATGTCAAAGAATGCGTATTGCGCGGTGTAACTTACGCCGTACCTTTGCGGGTAAAAGTGCGCCTGATCATTTTCGACAAAGAGTCGTCGAACAAAGCGATCAAGGACATCAAAGAGCAAGAAGTCTACATGGGTGAAATCCCCCTGATGACTGAAAACGGTACCTTCGTAATCAACGGTACCGAGCGTGTAATCGTTTCCCAGCTGCACCGTTCCCCGGGCGTGTTCTTCGACCACGACCGTGGCAAGACGCACAGCTCCGGTAAACTGCTGTACTCCGCGCGCATCATTCCTTACCGCGGTTCGTGGCTGGACTTCGAGTTCGACCCGAAAGACTGCGTATTCGTGCGTATCGACCGTCGTCGCAAGCTGCCTGCATCGGTACTGCTGCGCGCGCTGGGCTATACCACTGAAGAAGTGCTGGACGCGTTCTATACCACCAACGTATTCCACGTGAAGGGCGAGACCCTGAGCCTGGAGCTGGTGCCTCAGCGCCTGCGCGGTGAAATCGCTGTCCTCGATATTCTGGATGACAAAGGCAAGGTTATTGTCGAGCAGGGTCGTCGTATCACCGCTCGCCACATCAACCAGCTGGAAAAAGCCGGGATCAAAGAGCTGGATGTGCCTCTGGACTACGTCCTGGGTCGCACAACCGCCAAGGTCATCGTGCATCCGGCAACCGGCGAAATCCTGGCAGAGTGCAACACCGAGCTGAATACCGAGATCCTGGCCAAAATCGCCAAGGCTCAGGTTGTTCGCATCGAAACTCTGTACACCAACGATATCGACTGCGGTCCGTTCGTCTCCGACACCCTGAAGATCGACTCCACCAGCAACCAATTGGAAGCGCTGGTCGAGATCTATCGCATGATGCGTCCAGGCGAGCCGCCAACCAAGGACGCTGCCGAGACCCTGTTCAACAACCTGTTCTTCAGTCCTGAGCGCTATGACCTGTCTGCGGTCGGCCGGATGAAGTTCAACCGTCGTATCGGTCGTACCGAGATCGAAGGTTCGGGCGTGCTGTGCAAGGAAGACATCGTCGCGGTACTGAAGACCCTGGTCGACATCCGTAACGGTAAAGGCATCGTCGATGACATCGACCACCTGGGTAACCGTCGTGTTCGCTGCGTAGGCGAAATGGCCGAGAACCAGTTCCGCGTTGGCCTGGTACGTGTTGAGCGTGCGGTCAAAGAGCGTCTGTCGATGGCTGAAAGCGAAGGCCTGATGCCGCAAGACCTGATCAACGCCAAGCCAGTGGCTGCGGCGGTGAAAGAGTTCTTCGGTTCCAGCCAGCTGTCCCAGTTCATGGACCAGAACAACCCGCTGTCCGAGATCACCCACAAGCGTCGTGTTTCTGCACTCGGCCCTGGCGGTCTGACTCGTGAGCGCGCCGGCTTTGAAGTGCGTGACGTACACCCGACTCACTACGGTCGTGTATGCCCGATTGAAACGCCGGAAGGTCCGAACATCGGTCTGATCAACTCCCTGGCCGCTTATGCGCGCACCAACCAGTACGGCTTCCTGGAAAGCCCGTACCGTGTGGTGAAAGACGCTCTGGTCACCGACGAGATCGTGTTCCTGTCCGCCATCGAAGAAGCCGATCACGTGATCGCTCAGGCCTCGGCCACGATGAACGACAAGAAAGTCCTGATCGACGAGCTGGTAGCTGTTCGTCACTTGAACGAATTCACCGTCAAGGCGCCGGAAGACGTCACCTTGATGGACGTATCGCCGAAGCAGGTAGTTTCGGTTGCTGCGTCGCTGATTCCGTTCCTCGAGCACGACGACGCCAACCGTGCGTTGATGGGTTCGAACATGCAGCGTCAAGCTGTACCAACCCTGCGCGCTGACAAGCCGCTGGTAGGTACCGGCATGGAGCGTAACGTAGCCCGTGACTCCGGCGTTTGCGTCGTGGCTCGTCGTGGCGGCGTGATCGACTCCGTCGACGCCAGCCGTATCGTGGTTCGTGTTGCCGATGACGAAGTTGAAACCGGTGAAGCCGGTGTCGACATCTACAACCTGACCAAGTACACCCGCTCCAACCAGAACACCTGCATCAACCAGCGTCCGCTGGTGCGTAAGGGTGATCGGGTTCAGCGTAGCGACATCATGGCCGACGGCCCGTCCACCGACATGGGTGAACTGGCTCTGGGTCAGAACATGCGCATCGCGTTCATGGCATGGAACGGCTTCAACTTCGAAGACTCCATCTGTCTGTCCGAGCGTGTTGTTCAGGAAGACCGTTTCACCACGATCCACATCCAGGAACTGACCTGTGTGGCCCGTGACACCAAGCTTGGCCCAGAGGAAATCACTGCCGACATCCCGAACGTGGGTGAAGCGGCTCTGAACAAGCTGGACGAAGCCGGTATCGTTTACGTAGGTGCTGAAGTTGGCGCAGGCGACATCCTGGTTGGTAAGGTCACTCCGAAAGGCGAGACCCAGCTGACTCCGGAAGAAAAACTGCTGCGTGCGATCTTCGGTGAAAAAGCCAGCGACGTTAAAGACACTTCCCTGCGTGTACCTACCGGTACCAAAGGTACTGTCATCGACGTACAGGTCTTCACCCGCGACGGCGTTGAGCGTGATGCTCGTGCACTGTCGATCGAGAAGTCCCAGCTGGACGAGATCCGCAAGGACCTGAACGAAGAGTTCCGTATCGTTGAAGGTGCTACTTTCGAACGTCTGCGTTCCGCTCTGGTCGGCCACAAAGCCGAAGGCGGCGCCGGTCTGAAGAAAGGCCAGGACATCACCGACGAAGTTCTCGACGGTCTTGAGCACGGCCAGTGGTTCAAACTGCGCATGGCTGAAGATGCTCTGAACGAGCAGCTCGAGAAGGCTCAGGCCTACATCGTTGATCGTCGCCGTCTGCTGGACGACAAGTTCGAAGACAAGAAGCGCAAACTGCAGCAGGGCGATGACCTGGCTCCAGGCGTGCTGAAAATCGTCAAGGTCTACCTGGCAATCCGTCGTCGCATCCAGCCGGGCGACAAGATGGCCGGTCGTCACGGTAACAAAGGTGTGGTCTCCGTGATCATGCCGGTTGAAGACATGCCGCACGATGCCAATGGCACCCCGGTCGACGTTGTCCTCAACCCGTTGGGCGTACCTTCGCGTATGAACGTCGGTCAGATCCTTGAAACCCACCTGGGCCTCGCGGCCAAGGGTCTGGGCGAGAAGATCAATCGCATGATTGAAGAGCAGCGCAAAGTTGCCGAGCTGCGCAAGTTCCTGCACGAGATCTATAACGAGATCGGCGGTCGTCAGGAAAGCCTCGATGACTTCTCGGACCAGGAAATCCTGGACCTGGCTCAAAACCTGCGTGGCGGCGTTCCAATGGCCACTCCAGTGTTCGACGGTGCCAAGGAGAGCGAAATCAAGGCCATGCTGAAACTGGCGGACCTGCCAGAAAGCGGCCAGATGCAGCTGACCGACGGCCGTACCGGCAACAAGTTCGAGCGCCCGGTTACCGTTGGCTACATGTACATGCTGAAGCTGAACCACTTGGTAGACGACAAGATGCACGCTCGTTCTACCGGTTCGTACAGCCTGGTTACCCAGCAGCCGCTGGGTGGTAAGGCGCAGTTCGGTGGTCAGCGTTTCGGGGAGATGGAGGTCTGGGCACTGGAAGCATACGGTGCCGCTTACACTCTGCAAGAAATGCTCACAGTGAAGTCGGACGATGTGAACGGCCGTACCAAGATGTACAAAAACATCGTGGATGGCGATCACCGTATGGAGCCGGGCATGCCCGAGTCCTTCAACGTGTTGATCAAGGAAATTCGTTCCCTCGGCATCGATATCGATCTGGAAACCGAATAACACGTGACGCGAATCGAGAGCGGGGCAGGATTGCCCGCTCTCTGCTCCGCCAGGAGGAAAGGCCTTGAAAGACCTACTGAATTTGCTGAAAAACCAGGGTCAAGTCGAAGAGTTCGACGCCATCCGTATCGGATTGGCATCGCCTGAGATGATCCGTTCGTGGTCGTTCGGTGAAGTTAAAAAGCCGGAAACCATCAACTACCGTACGTTCAAACCTGAGCGTGACGGCCTGTTCTGCGCCAAGATCTTTGGCCCGGTAAAGGATTACGAGTGCCTGTGCGGTAAGTACAAGCGCTTGAAGCACCGTGGTGTGATCTGCGAGAAGTGCGGCGTTGAAGTCGCGCTGGCAAAAGTTCGTCGTGAGCGCATGGCGCACATCGAACTGGCCTCGCCGGTTGCCCACATCTGGTTCCTGAAATCGCTGCCGTCCCGTATCGGCTTGCTGATGGACATGACCCTGCGTGATATCGAACGCGTTCTCTACTTCGAGAGTTATGTCGTTATCGATCCAGGCATGACCACCCTTGAAAAAGGTCAGCTGCTCAACGACGAGCAGTACTTCGAAGCGCTGGAAGAGTTCGGCGACGATTTCGATGCCCGCATGGGTGCCGAAGCTGTCCGTGAACTGCTGCACGCTATCGACCTGGAGCACGAGATTGGCCGCCTGCGTGAAGAAATTCCGCAAACCAACTCCGAAACCAAGATCAAGAAGCTGTCCAAGCGTCTGAAGTTGATGGAAGCCTTCCAGGGTTCCGGCAACCTGCCAGAGTGGATGGTGCTGACCGTTCTGCCGGTTCTGCCGCCAGATCTGCGTCCACTGGTCCCGCTGGATGGCGGTCGCTTCGCGACTTCCGACCTCAACGATCTGTATCGTCGAGTGATCAACCGTAACAACCGCTTGAAGCGCCTGCTGGATCTGTCCGCACCGGACATCATCGTGCGCAACGAAAAGCGTATGTTGCAGGAAGCTGTCGACGCATTGCTCGACAACGGTCGTCGTGGCCGCGCTATCACCGGTTCGAACAAGCGTCCTCTGAAATCCCTGGCTGACATGATCAAGGGTAAGCAGGGTCGTTTCCGTCAGAACTTGCTCGGTAAGCGTGTTGACTACTCCGGCCGTTCGGTAATTACCGTAGGTCCGACCCTGCGTCTGCACCAGTGCGGTCTGCCGAAGAAAATGGCTCTCGAGCTGTTCAAGCCGTTCATTTTCGGCAAGCTTGAAATGCGTGGTCTCGCTACCACCATCAAGGCTGCCAAGAAGATGGTCGAGCGCGAGCTGCCAGAGGTTTGGGACGTTCTCGCTGAAGTGATTCGCGAACACCCGGTACTTCTCAACCGTGCGCCGACCCTTCACCGTCTGGGTATCCAGGCGTTTGAACCGGTACTGATCGAAGGTAAGGCTATCCAGCTGCACCCTCTGGTCTGCGCCGCGTACAACGCCGACTTCGACGGCGACCAAATGGCCGTGCACGTACCGCTGACGCTGGAAGCCCAGCTCGAAGCGCGTGCGTTGATGATGTCGACCAACAACATTCTGTCGCCAGCCAACGGTGAGCCAATCATCGTTCCGTCGCAGGACGTTGTATTGGGTCTGTACTACATGACTCGTGAAGCGATCAACGCCAAGGGCGAAGGTCGTGTGTTCGCGGATCTGCAGGAGGTTGACCGTGTGTTCCGTGCCGGCGAAGCCGCACTGCACGCCAAGGTCAAGGTGCGGATCAACGAAACCGTCAACGACCGTGATGGCGGCAGCGTGAGCAACACCCGTATCGTCGACACCACTGTCGGCCGTGCTCTGTTGTTCCAGGTTGTGCCAAAAGGTCTGTCGTACGACGTCGTCAACCTGCCGATGAAGAAGAAGGCGATCTCCAAGCTGATCAACCAGTGCTATCGCGTGGTTGGTTTGAAAGAGACTGTGATCTTCGCTGACCAGTTGATGTACACCGGTTTTGCCTATTCGACCATTTCCGGCGTTTCCATCGGTGTTAACGACTTCGTTATCCCGGATGAAAAAGCCCGCATCATCGCGGCTGCAACCGATGAAGTGAAAGAGATCGAAAGTCAGTACGCCTCGGGCCTGGTAACTCAGGGCGAGAAGTACAACAAGGTAATCGACCTTTGGTCGAAAGCTAACGACGAAGTCTCCAAGGCAATGATGTCGAACCTCTCGAAAGAGAAGGTTATCGACCGTCACGGCAACGAAGTTGAGCAAGAATCGTTCAACTCGATGTACATGATGGCCGACTCCGGTGCTCGAGGTTCTGCTGCGCAGATCCGTCAGCTGGCCGGTATGCGTGGTCTGATGGCCAAGCCGGACGGCTCCATCATCGAAACGCCGATTACTGCGAACTTCCGTGAAGGTTTGAGCGTACTCCAGTACTTCATCTCGACTCACGGTGCTCGTAAGGGTCTGGCGGATACCGCCTTGAAAACTGCTAACTCCGGTTACTTGACGCGTCGTCTGGTAGACGTTGCGCAGGATCTGGTTGTGACCGAAGTTGACTGCGGGACCGAACACGGTCTGCTGATGACTCCGCACATTGAAGGCGGCGACGTTGTAGAGCCGTTGGGTGAGCGCGTATTGGGTCGTGTTATCGCCCGTGACGTATTCAAGCCGGGTACCGAGGACGTCATCGTTCCTGCTGGCACCCTGGTAGACGAGAAGTGGGTCGAGTTCATCGAGCTGAACAGCATCGACGAAGTGATCGTGCGTTCGCCGATCAGCTGCGAAACCCGTTTCGGTATTTGCGCCAAGTGCTACGGCCGCGATCTGGCTCGTGGTCACCAGGTGAACATCGGTGAAGCGGTCGGCGTTATCGCTGCCCAGTCCATCGGTGAGCCGGGTACCCAGCTGACGATGCGTACGTTCCACATCGGTGGTGCGGCAAGCCGGACCTCCGCAGCCGACAGCGTTCAGGTGAAGAATGGCGGTACCGTCCGTCTGCATAACCTGAAGCACGTTGAGCGAGTGGATGGTTGCCTGGTTGCTGTGTCCCGTTCCGGTGAGCTGGCCATCGCTGACGACTTCGGTCGTGAGCGCGAGCGTTACAAGCTGCCGTACGGTGCCGTGATTTCGGTTAAAGAAGGTGACAAGGTCGAAGCTGGCGCTATCGTGGCCAAGTGGGATCCGCACACTCACCCAATCGTTACCGAAATGAAAGGTACCGTGACCTACGTGGGCATGGAAGAAGGCATCACGATCAAGCGTCAGACTGACGAATTGACCGGTATGACCAACATTGAAGTACTCGACGCCAAAGATCGTCCAGCTGCCGGTAAGGACATCCGTCCTGCTGTGAAGATGGTCGACGACAACGGCAAGGATCTGTTGCTGCCAGGCACTGACGTTATCGCTCAGTACTTCCTGCCAGCCAACGCCCTGGTCGGTGTAGCGGATGGTGCGAAGATCGCGATCGGTGATGTTATCGCTCGTATCCCGCAAGAGACTTCGAAAACTCGCGACATCACCGGTGGTCTGCCGCGTGTTGCCGACTTGTTCGAAGCTCGTCGTCCGAAAGAAGCGTCGATTCTGGCTGAAGTCAGCGGCACCATCGCATTCGGTAAAGAGACCAAGGGCAAGCGCCGTCTGGTCATCACCCCGAACGACGGTACCGATCCGTACGAAGAGCTGATTCCGAAGTGGCGTCACCTGAACGTCTTCGAAGGCGAACAGGTAAACCGCGGCGAAGTTATCTCCGACGGTCCGAGCGATCCACACGACATCCTGCGTCTGCTGGGTGTGAGTGCGCTGGCCAAGTACATCGTTAACGAGATCCAGGACGTTTACCGTCTGCAAGGCGTGAAGATCAACGACAAGCACATCGAGACCATCCTGCGTCAGATGCTGCGTAAAGTTGAGATCGCTGAATCCGGCGATTCCAGTTTCATCAAGGGCGACCAGATGGAATTGACTCACGTACTGGTAGAGAACGAGCGTCTGAGCGGCGAAGACAAGTTTGTCTCCAAGTTCACTCGCGTTCTGCTGGGTATCACCAAGGCGTCGTTGTCCACCGAATCGTTCATCTCGGCGGCTTCCTTCCAGGAAACCACTCGCGTACTGACCGAAGCGGCGGTAACCGGCAAGCGCGATTACCTGCGCGGCCTGAAAGAAAACGTGGTCGTGGGTCGTCTGATCCCGGCTGGTACCGGCCTGGCTTATCACAGCGAGCGTAAGCGCCGCCGTGATGCAGACAAGCCGTTGCGCGTAAGCGCCAGTGAAGTGGAAGCTGCACTGACCGAAGCGCTGAACTCGAGCGGTAACTGAGTTCTGCGGTAAATGAGTGTGAGGCCCTGGTCACTCCGTTCATCGAATCGAGACAATTTGTCGAGATTGGATGAGCGGGGAGGGCGGGGCCTTGCCTTGACTGGGGACAAGATCCTCTTTAGACTCTTGTACCCCTAAATTTGGCGGGAACTCGTTCCTGCCATTTTGCTTTTCTTGCAAGACAATAGCGTCGCAAGACAACAGTGGAGCTAGTAGATGGCAACTATCAACCAGCTGGTACGTCAGCCGCGTAAGCGTATCGTCGAGAAATCCGACGTGCCTGCGCTGCAGAACTGCCCGCAACGCCGTGGCGTGTGCACCCGTGTGTACACCACCACGCCGAAAAAACCTAACTCGGCACTGCGTAAAGTATGCCGTGTGCGTCTGACCAACGGTTTCGAGGTTTCCTCGTACATCGGCGGTGAAGGCCACAACCTGCAAGAGCACAGCGTGGTACTGATCCGCGGCGGTCGTGTAAAAGACTTGCCAGGTGTTCGTTACCACACCGTTCGCGGTTCGTTGGATACTTCCGGTGTTAAAGGTCGTAACCAGGGTCGTTCGAAGTACGGTACCAAGCGTCCGAAGTAATTGGCCGTTTTGCAGTTTTTCATTTTATTGAGTCGATAAGAGTAAGGTCGGGCACGCATCCATAGGAGCTGTCCCGGGCTAACCTGAAGACCGTTTGAGGGCTTATCAATGCCAAGACGTCGCGTAGCAGCCAAGCGTGAGATTCTGGACGATCCGAAATACGGAAGCCAAATCCTCGCCAAATTCATGAACCACGTAATGGAAAGCGGCAAGAAAGCCGTTGCCGAGCGTATCGTTTATGGTGCCCTGGATACCGTGAAGGCTCGTAAGGCCGGCACCGATCCCCTGGAACTCTTCGAAAAAGCACTCGACGCCATCGCTCCGCTGGTCGAAGTGAAGTCGCGCCGCGTTGGTGGTGCTACTTACCAGGTTCCGGTCGAAGTTCGTCCTTCCCGTCGTAACGCTCTGGCAATGCGCTGGTTGGTAGACTACGCCCGCAAGCGCGGCGAGAAGTCTATGGCTCTGCGTTTGGCTGGCGAACTGTTGGACGCTGCCGAAGGTAAAGGTGCTGCAGTTAAGAAGCGTGAAGACGTTCACCGTATGGCTGAAGCCAACAAGGCTTTCTCGCACTACCGCTTCTAATTTTAGCGTCACTAATTTTGCGAGGGCTTTATGGCTCGTACAACACCGATTAATCGCTACCGTAACATTGGTATCGTTGCACACGTGGATGCTGGTAAAACCACCACCACTGAGCGCGTCCTTTTTTACACTGGCAAAAGTCACAAAATGGGCGAGGTGCATGACGGCGCCGCGACCACAGACTGGATGGTGCAGGAGCAGGAGCGTGGTATTACCATTACTTCTGCTGCCATTACCGCCTTCTGGCAGGGTTCCGCCAAGCAGCACAAAGACCAGTACCGTTTCAACGTCATCGATACCCCGGGCCACGTAGACTTCACTATTGAAGTAGAGCGTTCCCTGCGTGTACTCGACGGCGCGGTCGTTGTGTTCTGCGGTACTTCCGGCGTTGAGCCTCAGTCCGAAACCGTATGGCGTCAAGCCAACAAGTACGGTGTTCCACGTATCGTTTACGTGAACAAGATGGACCGTGCCGGTGCGAACTTCCTGCGCGTGATCGCTCAGATCAAACAGCGTCTGGGTCACACTCCGGTGCCTATCCAGTTGGCTATCGGTTCCGAAGACAACTTCCAGGGTCAGATCGATCTGATGACCATGGAAGCGGTTTACTGGAACGATGCCGACAAGGGTATGACTCCTCGTCGTGAGGCCATCCCTGCTGAACTGCAGGAACTGGCTGAAGAGTGGCGCAACAACATGGTTGAGGCTGCGGCCGAAGCCAGCGAAGAGCTGATGAACAAGTACCTTGAAGGTGAAGAACTCACCATCGAGGAAATCAAGGGTGCTCTGCGTCAGCGTACTATCGCTGGTGAGATCGTTCTGGCTGTTTGCGGTTCTTCCTTCAAGAACAAGGGTGTTCCCCTGGTTCTCGACGCCGTTATCGACTACCTGCCGGCTCCAACCGACATTCCTGCCATCAAGGGTACTGACCCGGATGACGAGGAAAAGCAAATGGAGCGTCATGCAGACGACAACGAGCCGTTCTCGGCTCTGGCGTTCAAGATCGCTACCGATCCATTCGTGGGTACCTTGACTTTCGTCCGTGTTTACTCGGGCGTGTTGGCCTCCGGCGACGGCGTGATCAACTCGGTCAAAGGCAAGAAAGAGCGCGTGGGCCGTATGGTGCAGATGCACGCAAACGCCCGTGAAGAGATCAAGGAAGTACGCGCTGGTGACATCGCGGCCCTGATCGGCATGAAGGACGTCACCACTGGTGAAACCTTGTGCAACGCTGACAAGCCAATCATCCTGGTTCGCATGGACTTCCCGGAGCCGGTTATTTCGGTTGCCGTTGAGCCTAAGACCAAGGATGACCAGGAAAAAATGGGTATCGCTCTGGGCAAACTTGCTCAGGAAGACCCGTCTTTCCGCGTCAAAACTGATGAAGAGACTGGTCAGACGATCATCTCTGGCATGGGCGAGTTGCACCTGGACATCCTGGTTGACCGGATGCGCCGTGAGTTCAACGTCGAAGCCAACATCGGTAAGCCTCAGGTTTCGTATCGTGAGCGCATCACGAAGAATTGCGAAATCGAAGGCAAGTTCGTTCGTCAGTCCGGCGGTCGTGGCCAGTTCGGCCACTGCTGGATCCGTTTTGCTCCTGCTGACGAAGGTCAGGAAGGTCTGCAATTCGTGAACGAAGTAGTGGGTGGTGTGGTTCCTAAGGAATACATCCCGGCTATCCAGAAGGGTATCGAAGAGCAGATGAAGAACGGCGTAGTTGCCGGCTATCCGCTGATCGGCCTGAAGGCTACCGTGTTTGATGGTTCTTACCACGACGTCGACTCGAACGAGATGGCGTTTAAGGTGGCTGCTTCCATGGCGACCAAGCAACTGGCCCAGAAGGGTGGTGGTGAGTTGCTCGAGCCGATCATGGCGGTAGAGGTTGTTACGCCTGAAGACTATATGGGTGACGTGATGGGCGACCTTAACCGTCGTCGCGGCATGATTCTGGGTATGGAAGACACGGTCTCCGGTAAGGTGATCCGTGCTGAAGTTCCGTTGGGCGAGATGTTCGGTTATGCGACCGACGTTCGTTCGATGTCCCAGGGTCGCGCAAGCTACTCTATGGAATTCAAAAAATACAATACAGCTCCGTCGCACATCGTCGAAACTGTAACCAAAAAACAAGGCTGATTCAGTCCTTTAGGCAAGGAGTTAATTGTCGTGGCTAAAGAAAAATTTGATCGTTCCCTACCGCACGTCAACGTTGGCACCATCGGTCACGTTGACCACGGTAAAACCACTCTGACCGCAGCTCTGACTCGCGTTTGCTCCGAAGTTTTCGGTTCCGCAATCGTTGATTTCGATAAAATCGACAGCGCTCCAGAAGAAAAAGCTCGTGGTATCACCATCAACACCGCGCACGTCGAGTACAACTCGAAGATCCGTCACTACGCTCACGTTGACTGCCCAGGTCACGCTGACTATGTGAAGAACATGATCACCGGTGCTGCCCAGATGGACGGCGCGATCCTGGTTTGCTCGGCCGCTGATGGTCCGATGCCACAAACCCGTGAGCACATCCTGCTGTCCCGTCAGGTAGGCGTTCCGTACATCGTGGTTTTCCTGAACAAGGCTGACCTGGTAGACGACGCTGAGCTGCTGGAACTGGTCGAAATGGAAGTTCGCGACCTGCTGTCCACCTACGACTTCCCGGGCGATGACACTCCAATCATCATCGGTTCGGCTCGTATGGCGCTGGAAGGCAAAGACGACAACGAAATGGGCACCACTGCCGTTCGTAAACTGGTTGAAACCCTGGACAGCTACATCCCAGAGCCAGAGCGTGCTATCGACAAGCCA
Organism: Pseudomonas fluorescens; assembly: GCF_040448305.1. Taxonomy (NCBI): domain Bacteria; kingdom Pseudomonadati; phylum Pseudomonadota; class Gammaproteobacteria; order Pseudomonadales; family Pseudomonadaceae; genus Pseudomonas; species Pseudomonas fluorescens. The sequence goes on along the minus strand of NZ_CP148752.1, from coordinate 6,117,287 downwards.
TTCCTGATGCCAATCGAAGACGTATTCTCGATCTCGGGTCGTGGTACTGTTGTGACTGGTCGTATCGAGCGCGGTATCGTTCGCGTTCAAGATGCACTGGAAATCGTTGGTCTGCGTGACACCACCACCACCACCTGCACCGGTGTTGAAATGTTCCGCAAGCTGCTCGACGAAGGTCGTGCTGGCGAGAACTGCGGCGTTCTGCTGCGTGGTACCAAGCGTGACGACGTTGAGCGTGGCCAGGTTCTGGTTAAGCCAGGTTCGGTTAAGCCGCACACCAAGTTCACCGCAGAGGTTTACGTTCTGAGCAAGGAAGAAGGCGGTCGTCACACTCCGTTCTTCAAAGGCTACCGTCCACAGTTCTACTTCCGTACTACTGACGTGACTGGTAACTGCCAGCTGCCAGAAGGCGTTGAAATGGTAATGCCAGGTGATAACATCCAGATGGAAGTTACCCTGATCAAGACCATCGCAATGGAAGACGGCCTGCGTTTCGCTATCCGTGAAGGCGGTCGTACCGTCGGCGCTGGCGTCGTAGCCAAAATCATCGAGTAAGCATCTCTTTTGAGATAGCTTCGATGCTTTGAAAAGCCCCCGCTCAGCGGGGGCTTTTTTATTGGGTTGACACCCATCTGGGGCGTCTATAGAATTGCGCCTCCTTTTAACGGGCGTATTGCGCTCGGTGGGAATAGCAGCCGGAGTCTGAAATCCAATGCAAAATCAGCAAATCCGTATCAGGTTGAAGGCTTTCGACCATCGCCTGATCGACCAATCAACCCAGGAAATCGTGGAAACCGCGAAACGTACTGGTGCTCAAGTGCGTGGTCCAATTCCACTGCCTACCCGTAAAGAGCGGTTCACCGTTCTGGTCTCCCCGCACGTCAACAAAGACGCGCGTGACCAGTACGAGATCCGTACTCATAAGCGCGTTCTGGACATCGTCCAGCCAACGGATAAAACCGTTGATGCTCTTATGAAGCTTGATCTTGCGGCCGGTGTGGAAGTGCAGATCAGCCTCGGCTAAGACTCGGTCTTAGTCGTGTAACGCTCTGAAATGGGCGGCCATAGCGGGTGAAAGCCCCGTACACTCATGAGGTTTACAACATGACTATTGGTGTAGTCGGTCGTAAATGCGGTATGACCCGTATTTTCACCGAAGAAGGTGTCTCCATTCCGGTCACGGTCATTGAGATCGAACCGAATCGCGTCACCCAGTTCAAAACTGAAGAGACCGATGGCTATCGTGCAGTGCAAGTCACTGTCGGCGAGCGTCGTGCTTCGCGTGTAACAGCAGCTCAGGCTGGCCACTTCGCTAAAGCGAACGTTGCCGCCGGTCGTACCGTAATGGAATTCCGCCTTGAAGAAGGCGAGTACCAGGCCGGCGATCTGATCAACGCTGAAATCTTCGCCGCTGGTCAACTGGTTGATGTAACCGGTCAGTCCAAGGGTAAAGGCTTCCAGGGTACGATCAAGCGTTGGAATTTCCGCGGGCAAGATAACACCCACGGTAACTCCGTATCCCACCGCGTTCCAGGCTCTATCGGCCAGTGCCAGACTCCTGGTCGTGTATTCAAGGGCAAAAAAATGTCCGGTCATATGGGCGCTGAGCGCGTGACCGTGCAGTCCCTCGAAGTAGTGCGCGTGGACGCTGAACGCAATCTGTTGTTGGTCAAGGGCGCTGTTCCTGGCGCTACTGGCGGCAACTTGGTTGTACGTCCAGCAGCCAAGGCTCGCGGTTAAGGGGAAGCTGACATGCAATTAAATGTAAATGACGCTCAAGCGATCGAAGTTTCCGAACTGACATTTGGCGGCGAATTCAACGAGACGCTGGTTCACCAAGCAGTCGTGGCCTACATGGCCGGCGGCCGTCAGGGCTCCAAGCAGCAAAAGACCCGTTCCGACGTTCGTGGTGGCGGTAAGCGCCCATGGCGTCAGAAAGGTACTGGCCGTGCTCGTGCCGGTACTATCCGTAGCCCAATCTGGCGTGGCGGCGGTACCACTTTCGCAGCTCGTCCTCAGGATCACTCCCAGAAGCTGAACAAGAAGATGTATCGCGCAGCAATGCGTTCCATCCTTGCTGAGCTGGTGCGTACTGATCGTCTGGTCGTGGTTCAGGATTTCGCCGTTGAAACGCCGAAAACCAAAGACCTGCTGGGCAAACTGAACAACATGAGCCTGACCGACGTTCTGATCGTGTCCGACGCTGTTGATCAGAACCTGTACCTGGCTGCTCGTAACCTGCCACACGTAGATGTACGTGACGTGCAAGGTTCCGATCCAGTTAGTCTGATCGCATACGACAAGGTGTTGATCACCGTGTCGGCCGTGAAGAAATTCGAGGAGCTGCTGGGATGAACCAGGAACGCGTATTTAAAGTTCTGCTTGGCCCGCACGTTTCCGAGAAGGCTACGGTTCTGGCAGACAAGAAAGGCCAGTTCGTTTTCAAGGTTGCTACCGACGCAACCAAGCTGGAAATCAAGAAGGCCGTCGAAAGCCTGTTCAGCGTGAAAGTAGAGCGTGTTACTACCCTGAATGTTCTGGGTAAGAGCAAGCGCACTGCTCGCGGTCTGGGCAAGCGTAATGACTGGAAGAAGGCAGTTATCTCCCTTCAGCCAGGCCAAGATCTCGATTTCAGCAGCAGTGCTGAGTAAGGAAGGGGTGCATCATGGCAATCGTTAAATGCAAACCGACTTCCCCTGGCCGCCGTTTTGTGGTCAAGGTGGTCAACCAGGAGCTGCATAAAGGCGCTCCTCACGCACCGCTGCTCGAGAAGAAATCGAAGACTGGTGGTCGTAACAACAATGGCCGTATTACCACTCGTCACATCGGTGGTGGTCATAAGCAGCATTATCGTCTGGTCGACTTCCGTCGCAACGACAAAGATGGCATCTCTGCCACTGTCGAGCGTATCGAATACGATCCAAACCGTACTGCTCACATCGCTCTGCTGCTGTACGCAGATGGCGAGCGTCGCTACATCATCGCCCCTAAAGGCGTGAGCGCTGGCGACCAGCTGATCGCAGGTGCCCTGGCACCGATCAAGCCGGGCAACGCTCTGCAACTGCGCAACATTCCAGTTGGTAGCACCGTACACGGCATCGAATTGAAGCCAGGTAAAGGCGCTCAGATCGCTCGTTCCGCTGGTGCTTCGGCTCAGCTGATCGCTCGTGAAGGCGTGTACGTTACCCTGCGTCTGCGTTCCGGTGAAATGCGTAAAGTCCTGGCTGAATGCCGTGCGACCCTGGGCGAAGTCTCGAACTCCGAGCACAGCCTGCGTTCGCTGGGTAAAGCTGGTGCCAAACGCTGGCGTGGCGTTCGCCCAACCGTTCGTGGTGTTGCCATGAACCCGGTTGACCACCCACATGGTGGTGGTGAAGGTCGTACCTCTGGTGGTCGTCATCCGGTATCGCCATGGGGCTTCCCGACTAAGGGCGCGAAGACTCGTGGTAATAAGCGTACCGACAAAATGATCGTCCGTCGTCGCAAGTAAATAGAGGGATACGACAGTGCCACGTTCTCTGAAAAAAGGTCCTTTTATCGATCTTCACCTACTGAAGAAGATCGAAGTGGCGGCGGAAAAGAACGATCGCAAACCGGTGAAAACCTGGTCGCGTCGTTCGATGATCCTGCCACAAATGGTCGGTTTGACCATCGCAGTACACAACGGTCGTCAGCACGTCCCAGTTCTCGTGAACGAAGACATGGTCGGCCACAAACTGGGCGAGTTCGCCGGTACCCGCACTTATCGCGGGCACGTGGCAGACAAGAAAGCCAAGCGTTAAGGGGTTAGGAAATGGAAGTAGCCGCTAAGTTGTCGGGCGCTCGAATCTCCGCCCAGAAAGCCCGCTTGGTCGCCGACCAGATCCGCGGGAAGAAGGTGGGCGAAGCGCTCAACCTGTTGGCTTTCAGCAGTAAGAAAGCCGCCGAGATCATGAAGAAAGTGCTGGAGTCGGCCGTAGCCAACGCCGAGCATAACGAAGGCGCAGACGTTGATGACCTGAAGGTCAGCACCGTTTTCGTCAACGAAGGGCGTTCGCTGAAGCGCATCATGCCACGTGCCAAAGGCCGTGCTGATCGCATCGTCAAGCGGTCTTGCCATATCACTGTCAAGGTTGCTGACAAGTAACGGAGTCGAAGAGATGGGTCAGAAAGTACATCCCATTGGCATTCGCCTGGGAATCGTCAAGGAGCACACCTCCGTCTGGTACGCAGACGGTCGGACTTATGCGGACTATTTGCTCGCAGATCTGAAGGTGCGTGAGTATCTCCAAGACAAACTAAAAAGCGCGTCCGTAAGCCGTATCGATATCCATCGTCCGGCCCAAACTGCACGTATCACCATCCACACCGCTCGTCCAGGTATCGTTATCGGGAAGAAAGGTGAAGATGTTGAGAAACTGCGTCAGGACCTGACCAAGCAAATGGGTGTGCCTGTGCACATCAATATCGAAGAGATCCGCAAGCCGGAGCTCGACGGTATGCTGGTTGCGCAGAGCGTAGCTCAGCAGCTGGAGCGTCGTGTAATGTTCCGTCGCGCTATGAAGCGCGCCGTACAGAACGCCATGCGCATTGGTGCCAAAGGCATCAAAATCCAAGTGAGCGGTCGTCTCGGCGGTGCTGAAATCGCACGTACTGAATGGTATCGCGAAGGTCGTGTGCCATTGCACACCCTGCGTGCCGACATCGACTATGCCAACTACGAAGCTCACACCACTTACGGTGTGATCGGTGTAAAGGTTTGGATCTTCAAAGGCGAAGTAATTGGTGGTCGCCAAGAAGAACTGAAACCACAAGCACCAGCGCCTCGTAAAAAAGCTGCTAAGTAAGGGGTACGCCAAATGTTGCAACCAAAGCGTACGAAGTTCCGCAAGCAAATGACTGGTCACAACCGTGGCCTGGCATTGCGCGGTAGCAAAGTCAGCTTCGGCGAGTTCGCGCTGAAGTCTGTTGCTCGTGGTCGTCTCACCGCTCGTCAGATCGAGTCAGCGCGTCGTGCTCTGACCCGTCACGTAAAACGTGGCGGCAAGATCTGGATCCGTGTATTCCCGGACAAGCCTATTTCCAAGAAGCCACTCGAAGTTCGGATGGGTAAAGGTAAGGGTAACGTCGAATACTGGGTTGCCCAGATTCAGCCAGGCAAAGTCCTGTATGAAATCGAGGGTGTTTCTGAAGAGCTGGCGCGTGAGGCTTTCGCCCTGGCTGCTGCAAAGCTGCCGCTCGCCACCTCCTTTGTTAAACGGACGGTGATGTGATGAAAGCGAATGAACTTCGTGAAAAATCCGCACAGCAGCTGAACGAGCAACTGCTCGGCTTGCTGCGCGACCAGTTCAATCTGCGTATGCAGAAAGCAACTGGCCAGTTGGGGCAGTCTCATCTGCTCTCGCAAGTTAAGCGTGACATCGCTCGCGTGAAGACTGTGCTCAACCAGCAGGCAGGTAAGTAATCATGGCTGAAGCCGAAAAAACTGTCCGTACGCTGACTGGCCGTGTTGTCAGCGACAAGATGGACAAAACCATCACCGTTCTGATCGAGCGTCGCGTTAAGCACCCGATCTACGGTAAATACGTTAAGCGTTCGACTAAGCTGCACGCGCACGACGAAACCAATCAGTGCCACATCGGCGACAAAGTCACTATTCGTGAAACTCGTCCTTTGGCCAAGACCAAGTCTTGGGCGCTGGTTGATGTTCTCGAACGCGCTGTGGAAGTCTAAGGACTAGGGGTCGGAGAAATTATATGATTCAGACTCAATCCATGCTCGATGTGGCCGATAACAGCGGCGCTCGCCGCGTTATGTGCATCAAGGTGCTGGGTGGCTCCCATCGTCGTTACGCTGGTATCGGTGACATCATCAAAGTTACCGTCAAGGAAGCAATTCCTCGCGGTAAAGTGAAAAAAGGCCAAGTGATGACTGCTGTTGTAGTCCGCACTCGTCACGGCGTACGTCGTGCTGATGGCTCCATTATCCGCTTTGATGGCAACGCTGCTGTTCTTCTGAACAACAAGCAAGAGCCGATCGGCACCCGTATCTTTGGGCCAGTGACCCGTGAACTTCGTACTGAGAAGTTCATGAAGATCGTCTCGCTCGCCCCAGAAGTGCTGTAAGGAGATCCGACATGCAAAAGATTCGTCGTGACGACGAGATCATCGTGATCGCCGGCAAAGACAAAGGTAAGCGCGGTAAGGTGCTTAAGGTTCTCGCTAACAACCGTTTGGTTATTGGTGGTCTGAACCTGGTCAAGCGTCATACCAAGCCTAACCCTATGTCGGGCGTGCAGGGCGGTATCGTCGAAAAAGAAGCTCCACTGGATGCTTCTAACGTCGCCATTTTCAACGGCGAAACCAACAAGGCTGACCGCGTTGGTTTCAAAGTAGAAGACGGCAAGAAAATTCGTGTCTTCAAGTCGACCCAAAAAGCGGTTGATGCTTGAACACTGCTAGGTAGATGAGACCATGGCACGACTAAAAGAGATTTACCGGAAGGAAATTGCTCCGAAACTTAAGGAAGAACTTAAGCTTTCGAACGTGATGGAAGTTCCGCGCGTTACCAAAATCACCCTGAACATGGGTCTGGGCGAAGCGATCGGCGACAAAAAAGTCATCGAGCACGCTGTTGCTGACCTGGAAAAGATCACCGGCCAGAAAGTCGTTGTGACCTACGCTCGCAAATCCATCGCAGGCTTTAAAGTCCGTGAAGGTTGGCCGATCGGCGTCAAAGTGACCCTGCGCCGTGAGCGTATGTACGAGTTCCTGGATCGTCTGCTGTCGATCTCCCTGCCTCGGGTTCGCGACTTCCGCGGCCTGAATGCCAAGTCCTTCGATGGTCGTGGCAACTACAGCATGGGCGTGAAAGAGCAGATCATCTTCCCGGAAATCGACTACGACAAGATCGATGCTCTCCGCGGTCTGGACATCACCCTGACCACCACTGCCAAGAACGATGATGAAGGCCGCGCTCTGCTGCGTGCGTTCAAATTCCCGTTCCGCAACTGATTGGAGTAGGACCATGGCCAAGATGAGCATGAAAAACCGCGAGCTGAAGCGTCAGCTCACGGTTGCCAAGTACGCCAAGAAGCGTGCAGCACTGAAAGCTATCATCGTTGATCTGAACGCAAGTCCAGAAGCGCGTTGGGAAGCTACAGTAGCCCTGCAGAAGCAGCCACGTGACGCAAGCGCTTCGCGCATGCGTAACCGCTGCCGCCTGACCGGTCGTCCACACGGCGTTTACCGCAAGTTCGGCCTCGGCCGTAACAAGCTGCGTGAAGCTGCCATGCGTGGTGACGTACCGGGTCTGGTTAAAGCCAGCTGGTAAGTACTGTCAAAGTCTCGGTGTCCAGGATCGCAAGATCCTGACCACCGGTGGCCTTGAATCTGAATCAAGCCCCTTTTGGGGCTTGATTCATTTCTGGGGTGTGTCTAGAATACCCGGCTCGCCTGAGCCCGTGTTTTTCATGCTCGGAGATTCTCGGCGACACGTAATAGCCGCAAGGCTAATTTTTTTGTATTAGGAGCGTCTAGCCCATGAGTATGCAGGACCCGTTAGCGGACATGCTAACTCGTATCCGTAATGCCCAGATGGCTGAAAAGTCCGTCGTAAGCATGCCATCTTCCACGTTGAAGGTAGCTGTTGCCAAAGTCCTGAAGGACGAAGGTTACATTGCGGGTTATCAGATCAGCAGCGAAATCAAACCACTGCTGTCCATCGAGCTGAAGTACTTCGAAGGCCGTCCGGTTATCGAAGAAGTGAAGCGCGTTAGCCGTCCAGGCCTGCGTCAGTACAAGTCCGTCGATGATCTGCCAAAAGTTCGTGGCGGTCTCGGTGTGTCTATCGTCTCCACCAACAAGGGTGTGATGACTGATCGTGCTGCGCGCGCTGCCGGTGTCGGCGGCGAAGTTCTTTGCACTGTGTTCTAAGGGGGGATAAGCATGTCTCGCGTCGCTAAGAACCCCGTTAAGCTGCCAGCCGGTGTCGAAGTAAAATTCGCAGGCCAACAGCTTTCGGTGAAGGGTGCCAAGGGCACTCTTGAACTGAACATCCATTCGTCCGTTGAGATCGTTGAAGAAGCTGGTGAGCTGCGTTTCGCTGCTCGCAATGGCGATCAACAGACTCGCGCAATGGCTGGTACCACTCGTGCGTTGGTAAACAACATGGTCCAAGGCGTAAGCCAAGGCTTCGAGCGCAAGCTCCAGCTGGTCGGTGTTGGTTACAAAGCGCAAGCAAAAGGCACAGTGCTGAACCTGGCTCTTGGCTTCTCGCACCCAGTGGATTACGAACTGCCGGAAGGCATCACCGCTGAGACTCCTAGCCAGACCGATATCCTGATCAAGGGCATCGACAAGCAGCTGGTAGGTCAAGTGGCCGCCGAGATCCGCGACTTCCGTCCACCAGAGCCGTACAAAGGCAAAGGTGTGCGCTACGCGGACGAAGTCGTCCGTCGTAAAGAAGCCAAGAAGAAGTAGGGCATAGCAAATGACCGACAAAAAAGTTACTCGACTGCGTCGCGCTCGCAAAGCACGCCTGAAAATGCACGAACTCGAAGTCGTGCGTCTCTGCGTGTTCCGCTCTTCGCAGCACATCTACGCCCAGGTCATTTCGGCCGACGGCAACAAAGTCCTGGCAAGCGCCTCGACTTTGGATAAAGAACTGCGTGATGGTGCCACCGGCAACATCGACGCGGCCACTAAGGTTGGCCAGCTGGTCGCTACGCGTGCTAAGGCCGCTGGCGTCTCGCAAGTGGCTTTCGACCGCTCTGGCTTCAAGTACCACGGCCGCGTTAAAGCGCTGGCTGATGCTGCTCGTGAAGCTGGGCTGGAGTTCTAAGTTATGTCAAATAACGACCAAAAGCGCGACGAAGGCTACATCGAGAAGCTGGTTCAAGTTAACCGCGTAGCCAAAACCGTTAAAGGCGGCCGTATCTTCACTTTCACCGCGTTGACCGTGGTTGGTGATGGTAAGGGCCGTGTTGGCTTCGGCCGTGGCAAGTCGCGTGAAGTGCCTGCTGCGATCCAGAAGGCAATGGAAGCTGCTCGCCGCAACATGATCCAGGTTGATCTGAACGGCACCACTCTGCAGTACGCAATGAAGTCCGCTCACGGCGCTTCGAAGGTGTACATGCAGCCTGCTTCTGAAGGTACCGGTATCATCGCTGGCGGCGCTATGCGTGCTGTCCTCGAAGTTGCTGGCGTTCAGAACGTTCTGGCCAAGTGCTACGGCTCGACTAACCCGGTAAACGTGGTTCACGCCACTTTCAAGGGTTTGAAAGCAATGCAGTCTCCTGAATCCATTGCCGCCAAGCGTGGCAAAAGCGTCAAGGAGATCTTCTGATCATGGCTACCGTAAAAGTAACGCTGATCAAAAGCATGACCGGCCGTATCCCTAACCACAAACTGTGCGTTAAGGGTCTGGGTCTGCGTCGCATCGGTCACACTGTAGAAGTCCTGGATACTCCCGAGAATCGCGGGATGATCAACAAGGCTTACTACATGCTGCGTGTCGAGGGTTAATCGATGAAACTCAATGATCTGAGTCCAGCGCCGGGTTCCCGTCGCGAAAAGCATCGTCCGGGCCGTGGTATCGGTAGCGGTTTGGGTAAGACTGGTGGCCGTGGTCACAAAGGTCAGACCTCCCGCTCCGGTGGCACCATTGCTCCAGGCTTTGAAGGCGGTCAACAGCCGCTGCATCGTCGCCTGCCGAAGTTCGGTTTCGTTTCCCTGAAGGCCATGGACCGCGCAGAAGTGCGTCTGTCCGAGCTGGCTAAAGTGGAAGGCGACATCGTCACCGTGCAGTCCCTGAAAGATGCCAACGTGATCAACGTCAACGTACAGCGTGTGAAAATCATGCTGTCCGGTGAAGTGACTCGCGCTGTCACTATCGGCAAGGGAATCGGCGCCACCAAAGGTGCGCGTGCGGCTATCGAAGCAGCTGGCGGCAAGTTCGAGGAATAAATGGCTAAGCAAGGTGCTCTCTCTGCGCTCGGCAAAGGCGGTATGTCTGAACTCTGGGCTCGTCTGCGTTTTCTGTTCCTGGCGATTATCGTCTACCGAATAGGCGCACACATCCCGGTTCCAGGTATCAACCCGGACCGACTCGCGGACCTGTTTCGACAGAATGAGGGGACCATTCTTAGCTTGTTCAACATGTTTTCCGGCGGCGCGCTGGAACGGATGAGCATCTTTGCACTGGGGATCATGCCGTACATTTCGGCATCGATCATCATGCAGCTGATGACCGCCGTCAGCCCGCAGCTGGAGCAGTTGAAGAAGGAAGGTGAAGCTGGCCGTCGCAAGATCAGCCAGTACACCCGCTACGGCACTGTCGTCCTCGCTCTCGTCCAGGCCATTGGCATGTCCATTGGTCTGGCGGGGCAGGGCGTTGCGTTCACTGGTGACTTTGGCTTCCATTTCGTCGCGGTAACCACATTTGTGGCTGGTGCGATGTTCATGATGTGGCTGGGTGAGCAGATTACTGAGCGTGGTGTTGGCAACGGTATCTCGATGTTGATTTTTTCGGGTATCGTCGCCGGTCTTCCGAGAGCGATCGGGCAGTCTTTCGAGTCTGCACGTCAGGGTGATATCAACATCTTCGCCCTGGTTGCCATCGGTTTGCTGGCAGTAGCGATTATCGGTTTCGTGGTGTTCATTGAGCGTGGTCAGCGTCGTATTGCTGTTCACTACGCCAAGCGTCAGCAGGGCCGCAAGGTCTTCGCTGCGCAGACCAGCCACTTGCCGCTGAAGGTGAACATGGCCGGTGTTATTCCGGCTATTTTCGCGAGCAGCATTTTGCTGTTCCCGGCTTCGTTGGGTGCCTGGTTCGGTCAGTCTGAAGGTATGGGCTGGTTGCAGGACATCTCGCAGTCGATCGCTCCTGGTCAGCCGTTGAATATTCTGCTGTTTAGTGCAGGGATTATTTTCTTCTGCTTCTTCTATACGGCGTTGATGTTCAATCCGAAAGACGTAGCGGAAAACCTGAAGAAGTCCGGTGCCTTTATTCCGGGCATCCGTCCAGGTGAGCAGTCTGCGCGCTACATTGATGGCGTTCTGACTCGCTTGACCATGTTCGGTGCTCTTTACATGACGGCCGTCTGCCTGTTGCCCCAGTTCCTGGTGGTTGCAGCCAACGTACCGTTCTACCTTGGCGGGACCTCGTTGCTGATCGTCGTCGTGGTTGTGATGGACTTCATGTCCCAAGTACAATCGCACCTCGTTTCGCACCAGTACGAATCCCTGATGAAGAAAGCCAACCTGAAGGGTTACGGCAGCGGCATGCTGCGCTGACCCATAAGGTTCGAGGAGTTGGTGATGAAAGTTCGTGCATCGGTGAAAAAGCTGTGCCGTAACTGCAAGATTATTCGCCGCGAAGGTGTTGTTCGAGTAATTTGCAGCGCGGAACCGCGTCACAAACAGCGCCAAGGCTGAGTGTGATTGTGCTTCAAGCCCGGCAGCTAGTGCGCTGCCGGGTTGATTATTTGTTATTACAGCGATATTATCTCGCGCCCTATTTCTTGGCTTCCGGGGCGTAGGTAGCTGTCAATTGGAGTCCCACTGAATGGCCCGTATTGCAGGCGTTAACATTCCAGATAACAAGCATACTGTTATCTCGCTGACCTACATCTATGGTGTTGGTCGCACTACTGCACAGAAAATTTGTGCAGAGACTGGGGTAAACCCAGCAGCAAAGATCAAAGATCTGAGCGACGAGCAAATTGAACAGCTGCGTGGCGAAGTGGCGAAGTTCACCACTGAAGGTGACCTGCGTCGCGAAATCAACATGAAAATCAAGCGCTTGATGGACCTCGGTTGCTATCGCGGTCTGCGTCATCGTCGCGGTCTTCCAGTGCGCGGTCAGCGTACCAAGACCAACGCGCGTACCCGTAAAGGTCCGCGTAAGCCGATCCGCAAGTAATCGCCCCAGCGAATCGACAGGAATTTAATCATGGCAAAACCTGCTGCTCGTCCTCGTAAAAAAGTTAAAAAGACAGTGGTTGATGGCATCGCCCACATCCATGCATCTTTTAACAACACCATCGTGACCATCACCGACCGTCAAGGTAACGCTCTTTCCTGGGCTACCTCCGGTGGTTCGGGTTTCCGCGGTTCCCGCAAGTCCACCCCGTTTGCTGCTCAAGTAGCTGCTGAACGTGCTGGTCAAGCTGCGCTGGAATACGGCCTGAAAAACCTCGACGTCAACGTCAAAGGTCCAGGTCCAGGTCGTGAATCCGCAGTCCGCGCTTTGAACGGCTGTGGCTACAAGATCGCCAGCATCACCGACGTGACGCCAATCCCGCACAACGGGTGCCGTCCGCCGAAGAAGCGCCGCGTGTAATCCAGGAGATTGTAAAGAATGGCTCGTTACATTGGTCCAAAATGCAAACTCGCTCGTCGCGAAGGCACCGATCTCTTCCTGAAGAGCGGCGTGCGCGCGATCGAATCGAAGTGCAACATTGAAGCAGCACCTGGTATCCACGGCCAACGCCGCGGTCGCCAGTCCGACTACGGCACCCAACTGCGTGAAAAGCAGAAGGTCCGTCGTATCTACGGCGTTCTCGAGCGTCAATTCAGCGGCTACTACAAAGAAGCTGCTGGCAAGAAAGGTGCAACCGGTGAAAACCTGCTGCAACTGCTCGAATGCCGTCTGGACAACGTTGTATACCGTATGGGCTTTGGTTCGACTCGTGCCGAATCCCGTCAGCTGGTATCGCACAAGTCGATCAGCGTAAACGGTCAGACCGTTAACGTTCCGTCCTACCAGGTTCGTGCTGGTGACGTGGTCGCTGTTCGCGAGAAAGCAAAAAATCAACTTCGCATTGTCCAAGCTCTCGATCTGTGTGCCCAACGTGGCCGCGTAGAATGGGTAGAAGTAGACACTGAGAAGAAGTCGGGCGTTTTCAAGAACGTTCCAGCTCGCAGTGATCTGTCCGCCGACATCAACGAAAGCCTGATTGTCGAGCTCTACTCCAAGTAAGGGCTAGAAAATAGGTGCATCCATGCAGATTTCGGTAAATGAGTTCCTGACACCCCGCCACATTGATGTGCAGGTTGTCAGTCCAACCCGCGCCAAGATCACTCTCGAGCCTCTCGAGCGTGGCTTTGGCCATACCCTGGGCAACGCGCTGCGCCGCATCCTGTTGTCCTCAATGCCCGGCTGTGCAGTAGTCGAGGCCGAGATTGACGGTGTGCTCCACGAGTACAGCGCCATCGAAGGTGTACAGGAAGACGTAATTGAAATCCTGTTGAACCTTAAAGGTCTGGCTATCAAGCTGCACGGTCGTGACGAAGTTACGCTGACCTTGTCGAAGAAGGGTTCGGGGGTGGTTACCGCTGCCGATATTCAGCTGGATCATGATGTCGAGATCGTTAATCCCGATCACGTAATCGCTAACCTGGCGTCTAACGGCGCCCTGAACATGAAGCTCGTAGTAGCTCGTGGTCGTGGTTATGAACCGGCAGATTCGCGTCAGAGCGATGAAGACGAAAGCCGCAGCATCGGTCGCTTGCAGCTTGACTCTTCGTTCAGCCCGGTTCGCCGTATCGCATACGTGGTGGAAAACGCCCGTGTCGAGCAGCGTACTAACCTGGACAAGCTGGTTATTGATCTGGAAACCAACGGTACTCTGGATCCTGAAGAGGCAATTCGCCGCGCTGCAACCATTCTGCAACAGCAGTTGGCTGCGTTCGTCGACCTCAAGGGTGACAGTGAGCCAGTGGTTGTCGAGCAGGAAGACGAGATCGATCCGATCCTGCTTCGCCCGGTTGACGATCTGGAACTGACTGTACGTTCGGCTAACTGCCTTAAGGCGGAAAACATCTACTACATCGGCGACCTGATTCAGCGTACCGAAGTAGAGCTGTTGAAGACTCCGAACCTGGGCAAGAAATCCTTGACTGAAATCAAGGACGTTCTGGCCTCCCGCGGTCTGTCCCTCGGCATGCGCCTCGACAACTGGCCGCCTGCAAGTCTTAAGAAGGACGACAAGGCGACTGCCTGATCGTCGTAATCACCGAACGTAGTGTTTGGTAAGGAATGAACCATGCGTCATCGTAAAAGTGGTCGTCACCTGAGCCGCACCAGCTCGCACCGCAAGGCCATGTTCCAAAACATGGCGGTGTCGCTGTTCGAGCACGAGCTGATCAAAACTACTCTGCCAAAAGCTAAAGAACTGCGCCGCGTTGCCGAGCCGCTGATCACTTTGGCCAAGATAGATAGCGTTGCTAACCGCCGTCTGGCTTTCGACCGTACTCGTTCGAAAGCTATCGTTGGTAAGCTCTTCAACGACCTGGGCAAGCGTTACGCTACCCGTGAGGGTGGCTACCTGCGCATCCTCAAGTGCGGTTTCCGCGCTGGCGACAACGCGCCTATGGCGTACGTCGAGTTGGTTGATCGTGCTACTGCCGGCGAAGCTGTATCTGCCGAGTAAGACGTCAGTCTGAAACAAAGAACCGGGCCTAGTGCCCGGTTTTTTGTGCCTGCAAGAAACGCGTCGTTTGTACAAGCGTCTCCTTCGTCCGCATCGGCATTATGTGATGGGGATGATCATTAGTTTTTCTCTATCGATGTCTGCAAGTTAATGAATTTGTAGCTGTCATATTGATGATCAATACTCCTTCTCAGCCGATAGCCGGCAGTTCAAGACCGACAGAGGAAGGAAGATCGCATGAGCCAAAACAAAACGCTTACCACCGCCAGTGGCGCTCCTGTTGCCGATAACCAGAATTCCCGTTCCGCCGGCCCTCGTGGCCCGCTGCTGCTCGACGACTTTCACCTGATCGAGAAGCTTGCTCACTTCAACCGTGAAAACATCCCTGAGCGCCGTGTACACGCCAAAGGCTCGGGTGCCTACGGTACGTTCACTGTGACGCGCGATATCACTCAATACACCAGCGCGAAGCTGTTCGAGGCAGTCGGCAAGCAAACCCCGACTTTCCTGCGGTTTTCCACCGTGGGCGGCGAGCGTGGTTCGGCCGATACCGAGCGTGATCCGCGCGGGTTCGCCTTGAAGTTCTACACCGAGGAAGGCAACTGGGACATCGTTGGCAACAATACCCCCGTGTTCTTCATTCGTGATCCACTGAAGTTTCCAGACTTTATCCACACCCAGAAGCGTTTACCGCAAAGCAACCTGAAGAGTGCCCAGGCGATGTGGGACTTCTGGTCGCATTCGCCCGAGGCGCTGCACCAGGTCACCATCCTGTTCTCCGACCGGGGTATCCCTGACGGATACCGCCACATGCACGGCTTTGGCAGCCACACTTACAGCCTCATCAACGCTCAAGGTGAGCGTCACTGGGTGAAGTGGCACTACAAGACCAAACAGGGGATCAAGAACCTTGCTCCTGCCGAGGCGGCGCGCCTGGCGGGTACTGATCCGGATTACGCCCAGCGCGACTTGTTCAATGCCATCGAGCAGGGGGATTTCCCGAAATGGCGCGTGTGCATTCAGATCATGAGCGAGGCTCAGGCGGCGGCGCACTACGAGAACCCGTTTGATGTCACCAAAACCTGGTCGCAGAAAGAGTTTCCACTGATTGAAGTCGGAGAGTTGGAGCTCAATCGCAACCCGCAGAACTACTTCGCGGAAGTCGAGCAAGCGGCGTTCGGTCCCAGCAATATGGTTCCAGGCGTCGGTCTGTCGCCGGATCGTATGCTGCAAGGTCGGGTCTTCGCCTATGCGGACGCTCACCGCTACCGTGTCGGCACCAATCACCAGCAGTTGCCAGTCAACGCTCCGCGGAGTCCGGTCAACAGTTACCAGCGCGATGGCTCGATGGCTTTTGGCAGCAATGGCGGGGCGGCGCCGAACTACGAGCCGAACAGCTATGTCGAGTCGCCGAAGCAGGCGTCTCGTTACGCAGAGCCCGCGTTGGCCCTCAGTGGTGCCGCCGATCGTTACGACCACCGTGAAGACACTGATTACTACAGTCACGCCGGCGCATTGTTCCGCTTGATGACTGAAGAGCAGCAATCACTGCTGGTCAGCAACATCGCCGGTGCGATGGCGGGTGTGTCGAGTGATGTGGTTGATCGCCAGCTGCAACATTTCTACAAGGCTGACCCGGCGTATGGAGAAGCAATCGCAAAGCTGCTCAACGTACAGCTTAACGAAGTCTAAATGAGAAGCAGAACCGCCCTTGTTTGGGCGGTTTTTGCGTTATTTCAACCTGTTTTCTCAGAATATCTTCGCTTTTATTGCGTCTTGCGAGTGACGATAAGGGCATGTTGGTTCAAACTACAACTTTCAAGCAGGGAGATGTAGGGCGATGCAAGGCCACCCAGATGTGATCGATTACCTCAACACGTTGCTGACCGGCGAACTGGCCGCGCGTGATCAATATTTCGTCCACTCGCGGATGTATGAGGACTGGGGTTTCACCAAGCTCTACGAACGAATCAACCACGAGATGGAAGAGGAAGCAGGGCACGCTGATGCCCTGATGCGCCGGATTCTGATGCTCGAAGGCACGCCGCGCATGCGTGCGGACGATCTCGATGTCGGCACCACGGTGACCGAGATGCTCGAAGCGGATTTGCGCCTGGAATACAAGGTGCGGGCTGCGCTGTGCAAGGGCATCAAGCTCTGCGAGCAGCACAAGGACTATGTCAGCCGCGAAATGCTGCGGGTTCAATTACACGACACCGAAGAAGATCACACCTACTGGCTCGAGAAGCAGTTGGGTCTGATCAAGTTGATCGGGCTTGAGAACTACCTGCAATCCCACACCTGATTGCTGCGAATACAAAAAAGCCCCTGTCACTGATGAAGTGACAGGGGCTTTTTCATGGGGCCCGGTTAAGCCCGATCGCGTTCCAGCAGCGGCTTGAGGTAGTAACCGGTATGGGATTGCTTCATCTCTGACACTTCCTCCGGTGTGCCGACGGCAATGATCTGCCCGCCCTTGGAACCACCCTCCGGACCCAGGTCCACCAGCCAGTCAGCGGTCTTGATCACGTCCAGGTTGTGTTCGATCACTACCACCGTGTTGCCGTGGTCGCGCAGGCGATGCAACACGTCCAGCAGTTGCTGGATATCCGCGAAGTGCAGCCCGGTGGTGGGTTCATCGAGGATGTACAGGGTCTTGCCGGTATCACGCTTGGACAGCTCGCGGGACAGTTTCACCCGCTGGGCTTCACCGCCGGAGAGCGTGGTCGCCGATTGCCCCAGCTTGATGTACGACAGGCCGACGTCCATCAACGTTTGCAGCTTGCGCGCCAGGGCCGGTACGGCATCGAAGAACTCCCGTGCTTCCTCGATGGTCATCTCGAGGGTCTCGTGGATGCTCTTGCCCTTGTACTTGATCTCCAGGGTTTCGCGGTTGTAACGCTTGCTCTTGCACACGTCGCAGGGCACGTAGATGTCCGGCAGGAAGTGCATCTCGACTTTGATCAGGCCGTCGCCCTGGCAGGCCTCGCAGCGGCCGCCCTTGACGTTGAAGGAGAAGCGCCCCGGCCCGTAGCCCCGGGAGCGGGACTCCGGTACGCCGGCGAACAACTCGCGGATCGGTGTGAACAATCCGGTGTAGGTAGCCGGGTTGGAACGCGGTGTACGGCCAATCGGGCTCTGGTCGATGTCGACGACCTTGTCCAGGTGCTCCAGGCCCTTGATGCTGTCGTGGACGGCCGCTTCAAGGGTAGTGGCGCCATTCAGCGCCGTGGCGCTCAGCGGGAACAGCGTGTTGTTGATCAGCGTCGACTTCCCGGAGCCGGACACGCCGGTCACACAGGTCAGCAGACCGATCGGAATCTCCAGGTCGACATTGCGCAGGTTGTTGCCACGCGCGCCCTTGAGCGACAGCGACAGCTTCTTGTTGCGCGGCGTGCGCTTGGCCGGGACTTCGATCTTCACCCGGCCCGACAGGTATTTGCCCGTCAGCGAGTCCGGATGCGCCATGACCTCGGCCGGTGTGCCTTCGGCGACGATATGCCCGCCGTGCACGCCAGCGCCCGGGCCGATGTCCACCACGTAGTCGGCCAGACGGATCGCGTCTTCGTCGTGCTCGACCACGATCACCGTGTTACCGATATCGCGCAGATGCTTGAGGGTGCCCAGCAGCCGGTCGTTATCGCGCTGATGCAGGCCGATGGAGGGTTCGTCGAGGATGTACAGGACGCCCACCAGGCCGGCACCAATCTGGCTGGCCAGACGAATGCGCTGGGCCTCGCCACCGGACAAGGTGTCCGCGCTGCGATCCAGCGACAGGTAGTCGAGGCCGACGTTGACCAGGAACTGCAGGCGCTCGCGGATTTCCTTGAGGATCTTGTCGGCAATTTCGCCACGCCGGCCGGTGAGCTTGAGCCCGCCAAAATACTCGGACGCATCGCCGATCGGCAGGTTGGTCACTGCCGGCAGGGTTTTCTCGCCGACCCACACATGCCGCGCCTCACGCCGCAGGCGGGTCCCGCGGCAGTCCGGGCACGACTGGGTGCTGAGGAACTTGGCCAGTTCTTCGCGCACCGATGCCGATTCGGTTTCGCGGTAACGGCGTTCCAGGTTCGGCACGATGCCTTCGAACGGGTGCGAGCGTTTGACGATATCGCCACGGTCGTTCAGGTATTTGAAGTCGACGTTTTGCGAACCGCTGCCGTGCAGGATGAATTTCTGCTGATCGGCCGGCAGTTCGTTGAACGGAACTTCCAGGCTGAACTTGTAGTGCGAGGCCAGCGAGCCGAGCATCTGGAAGTAATAGACGTTACGCCGGTCCCAGCCACGAATCGCCCCTTCGGCCAGGGTCAGTTCGCCATTGACCAGGCGCTTGATGTCGAAGAACTGCTTCACCCCCAAGCCATCGCAGGTCGGGCAAGCGCCGGCCGGGTTGTTGAAGGAGAACAGCTTGGGTTCCAGTTCGCTGATCGCGTGGCCGCAGATCGGGCAGGCGAAGCGTGCGGAGAAGATCATCTCTTCACCCGGCTCGTCATCCATCGGCGCCACCAGGGCGATGCCGTCCGCCAGTTTCAACGCGGTCTCGAAGGATTCGGCCAGGCGTTGTTGCAGGTCGGCGCGAACCTTGAAGCGGTCGACCACGACATCGATGGTGTGTTTTTTCTGCTTGTCGAGCTTGGGCGCTTCGTCCAGCTCGTAAAGCTTGCCGTTGATCCGGGCACGGACGAAGCCTTGCGCGCGCAGCTCTTCGAAAACCGACAGGTGCTCGCCTTTGCGCTCGCGGATGACCGGCGCCAACAGCATCAACTTGCTGCCCTCCGGTTCGGCGAGGACCAGGTCGACCATCTGGCTGACGGTCTGCGCTTCCAGCGGGATGTCGTGATCCGGGCAGCGGGGAATACCCACGCGTGCATAAAGCAGACGCAGGTAGTCGTAGATTTCGGTGATGGTGCCGACCGTCGAGCGCGGGTTGTGCGAGGTCGACTTCTGTTCGATGGAGATCGCTGGCGACAGGCCTTCGATGGTGTCGACGTCGGGCTTTTCCATCATCGACAGGAACTGCCGGGCGTAGGCCGACAGCGATTCGACGTAGCGGCGCTGACCTTCGGCGTACAGGGTGTCGAAAGCCAGGGATGACTTGCCGGAGCCGGACAGGCCGGTGATGACGATCAGCTTGTCCCGTGGCAGGGTCAGGTCGATGTTCTTCAGGTTGTGGGTTCGAGCCCCACGAATCAGGATCTTGTCCAAGGTGGCCTCGCTCGGCGGGCGTCGAAAACGTAGGAGTATACGGCCAAATACTGGATGGATGCACACTATCAAGCGAGTGGGCTACTGTCTTGCATGAAGAGTGTGTCAGCAATGCGCGTCAAAGCGTCGCGATATACCCTGCCAATCGATGGGACTGGTAGAATCGCCGCCGGTTCACATGAGGTTTTTCCATGCACGATCCCCACAGCGAGCGCATGAGTGGCAGCGAGACCCGCGCGGCAAGCGGTCTGGCCCTGGTGTTCGCCTTCCGTATGCTTGGCATGTTCATGGTGTTGCCGGTACTGGCGACCTATGGGATGGATCTGGCGGGTGCGACCCCGGCCCTGATTGGTCTGGCGATTGGCGCATACGGCCTGACCCAGGCGGTTTTCCAGATCCCGTTCGGTATCATTTCTGACCGCATCGGTCGCCGTCCGGTGATTTACCTGGGGCTGATTGTCTTTGCCCTCGGCAGCGTGCTGGCGGCCAATGCCGATTCGATCTGGGGCGTGATCGCCGGGCGAATCCTGCAGGGCGCCGGGGCGATTTCCGCGGCGGTCATGGCCTTGCTGTCAGACCTGACCCGTGAGCAGCACCGGACGAAGGCGATGGCCATGATCGGCATGACGATTGGTCTGTCGTTCGCTGTCGCCATGGTCGTAGGACCGTTGCTGACACGTGCTTTCGGCCTGTCCGGGTTGTTTTTCGCCACGGGCGGCATGGCGTTGTTCGGCATCTTGATCGTGATGTTCATGGTGCCGCGGTCCAACGGGCCGTTGCAGCATCGTGAGTCCGGTGTGGCGCGTCAGGCGCTGATGCCGACGCTCAAGCACCCAGACCTGCTGCGCCTGGACCTGGGAATTTTTGTGTTGCACGCCATGTTGATGTCGAGCTTCGTTGCCTTGCCGCTGGCCTTGGTAGAAAAAGCCGGCCTGCCCAAGGAGCAGCACTGGTGGGTATACCTGACCGCACTGCTGATTTCTTTCTTCGCCATGATCCCGTTCATTATCTACGGCGAGAAGAAACGCAAAATGAAACGAGTTTTACTCGGTGCCGTCGTGACGCTGATACTCACTGAGCTATTCTTCTGGCAGTTCGGCGACAGCCTGCGGGCTCTGGTGATCGGTACGGTGGTGTTCTTCACCGCATTCAATCTGCTGGAAGCTTCGTTGCCATCGCTGATCAGCAAGGTTTCACCGGCCGGCGGCAAGGGCACGGCGATGGGGGTTTATTCCACCAGCCAGTTCCTCGGGTCGGCATTGGGCGGCATTCTTGGCGGCTGGCTGTTCCAGCATGGCGGTCTGTCGGTTGTGTTCCTCGGATGCGCCGGTCTGGCTGCCCTCTGGCTGGCCTTTGCTGTTACCATGCGCGAACCTCCCTACGTCACGAGCCTGCGCTTGCCGTTGTCGCCCGAGGCGATCCGCGAAGCGGGTCTGGTCGAGCGCCTGAAGGCGGTCGTAGGGGTAACAGATGCAGTCATCGTCGCGGAAGAGGCGGCGATTTACATCAAACTGGACACCGAACTATTGGATCGCACCACCCTTGAGCGCCTGGTGAACAACCCGGCCGGGGCAGCGTGCGTAGCCTAGGAGAACGTTATGGCCCGTGGGGTTAACAAAGTCATATTGGTCGGCACTTGCGGCCAGGATCCCGAAGTTCGCTACTTGCCTAACGGTAACGCCGTGACCAACCTGAGTCTGGCGACCAGCGAACAGTGGACCGACAAGCAAACCGGTCAGAAAGTCGAAAAGACCGAATGGCACCGTGTGTCGATGTTCGGCAAGGTTGCAGAAATCGCTGGCGAATACCTGCGTAAAGGTTCGCAGGTCTACATCGAAGGCAAGCTGCAGACCCGTGAGTGGGAAAAAGACGGTATCAAGCGTTACACCACCGAAATCGTGGTCGACATGCAAGGCACCATGCAACTGCTGGGCGGCCGTCCACAGGGCGACCAGCAGGGCCAGGGCGGTGGTAACAACTACCAGCAATCTGCGCCACGCCAGCAGGCTCCGCGTCCACAGCAGTCGGCGCCGCAACAGTCGCGCCCGGCTCCACAGCAGGCGGCTCCTCAGCCGGCTCCGGATTTCGACAGCTTTGATGACGATATCCCGTTCTGATTCTTTCACCAAAGAATAGAACCTGAAAAAGCCCGGCCTCCCTATGGATGCCGGGCTTTTTGCATTTTTACCAGGGCATTCCTCGCCGGGATCGAGGACCGTCCAGCCGTCAGCGCGCAGTGATACTCTGCTATGGGTCCAGACCTTGTGCAGAGTTGCCCTATGGATCGCCTGTCTACGTTGTTGTCACAGTTCGGTGTGCGCGCGAACTTGTTTTACAGCGGCATGCTTTGCGGCGTGGCGTCCTACGATGGCACCGACCAGCGCGGTCATATTCACCTGTTGCAGGCCGGCTCTGTCACCTTGAAAGGCCCCGGAAGGAGTGAGTTGTTGCTCACTCGCCCCAGCCTGATTTTCCTGCCGCGCCCCAGCCGACATCAGCTCATCGCCAGTGACCCTGAAGGTGCCCAGCTGTTATGTGCGTCGATGCTGTTCGATGGTGGCGCCAGTAATCCGATATCTGCTTCGCTCCCCGATCTTATGGTTTTGTCCCTGGATGAGCTGTCGTTGCTGGCCGACACCCTGAGATGGCTGTTCGGTGAAGCTGGCGCCGGGCATTGTGGCAGGGAGGCGGTGCTTGATCGTTTGTTCGAACTGTTGATCATCCTGCTGTTCCGGCATTTGCTCGACCACCAGCAGTTGAGCACTGGAATGATGGCCGGGTTGGCCGATGTGCGGCTGTCGCGCTCGCTGATACAGATGCATAACCAACCTCAGCGGGCCTGGTCTGTGGCCGAACTGGCGAATGAGTCGAACATGTCCCGCGCCGCTTATGCGGTGCATTTCCGCGCGGTCCTGGGACAAACACCGTTGGATTATCTTCTGAGCTGGCGCATCAGTCTGGCGCAGAAGCGCCTGCGGGAGGGGCGGCCGATTACGCTGATCGCCGATGAGGTGGGCTATGAAAGTCCGTCGGCGCTTGCCCGGGCGTTTCGCCGCAAGACCGGCTGCAGTCCACGGGACTGGATGAAATCCTTGGCCGCTGAGGGCGGCGTACTTGCTGAGGATGGCGATGACCTGAATGCATCGAGCTGATTCAGGCCATCGGCGGATGAGGTTGTCAGCTCAAGGGGTTTCCAGTCTGGTCAGCGAATGGCCCGCCACGAACAGGGAGGCGGCAAGCAAGCCGATGTCCTTGAGCAGGAACTGGCCTGGCGCGACCGTAATGGCCGGGAAACCAAGGCCGGGCTCAATCACGCCGGGTGTCGAGAACATAAAGCTCAAGGTGGTGAAAAATAACCCGGCCGATAAGGCACCTCCGATCAAGGAAAGCTTTGGTGACAGCAGGCGGCCTGCAATCAGTACGCCGATGGAAACCTCCAGGACACCGAGCAAACTGGAAAACAGATCGACACTGAAAAGGTCATAGACCCATCCCAGGAAGGGGCTGTTGCTCACCAGTGGCACCAGTCCCTCCGCTTCATAGTGGGTAAATTTCATTCCGCCGAACCAGAAGTAGATAACGGCGAGGGCAAAGTAAATGCCGTAGGTCCCGATCGCCATGGTGGTGAGTCCGAGGGATGTTTTTTTCGACAGGCTGTCAGTGCTGATATTCATGCTGTTCATTGTTCAGGCTTCCAGTGAGTTATCCAGAAAGTGGCATGGGTGAAAGCAACATCCCCCGCGTAGGCGTTGGGAGTGGAGTGATTGTTGGCTTTGGCATGACTTTCCAGGGTTCTGGCGGTATTGCGTTCGATGCAGATCGTCCAGACTCACTGGCAATAAAAGCCCATGGCATGTGAGGCCATGGGCTTTTTCATTTTTGCTGTCTCGTCCTGAATAAGGTTTACACCTTCTGGCTTCCTATCAGGAACTCGTTGGTCGACACCACGCTGGCATAGGCAAACGCCAAGGCCGCCATGAACGCTGCATGAACCTGCGCCGCCGGGACCGTCACGCCATTGAACTCCAGGTCACGGGTCGCGCAGGCATCATGGATGACGGTGACCGTATAGCCAAAATCCGCCGCCGCACGGGTGATGCCGTCGACGCACATGTGGCTCATGCTGCCCACGACCACCAGTTCCTTGATGCCTTGCTCGTCGAGGATCGATTTCAGCTCGGTTTCGCGGAACGAGTTGACGAAGTGCTTGAGCACCACCGGTTCGTCCGCACGGTTGAGCACTTTCGGGTGCAACTTCGCGCCTTCAGAGTTCGGAGTGAAAAACGGCGCCTCTTCGGAAGTGAATTCGTGGCGGATGTGCACCACCGAATCCCCCGCGTCGCGGAAGGCCTTGATCAGGCGGACGGCGTTGTCGGCGGCGGCGTCGGCACCGACCAGCGGCCACTTGCCTTGGGGGAAGTAGTCGTTCTGGATATCGACTACGATGAGCGCTTGCTTGGCCATGACTGATTCCTCGAAGTGTGTGTTGGTGTGGAATGAAGTATTGGCTCTGGCAGGCGATCCGAGGATTGGCCGCACCGACAATAGAAGGGGGAAAACTGACAATGGACGCAGAAAGGGCAATCGCTGAACTGGGCGTGCTGATCTATCCCGGCGCGCAGATGGCGGCGGTGCATGGGCTGACGGACTTGTTCGGGGTGGCCAACCGGATTGCCGCCGAGCATCAGTCTGCGCAGTTGCCGCTGTTGCGGGTCAGCCATTGGCAGGTCGAAGGCGATCAGCCGCCGGTTCGGGTCTTCGATAGTCATTCCGGACCGGAGCGCGCCCTGGTGGCCGTGTTGATTCCGCCGTCAATCGGCGGTTTTTCCGAGGGCCAGGCGCCACAGGGATTGATCCGCTGGTTGCGTGAGCAACATGCCAACGGCGCGACACTGGGCGGGGTTTGCGTGGGTTCTATCCTGTTGGCCGAAAGTGGTCTGCTCGACGGTCGCAGCGCCACCACCCACTGGACCTCGGCCAAAGCCTTTGCCGAACGTTATCCGGCGATCCGGCTCAAGGCCGATACGCCTATTGTCGATGACGGCGACCTGATTACCACCGCCGGGCTGATGGCTTGGTCGGAACTGGGTCTGCGCCTGGTCAACCGGCTGCTGGGGCCAAGCATCGCCACCAACACCGCGCGTTTTCTGGTGGTGGAACACAGCGACAGCGCCAGTGAGTGCGGCAGCAATTTTGCGCCGATCCTCAGCCACGGCGATGCGGCGATCCTCAAGGTGCAACACTGGTTGCAAAGCACCGGGGCGACCGATGTGTCGCTGGCGGCGATGGCCGAAAAGGCAGGGCTGGAAGAACGCACCTTCCTGCGCCGTTTCCGCGGGGCCACCGGGCTCAAACCCACGGAATACTGCCAGCATCTGCGAGTCGGCAAGGCCCGGGAAATGCTTGAGTTCACCAACGGCACCATTGACCACATCGCCTGGACCGTGGGTTATCAGGACCCCGGGGCGTTTCGTGCGACGTTCAGGAAAATCACCGGGCTGGCGCCGAGTGATTATCGGACGCGGTTTGGGGTGACGCCGGGGGCTGCGGCACGGTAAGTGGAACACCGAAAATCCAGTGTAGGAGCGAGCCTGCTCGCGATAGCAGTGTGTCAGGCGACATCAATGTTGATGATGCTGGCCTCATCGCGAGCAGGCTCGCTCCCGCAGGGAGTCGTGCAAAATGCCGGAATATCAAAGGGCGTCGTGCAGAATAAAACAGGCCCAATGCCATCATTTTCCACGCAATGGGCTGATTTAAAACCCCTTTTTCCACAACAGGCCTTGGCCTGATCTCTGCACCCCTTCAGCTACATTCATCAAGCCTCGATTGAAGGGGGATGCATGACCCCAGCAAACAGCAGGAAACTGGTGGTCGCCCATTCGGTGCTCGCCGATGCGCCAGAGCACGAAGTTGAAACCAACCGTGCACTGGCCCGCTGGCTGGCGCAGATACTGGGGCTCAAGTACGGCGGCAGCTACGACCCGCAGCTGCATGCCGGGCGGGACCTCTACCTGTTGCCGACCCAGACCCTGGTGGGCGCTGCGGCTGCCCGGCAACTGGGGGTCAAGGGGCCGGAGGATTTGTGGGGTGGTTATGTCGACCACGACTTCATCTGCACCAAAGCCATCAGTCACGGATTGCTCAACCGTCACGCCCATGCGCCGCCAGGCTGGGCTCCGTTGTTTTCTGAGCGGGTGCGCAGCGTGGTGCTCGACGGTCTCAGCGTGTTCTCCCTGAAGGATGCGCGCCCGGCGGCGGAGCATCTGTTGTACACCGGGCCGATCCGCCTGAAGCCGATTCATGCCTGTGCCGGACGTGGACAGGAGGTGATCAAGAGCCTCGACGAGTTCGATGAGCTGCTTGCCCAACCCGAGGCTGAGGCGATGTTCACCGAAGGCGTGGTGCTCGAACAGGACCTGGACCAGGTGATCACCCACAGCGTCGGCCAGAGTCGTATCGGCGGCAAGGTACTCAGTTACTGCGGTGATCAATATTTGACCGAGGACGCTCAGGGTGAACAGGTGTATGGCGGATCCAACCTGCTGGTGGTGCCAGGCGGCTATGACGAATTGTTGAAACTGGATCTGCCGGAAGACGTGCGCCTGGCGATCCACCAGGCACAGGTGTTCGACAGCGCGGCGGATGAAGCCTACCCAGGTTTCTATGCCTCGCGGCGCAACTACGACATCGCCCAGGGCGTCGGCAGCGACGGCCGGCCACGCAGCGGTGTGCTCGAACAGTCCTGGCGCATGGGCGGAGCCAGCAGCGCCGAAGTGGCGGCGTTGCAGAGTTTCGTCAACGATCCGGGGATGTGCGCGATTCGTGTGTCTTCGGTGGAAACCTACATCGATCAGCCGCTGCCGGCGGACGCCATCGAGGTGTACCGCGGGCCGGCGCAGTCCAGTGACTTTCTCCTCAAGTACGTGACGGTTAAATCCTATGACGGCTAGAAGCGAATCCATTCAGATCGACATCGACGACGAACAGATGAGCGGGACCTTCCTGAGCCCCAAATCGAAAGTCCCCGGCGTGCTCTTCGTGCACGGTTGGGGCGGCAGCCAGGAGCGGGATCTGGAACGCGCCAAAGGCATCGCCGGGTTGGGTTGTGTATGCCTGACCTTCGACCTGCGCGGGCACACTGGTGGCACCGGCATCCCATTGACCCGGGTGACCCGGGAAGACAATTTGCGTGACCTGCTGGCGGCCTATGACCGCTTGCTCGCGCACCCGGCCCTCGATACCTCGGCGATTGCCGTGGTCGGCACCAGTTACGGGGG
This sequence comes from Pseudomonas fluorescens, assembly GCF_040448305.1. NCBI lineage: Bacteria > Pseudomonadati > Pseudomonadota > Gammaproteobacteria > Pseudomonadales > Pseudomonadaceae > Pseudomonas > Pseudomonas fluorescens. The sequence goes on along the minus strand of NZ_CP148752.1, from coordinate 6,090,389 downwards.
TTATCTGGCCTCGATCCTGACCTCGCTCAGACCGGTGCGCTGGCTGGCGCTGCGGGTGCCGGCGCTGTATCGCGACGAGCAATGGCTCGCGCCGAAACGCGACCTGGACAAGCTGGATCTGCGTGATTACCGAAGCACCCTGGTGCGTGCCGACAGCAATCGTGCCTTGCATGCCTGCTCGCAATTCACCGGGGATGTCCTGCTGGTGCAGTCGGAGACCGACGACTACGTGCCCCATTCGACAATCATGAGTTACCGCGCGGCGTGCCAGCAGACTCACTCGCTGACCCATCGCATCATCGATGGCGCCGACCACGCGCTGAGCGACCCGGTTTCGCAGCAGGCCTACACCTCGATCCTCGTTGGCTGGATTACCGAGATGGTGGTGGGGGAGCGGTTGAGCATTATTCAATCGTCCTGAGATTTGCGGTGGTCTTGCGACCAATCGCGAGCAGGCTCGCTCCCACAGTAGTTCGGTGGTGAATACAGTTTTTGTGGAACACTTGAGATCCAATGTGGGAGCGAGCCTGCTCGCGATGGCGTCGTCACAACCACCCCATCACTTCGGTTTTCTCTCGACCCGCAACGCCTTGGCCTTGGCTTCCACCAGCAAATACATCACCAGGGCAATCAACAACGGCAGGATGAAATAAATCGCTCGATAGGCCAGCAGTCCCGCCACCAGGCTGCCCCGCGAAGCCTCGTGTTGCAGCAGCGCCACGAACACGGCTTCCAGCACGCCGAGCCCGGCCGGGATGTGAGTGATGACCCCGGCGATGGCGCTGATCAACAGCACGCCCAGCACCAGTGGATAGTCCAGTTTGTTCGGCAGCAAGGTGAAGATCACCGCTGCCATCAGCGACCAGTTCAGGGCACCGAGGGCCAGTTGCAGCACGGCCATGCGCGGCGACGGCAGGTCAATCTCCACACCACGAATCACCCACTCCCGTCGTTTGGCAAACCGGCACGCCACCAGGTATCCGGCGCTCAGCAGCAATAGCAAAATCCCCACGCCTTGCAGCGCGCTACTGCTGAGCTTCCAGCCCGGTGGCATGCGCACCAGCCCGCTGCTGAACACGGCGCCGGCAATGACCATGTAACCAAACCAGTTGGTGGCCAGGCTCAGGCCGAGGATTTTCGCGATGTTGCTCTTGCTGACCCCTAGCCGCGAATACAACCGGTATCGCATGGCGATGCCACCGACCCAGGCGCTCAGGTTCAGGTTGAAGGCGTAGCTGATGACGCCCACGGGCAGAATCTGCTTCCAGGTCAGGTTCTGGCGGATGTAGGTGCGGCCGATCAGGTCGAAGCAGGCGTACACCAGAAAACTCACCAGGGTCAGCCCCGACGCAATGATCAGTGTGCGCACCTTGAAATCTGCCAGGTTATCGAACACTTCGCTCCATTCGAGGCGCTGGGCGAGCATCGTGAACAGCACGATCAGCATCAGGAAAAACAGCATCGTCAGCGGTCGTTTCCAGCGGCTCCAGTGCGACTTGCCGGGGCTTTTGGCGTGAGTTGCCGTGTCGGGCTCAGCGCGGTTCATGGTCAGCGCTCCCGGTCGGAGGGGGGAAGGGTTTCAGGCGAGGTTTATGCGCTGGCAACCAACCGGCCCACGCCGGGAAATGCCGCAGGAAGTGAAACACCAGAAAACCTATGGTCATGTGCCAGACACGTCCGCGTGGCGCGATGTCGGGAGACATGACCTTGCAATGGTTGTCGCTGAGGTCTTCCAGGCGATCGAACAGATGACGATTGAAGCCTCGGTCGCGGATCAGCACGTTGGCTTCCAGATTCATCGACAGGCTCAACGGGTCGAGGTTGCTCGAGCCAACGGTGCTCCAGTCCTCATCCACCAGCGCGACCTTACCGTGCAGCGGGCGGTCGCAATATTCGTAGATCTTCACCCCGGATTTGAGCAGGTAGTCATAGGTCATGCGCGCCGCGAGCCTGGCCACCCGCATGTCTGGCTGGCCCTGCAGGATCAGCCGCACATCCACGCCTCGGCGGGCCGCGTTACGGATCTCGCGCAGCAAACGGAAACCGGGAAAGAAGTAGGCGTTGGCGATCACCACCCGGCGCTGCGCCTGGCGCAATACCTGGCGGTAAACCTCCTCGATGTCGGTCTGGTGTTCCCCGTTGTCGCGGTACACCAGCCGCACCTGGCCATCGTGATCGCTGAAGGCCAGTTCCGAACGTCGCTGCCAGCGGCGGCGCCACCAGTATTTGGCGTGCGCCGGGCGACCGCATTGCAGCAGGGCAAAGTGATGGATATCGGCAACGGCCGGACCCTGAACTTCTACGGAATAATCCTGTTTGGCCTCGGGGCCGAAGTCGGCCAGATGATCGGCGGAAAAGTTGATCCCGCCGACGAACGCCACGGTGCCATCCACCACCACAATCTTGCGGTGCAGGCGCCGGAACCAGTTGGTGCGGATGCCCAGGCGTTTCGGAGCCGGGTCGAATATTTGCAGGTGCACGCCGGCGGCGGTCAGGGCGGTGAGGAACCCGGTACTCAGTTCGCCGCAGCCAAAGCCGTCGAGGCTGACGGTGGTACGCACGCCGCGTTGAGCGGCTTCGATCAGGATCTGTTGCAGCTCGTTGCCGACCTTGTCCTCGAACAGAATGAAGGTTTCCAGCAGGATTTCACTTTGCGCCCGGCGCAGGGCTTCAAACACCCGGGGAAAGTACGCCTCGCCGTTTTCCAGCAACTCGACCCGATTGCTGCCTTGCCAGCCGTATTCGACATCGACCGCAGTCGGCTCGCGGGAGGGCGGAGCGGGGATGTGTTCCAGCGTGGTTTTTTCCATCGAGTGGCTGCTCATAGCTCGATCTCCACCGACAGCGGGACGTGGTCGGAAAGGTGTGACCAGGGCCGGGAGGTCAGCACTTGCGGATGGCTGGCCTTGAGGTTGCGTACGTAGATGCGGTCCAGGCGCAAAGCCGGCAAGCGCGCGGGGAAACTGCGCGCCGGTTTGCCATGGTGCGCGGCGAAGACTTCGCGCAAACCGCTGGGCGTGAGCAATGCATCGGCGCGCTGGCGCCAATCGTTGAAGTCCCCGGCGACAATCACCGGGGCGTCGTCGGGCAGGGCGTCCAGGCGTTGGGCGAGCAACTTCAGTTGCGCTGTGCGGTGGGTTTCGCGCAGCCCCAGGTGCACGCAGATCGCATGCACTTCCTGGCCATCATCGGGCAAGCGCAACACGCAATGCAGAATTCCGCGGTTCTCGTGGCCGCTGATGGACACGTCGAGGTTGTCGTGGCGGATGATCTGGAACTTCGACAACAGCGCATTACCGTGATCGCCCGCCGGATACACCGCATTGCGGCCATAGGCGAACTGCGGCCACAGGCTGTCGGCGAGGAATTCGTATTGCGGCATCGCCGGCCAGTTGGTGTAGCGCCTGGGATGCTGTTCGTGGGTGCCGTGGACTTCCTGCAAAAACACCACATCGGCAGACACACTGCGCACCGCTTCACGCAGTTCCGGCAGGATGAAGCGCCGGTTGAGCGCGGTGAAACCTTTATGGGTGTTGACCGTCAGCACCGTGAAACGACAAGTGACGGACGAACCCTGTACCCGCATTTCGGTTGCGTTTGAGTGTGCGGGAATATCGGTGTGATTCGCTGTCATGTCGTCTCCCGCCTGACGGCTCCTGTCTTTGGATGACCCTGGAGCGGTGGCGAAAGTTTCGATGGGGCTACGGACGGTACATTTTCTGCAGAACACCACCGAACAATTGTGGGAGCGAGCCTGCTCGCGAAGGCGGCTTATCAGTCACATCCATATTGAATGGACCACCGTCATCGCGAGCAGGCTCGCTCCCACAGGGTTTATCAGTGACTTGTTACAACGCGGGCAGAGCCCTCAGCCGGTTCGGCATAGACCGGGCCGAGGCGATCAAGACGTCCACTCCAAGCGGTCAATGCCAGCGCCACCAACACCACCAGACCACCGATCCACGCGGTGTGAATCAACCCCATGTGGGCGACGATCAGGCCACCACCCCACGCGCCACCGGCAATGCCGAGGTTGAACGCCGCGATGTTCAGGCCGGACGCCACGTCCACCGCCTGCGGGGTGTGATGCTCCGCCTGACGCACCACATACACCTGCAATCCCGGCACGTTGCCGAATGCCACAGCGCCCCAGACCAGCACGGTGGCCAGCGCGAGCCAAGGATTGCCGGCGGTGAAAGTCAGCACGAACAACACGGCGGCGAGCAGGGCAAAGATGATTTTCAGGGCGCTGATCGGGCCGCGCTTGTCCGCCAGTTTGCCGCCCCATATGTTGCCGACGGCCACGGAGATGCCGTAGACCAGCAACACCAGGCTGACGGTGCTGGCGCTGAAGCCGGAGAGGTCCTGAAGAATCGGTGCGAGGAAGGTGAAGGCAATGAACGAGCCACCGTAGCCGACGGCCGTCATGGCATACACCAGCAACAGGCGCGGTTGTTTGAGCACCTGCAGTTGCTGCAACAACGAGGCGGGTTTGCTGTGGGCGATATTTTTCGGCACGTAGAGCAGGCTGCCGATGAAGGCGATCACGCCCAGTACGGAAACGGCGAGGAAGGTTTCACGCCAGCCGAAATGCTGGCCGATGAATGTCCCCAGCGGCACGCCGGTGACCAACGCCACGGTCAGGCCGGTGAACATGATGGCAATCGCGCTGGCGGCTTTTTCCTTCGGCACTAGACTGGTGGCGATAGTTGAGCCGATCGAGAAAAACACCCCGTGGGCCAGGCCGGTGACGATCCGTGCGAGGATCAATGACTCGTAACTTGGTGCTTGCCACGCCAGCAGATTGCCGAGGGTGAACAGCACCATCAGCGACAACAGCAGCAATTTGCGCGGAACCTTGCCGGTGAGGGCGGTCAGCACCGGGGCGCCGACGGCAACGCCAAGGGCATACAGACTGACCAGCAGGCCAGCGGACGGCAGACTGACGCCGAGGTCGGCGCCAATGGTGGGTAACAGGCCAACGATGACGAACTCGGTCGTCCCGATGGCAAAGGCGCTGAGGGTCAGCGCGAGCAGGGCAATGGGCATGGCTGCAACTCCGGAGATTGATTCGATGGAGCGCAGTGTCGGGATTTGGCTCGTTCAGAAAAATACAGGGATGGACATTTGATATTTGCCTTGGGCGCAAAGATCGCGAGCGCGGGTGTTAGTCTGTGGCGAGGGAGCTATATCCGAACTTGCCCGGCATTTCTCGATCAGTTCCTTACCGACACAGCCAAAGGAGCGGGTGCATTGATCAGGCTCAAGACCGCGATTCTGCTGGGAGCGTTGCTGTTTGTGGGCAGCGAGCAACTGGAAGCCGCCGCGATACCGGGGCTGCCCGCCACCGCGACTGCCGCGACGCCGCCGGCCCACCCCGAACCGCTGGTGCAAGGCGGGTTATTGGGGGCCATCAGTTCAAGCATCGACGAGGTCCAGACCAAACTCGATCTCAACGAAAACCTCGTCGACGTCTGGCGCCTGCGTGCCGACCGCGCGGCCGATGAAGTGGATCAGTTGGTCAATCAGCCATCGGCCCGTTCGCCCTGGAGCGTCGCCAGCGATTTCCTGCTGCTGACCTGCGTGTGGGCGGTGGTGTTTGCCTGTCTGTGGCTGCTTGGGCGGATGGCCGCCAGGCGACTGTGCGAGCATCGTCTGCTGCTCAGTCGTGAGCGGGGCCAGGCGTTGCTCGGCTACGTGCTGCCCTACACCCTTGCGGCGGTGATCAGTCTGCCGTTGACGATTTATGCCAGTCAGTTTTTGCCGATATCGGCGGGACGGGCGCTGGCGCTGTGTCTGGCTTATGCCGCCAGCGCGGGGATATTTGCCGCGTCATTGGTGCTGTCGCTGGTGGTGGTGTTCAATACCGGGCACAAGCGGCGGGCGGTGCAGATCATCCGCGTGAAGAGTCCCCGGCCCTTGTTCGTTATCGGCTTTCTGGTGGCATTGAGCGACGCCCTGACCAGCCCGCAGATCGCCCATCAACTGGGCAACAATCTCACCAGCAGCATCGCCGTATTCACCGGGTTGGCAGCGTCGATGTCCTTCGGCTTGCTGGTGATCCGCATGCGTCGCCCGGTCGCCCAGGTGATCCGCATCCTGCCGCTGGCCCAGCGCCTCAGGCAGCCGGCGCTGCGTGAAACCCTGCGGATATTTTCCGGGCTCTGGTATTGGCCGATTCTGTTGATGGTACTGGTTTCGATCATCAACCTGATCGGCGCCGGGGCGGACAATCAGAGAGTGCTGCGCAGCGCCTTGTTCACCACGGTGTTGCTGATTGCCACGGTATTTCTCAGCACCACGCTGCACCATTTGTTCAAGGCGCGCAGCGAAGCGGACCTGCGCCGCAGCAGCGCCTACAAGGAGCGCTTTCTCAATCTGTCCCATGCCTTGCTGCGCATCGCCATGGCCATCGTGTTCATCGATATCCTCGGACGGGTCTGGGGCGTGTCGCTGTTCGAATTCGCGGTGAGCAATGCCGTGGGCCGGGCGATCAGTGATTCCCTGGGCCACATCGGTTTGATCCTGCTGGTGACCTGGATGGTCTGGGTGGTGCTCGACACGGCGATTCAGGAAGCCCTGAAACCGCCGACCAACAAGCGCTCGGCGCGCCAGCCGAGTACGCGGGTGAAAACCATCCTGCCGCTGCTGCGCAACGCGATCAAAATCATCCTGGTGGTGATTTGCGCGATCACCACCATGGCCAACCTGGGGATCAACGTCGCGCCATTCCTGGCAGGTGCCGGGGTCATCGGCCTGGCGATCGGTTTCGGTTCCCAGCAACTGGTGCAGGACGTGATCACCGGGCTGTTCATCATCATAGAAGACACCTTGTCCATCGGTGACTGGGTGGTGCTCGATTCAGGGCATGCCGGTACCGTCGAAGGCCTGACCATCCGCACCTTGCGCCTGCGCGACGGCAAGGGCTTCGTGCACTCGGTGCCGTTCGGGCAGATCAAGGCCGTGACCAACCAATCGCGGCAATTCGCCTATGCGTTTTTCTCGGTGCAATTCACCTACGACACCGATGTCGACAAGGCCATCGAACTGATCCGCGAGGCCGGGCACTCCATCAGCAACGACCCGTTCCTGCGCTACAACCTGCAAGGGCCGCTGGATGTTTTTGGCGTCGACAGGATGGACCTCAACGGTGTGGTGCTGACCGCGCAATTCCGCACGGTGTCCGGTGGCCAATATGCGGTGAGCCGGGCTTTCAACCAGCGTTTGAAAAAGCTTGTGGATAACTGCCCGTGGGTGAACTTCGCGCAGACTTATCCACAGCAGGCGCTGGTGCCGAGGCATCCGGTCGAACCACCACCCGAGGCAGGGCATGAGCCGGACCATTCGGCGGTGCTGATGCCGGATCGGCCGCGGTCTCAATAGTCAGTTTTGTACTTGAGGTTTTCAGTGGCTGGTCTGGCCCCATCGCGAGCAAGCTCGCTCCCACAGTGATCTCTTTTGTGCCCAAAATTTGTATTCACAGAAAATCCCCTGTGGGAGCGAGCTTGCTCGCGATGGGGCCGGTTCAGACGACATTAATGCCGGATAAGCTTACTGCGCACTTCAGCCATCGCCTGTTCATTCAGCTCCAACCAGAACTGCTGCTTGCCGGCAATCTCCGCAGCCACCGGCAAACCATCGCGATACACCAGCCGATTGCTCGCCAGTGCCGGGACTTTCGCACCGGGCAATAGCGTGCCGGCGAGGTTCAGCGGATCGACCCCGCACACTGCGACCAGGCTGCCGTCATGGGGCCGACGCCGCACTTCCCGCAACAAGGGGATCGCCTCGGGCAGGGCGAATTGCTCGCCCGCCAGTCCGCTGACAAACCGCCCGCCGCGAATCTCGCCGCGTGCCTCCAGGCGATGGAAAGTGCGCAGCAGTTCACGCCAGCTCGGCAACCAGTCCGCCTCACGTTCCAGCAGGCGCCAGAACACCACACCGTAGCGGCGCAGCAAGGTCATGGCGATGTGTTCAAGGGTTTCGGCAGGCATCCGCTGGTTTTGCTCCACCGGCGCGGCAGGCGCGCGTCGCAACAGGGCCCAGCGCCCGGCGTCGTCCATGCCACCGATGAATGCCCCGCGTCCACGCCGACTGTTGCGCGGCTGGCGCTTGCTGGCCGGGGTGATCAGTGCGCGCAATCCGGCGAAGCTGTCGGCATTCACCAGCCCTGCGCCCACCAGTTCCTGCAGGGCGATTTCCAGCTCCGAACGCAGCAGGTGGGCCTCATGGATCAGCTCGTCGAAAAACAGCGCGCCATGCTGGCTGAGGGCGGCGTGGACCTTTTGCGTTTTCGGCGACAGTTCGCTGACCGGCGTCTGTTCGGTCAAGCCGCTCCAGAGGCCGACCCGGTTGCGCGGCAGCAACACAATCGGCGTACTGCGCAGCGCGGTGCTGGCGCTTTTGTTGTGCGCAGTCAGGCGCGTCCACGCCAGTCTGCCACTGCGACACAACTCATCCAGCCAGGTCGCTGAGTAGTCCTTGATCCGTCCCGCCAGGATGTCGCTGTCCCAGGCTGAAGCGGCGGCGGGGTAGCCTTCGAATTGCGCAATAACGGCCGGCAAAACCGCCGCGCCCTGACCCTGACTTGCGCTCGACACATGCTGCCAGTCGAACAGGAATCGCATGAAATCCTGCAACGCCACCGGTTCGATTTCCCGGCGCAGGCGCTTGACCGTATAGCGATGAATCCGCGCCAGCAAATGCCGCTCGCACCATTCTTCCTGGGCGGTGCCCGGAGTGAAGCGACCGCGCAGCACGTAGCCTTCGCGTTCCAGTTGGGCCAGGGCCTGGTTGACCTGTGCAGCGGGCAAGCCGAGCGGTTCGGCAATGCGATCGAGCGCCAGCGGACCGAAGGCGCTGAGCCGCGCGCGGATCAGTTCGAGGATGGCGTCGTCGGCTTCCCAGACCTCGTCGAAGTCCGGCAGCGCTTGCAGCGACGGCGTCAATTCGGCCTGTGGATAAATCGCCCGCAGGCAAGTCAGCCGTTCCAGTGCCAGCCACAGTGATTGCCCTGCGTTGATCTGCAAACGGCTCGCGCGTCCGCTATCGGTCAGGGTCGTGAGCCAGTCGAGCCACTGCGGATTGGCGTCGGCCTCGGCATCGGTGATGCACGCCAGGCTCATCAAGGCCTCGTGCATTTCATCGACAGCGGAGGGCGCTGGCCAGGCTTCGTCGCGCACGGCGGCAATCGCCTCGGCGTCCAGCGCACCGAGATCGTTGGTGGATTGCGGGTCGCTCCAGCGCCGATTGAGCACTGCCTGGGTTCTACGTTCCTCCAGCGGCGCATCGTCGAGAAAGGTGTAGGGGCGGGCGCTGAGAATCTCCGCCGCCAGCGGCGAAGGCGCTGGCAAGTCGCGGCTGATCAGGCGAATGTCGCCGCGCTCCATGCGCCGCAACAAGTCCAGCCAGCCTTGGCTGTCCATGGCGTCGTGCAGGCAATCGTCGAGGGTCTGCTCTACCAGCGGATGGTCGGGAATCTCCCGTTCGCCGGCGAGGTTTTCCACGCAGGCGATCTGATCGGGAAACACACTGGCGATCAGGTCTTCGCTTTTCATCCGCTGGATCTGCGGCGGGACTTTACGCCCGCCGCTGTAGCGCGGCAACGCCAGGGCCACGCCGGCATTCCAGCGCCAGCGCACGCCGAACAGCGGCGCGTCGAGCACGGCCTGGATCAGGATGTGTTCGGCACTGTTGCTGTGCAGGTAGCGCCAGACGTCGTCCAGTTCAAAACTGTGGCTGGTGGACAGCGACAGCACGATGGCGTCTTCGCTGGCGGCGGCCTGCAATTCGAAGTTGAAGGTGCGACAGAAACGCTTGCGCAGGGCCAGGCCCCAGGCGCGGTTGATACGGCTGCCAAACGGCGTGTGAATGACCAGTTGCGTGCCGCCGGACTCGTCGAAAAAGCGCTCCATCAGCAGCGTGTCTTGGGATGGCAGGGCGCCCAGCGTTTGCCGCGCGCGGGCCAGGTAGTCCACCAGTTGTTCGGCGCTGGCGATGTTCAAACCCAGGGTCTCGGTCAGCCAGTCGAGCGCTGGCTGCAAGTTGCCTGGCGCAGCCCCCAGCAGGTCGTCGAGTTGTGCCTGCAAGCGCGCTACCGCCGAGGACAATTCGGCGCTGCGCCCCGGTGCTTCACCGAGCCAGAACGGAATGGTCGGCGGTTGGCCCTGGGCATCCTCGACCCGGACCTTGCCGGTTTCCACCCGCAGGATCCGATAGGACGTGTTGCCCAACTGGAAGATATCCCCGGCAATGCTTTCCACGGCGAAGTCTTCGTTGATGGTGCCGATGTTCAGCCCTTGAGGCTCCAGCAGCACGCTGTAGTCGGCGTTGTCCGGAATGGTCCCGCCACTGGTCACCGCCGTCAGTTTCGCACCCCGGCGGCCGCGCAGGGTGCGGCTCACGGCGTCGCGATGCAGGTAGGCGCTGCGGATACCCTGACGCCCGTTGTAACCCTCTGCGAGCATGTGCAGCAGCGCCTGATAGTGTTTGTCGTCGAGTGCGGCGTAGGGCGAGGCGCGGCGCAGCATTTCCAGCAGCGCTTGCTCCGGCCACTCCTGACAACTGACCTCGGCGATGATCTGCTGCGCCAGCACGTCCAGCGGCGCTTGCGGTATCAACAAGATATCGAGTTCGCCCCGGCGCACGCAGTCGAGCAGCGCGGCGCATTCGATCAGGTCGTCGCGAGTGGTGGCGAACAAACGGCCCTTGGGCGTGCCGCCGACCTGATGCCCGGAACGGCCGACCCGTTGCAGAAAGCCGGCAATCGAACGCGGCGAGGCGATCTGGCACACCAGGTCGACGTCGCCGATGTCGATCCCCAGTTCCAGCGACGCCGTGGCGATCAGCACTTGCAGGTCGCCGCGCTTGAGACGCTGCTCGGCATCGAGGCGAAATTCCTTGGCCAGGCTGCCGTGATGGGCCGCCACGGCATCCTTGCCCAGGCGCTCGCTCAGGTGCCGGCTCAGGCGTTCGACCAGGCGCCGGGTGTTGACGAAAATCAGCGTGGTCCGGTGTTCCCGGGCGAGGGCGGCGAGACGGTCGTACACCAGTTCCCAGACATCGTTGGCCATCACGGCCGATAGCGGCACGGGCGGCACTTCGATGTCCAGGTCGCGGGGACGGGCGTGGCCGATGTCGACGATCTCGCACGGGCGGTTGTGACCGACCAGGAAGCGCGAGACGGCTTCGATGGGTTTTTGCGTGGCAGACAGACCGATGCGCAGCAGCGGCTCCGGGCAGAGTGCTTGCAGGCGTTCAAGGCTCAGGGCCAGGTGACTGCCGCGCTTGCTGGCGGCCATGGCGTGGATTTCGTCGACGATCACCGTTTGTGCGGTGCCGAGCATCTGCCGGCCGGAGTCGGAGCCGAGCAGCACATACAGGGATTCCGGCGTGGTCACCAGAATGTGCGGCGCCGTTTTGCGCATCGCCGAACGGTCTTTTTGCGGCGTATCGCCGGTGCGCACGGCGGTGCTGATCTGCAATTGCGGCAGGCCCATCACGCGCAATTGCTCGGTAATGCCGACCAGCGGGGTTTGCAGGTTGATCTGGATGTCGTTGGACAGCGCCTTGAGCGGCGAGACGTAGACCACCAGGGTGGCGTTGGGCAAGCCTTCGGGGCTTTCCAGGCCACGGTGCACCAGGTCGTCGATGACGGCGAGAAAGGCGGTGAGGGTCTTGCCGGAACCGGTGGGCGCGGCGACCAAAGTCGAGCGGCGCTGGCGGATCAACGGCCACGCCCGGGCCTGGGCGGCGGTGACCGCTGCGAACGTGTGGCTGAACCAGGCGCTGACGGCAGGGTGAAAGCCGCTCAGGGCACTGTCTGCGGGGATGGGCAGGTTCATGCAGCAATTTATGCGGGTGGGGACGGGAAGTTGCAAGTACCGCTCGGGGATCTCTGTTGACTGACAGGGCCTCATCGCGAGCAAGCTCGCTCCCACAATGGTTTTGTGTACACCGGCCCACTGTGGGAGCGAGCTTGCTCGCGATGAGGCCAGTCCAGGCACCGCAAAAGTCGGACATCTACACTTTACGGGTGACGGTTGCGCACTAAACCCGCAAAATGCAACGATTCCGGCAATTACCAACGACATCGCCTGGGCGCGGTGTCGATAACGCCATTGTTTCAATCAGACTGGGCCTGCTGACTCTATGCGAATGCGCCTTATGTTACTGGGCGGCGGAAATGCCCTTGGGCAGGCGCTGATTCGCCTCGGTGCGGAGGAAGACATCGGTTTCCTCGCCCCCCGCCCGCCCGAAAACGGCTGGGATGCCGCGAGCCTGACTCAACTGCTCGACGACACCCGTCCCGATGCGTTGATCAACCTTGCCTACTACTTCGACTGGTTTCAGGCAGAGGCAGTGAGCGAATCGCGCCTGGCCGGCCAGGAGCGCGCGATCGAGCGTCTGGCGGAACTGTGCCAGCACCACAACATAGTCCTGCTGCAACCTTCCAGCTATCGCGTGTTCGACGGCTCCCGCGCCACCGCCTACAGCGAAAAAGACGAACCCGTGCCATTGGGCTTGCGTGGTCAGGCCTTGTGGCGGATCGAGCAAAGCGTGCGCGCCACCTGCCCGCAACACGTGCTGCTGCGTTTCGGCTGGCTGCTGGACGACAGCCCGGATGGCGCCCTTGGACGCTTCCTCGCCCGTGCCGAACAACCCGAAGAACTGCTGATGGCCGACGACCGACGCGGCAATCCGACGCCGGTCGACGATGCCGCCCGTGTGATCATTTCAGTGCTCAAGCAACTCGATTGCGCCGCGCCGCTGTGGGGCACCTACCACTACGCCGGGCATGAGGCGACCACGCCGCTGGCGCTGGGGCAGGCGATTCTGACCGAAGCCCGCAGCCTGCACCCGCTGGCCATCGAAGCCCCGACCGCCCAGGCCCACGCCGCGCGTCCGGATGCAGCCGAAGAGCCGCAACACGCGGTCTTGGCCTGCAAGAAAATTCTGCACACCTTCGGGATCAAACCGCGCGCCTGGCGTGCGGCGCTTCCCGGCCTACTGGACAGGTTCTATCGCCATGGCTGACGGCCCCGTTTTGATCACCGGTGGTGCCGGTTTCATTGGTTCACACCTGACTGACGCCCTGCTTGCCAAAGGCCATGCGGTGCGGATTCTCGATGACCTGTCCACCGGCAAGCGCAGCAATTTGCCGCTGGATAATCCCAGGGTCGAACTGATCGTCGGCGACGTGGCCGATGCGGCTTTGGTCGCTCAGGCGATGGCCGGGTGCAGCGCCGTGGCGCACCTGGCGGCCGTGGCTTCGGTGCAGGCCTCGGTGGACGATCCGGTGCGCACGCACCAGAGCAACTTCATCGGCACGCTGAACGTCTGCGAAGCCATGCGCCAGACCGGGGTCAAACGCGTGCTGTTTGCCTCCAGTGCGGCGGTGTATGGCAACAATGGCGAAGGTGAGTCGATCGACGAAGACACGCCCAAGGCGCCATTGACGCCTTACGCGGTGGACAAACTGGCCAGCGAGCATTACTTCGACTTCTACCGCCGCCAGCATGCGCTGGAACCGGTGATTTTCCGTTTCTTCAACATCTTCGGCCCGCGCCAGGATCCGTCCTCGCCGTACTCCGGGGTGATCAGCATATTCAGCGAGCGCGCACTGAAGGGCTTGCCGATCACGGTGTTCGGCGACGGTGAGCAGACCCGGGATTTTGTCTACGTCGAAGACCTGGTCGACTTGCTGGTGCAGGCCATCGAAATGCCCCAGGTCGAAGTCGGTGCGGTCAACGTTGGCTGGAACCAGGCGACGACCCTCAAGCAAATGCTCGAAGCGCTCGAAGCCGTGGTCGGCAAGTTGCCACCGGTGAGCTACGGCCCGGCGCGCTCCGGTGACATTCGTCATTCCCGGGCGAACAACCGGCGTTTGTTGGAACGCTTCAGTACCACTGAGCAAACCCCGATGCGCGAGGGGCTGGCGCGGTTGCTGGGGCGCTGAGGTTCTGCGGCCACAAAAAAGGCGCCCATGAAGGGCGCCTTTTTTGTGGCCGGAATTTACTTACAACTTGTGCAATTCCTGTGGCGAGGGAGCTTGTCGGATCGCCGCATCGTCCCGCTCGACTGCGTAGCAGTCGTCAATCCAGTCAATGCGGTTTTTCTGAGTCACCGCTTCTGCCTGGTCTGGGGCTGCTTCGCAACCCGGCGTGAGCAAGCTCCCTCGCCACAACAGCCAGGTTCACCACCACGTGAACATTCTTCCAGCGATGTCGCTTAGAACTTGTAACCCAGACCCACCATGTAGATGAACGGGTCTACATCGACGTCCACACGTGCCCGGGTACCTGGGGCAATCGAGTTGTTCTCGACGGTGGCGCGGGTATCGATGTCGATGTAGCGCACCTGGGCGTTGATCAAGATGTTGTCAGTCAGCATGTAGTCAGCACCGACCTGCCACGCCAGGCCCCAGGAGTTTTCCGCCTTGAAGTTGCTGAAACCGGCGGACTGCGCTTGGCTGCCAACGTGTTCGTCGTAGATATAGGTGTAGTTGATGCCGCCGCCGACGTACGGCTGGAAGGCCGACTTCGGATCCAGCGGGTAGTACACCAGGCTCAAGGTCGGCGGCAGGTGCTTGAGGGTGCCGAGTTTGCCGTTGGCCGCGCTCAGGGCCGTGCCCTTGAGTTTCACGTCATGCTCGAACGGTGTGGCCGCCAGCAGCTCGATACCCAGGTGGTTGGTGAGCATGTAGGCGAAGTTCAAGCCCAGTTGTGTGTCGCTGCTCATGGTCGCCTTGCCACCCAGGTCGGCACCTGCGAGCGGGCCTTGATCGACCTTGACGCTGGAGCTGTCGGCTTCCGGGTTGACGGTGATTGCGCCGGCACGAATGAGAATGTCGCCGGCCTCAAAGGCGTGGGCGAGCGGGGCTGCGAGCGCGAGGGCAACCAGCGAAGCGCTGAGCATGGACTTGTTCATGGGGGCTCCAGAGGACGTTAAAAGTGTTCGATGTCCAATGGTAAGCCGGCTAACTATTCGGTCTTTTGATGCAGCTCAATGAAAGTGGGAAGGGGTTGGATTTTGTGGTGATTTTGATGACCTCATCGCGAGCAGGCTCGCTCCCACAAGGGTAGCGATCACCTGTGGGAGCGAGCCTGCTCGCGATGACTGACTATCAAACAACACATGACTACCGGACTCACTCCGGCAATTCATACAGATAAATCTTGTCCGCCTCCATCTGATACCCGGCATCCGCCAACTCGCTGGTGGACGCCTTGACCTGCAACGCGCCTTCGATCCAGTAAGGCTGATACAACTCGTCGAGCTTCACGCCGACTTCGCTCTTGACGTGCACGATCTGGTTCGACGGCGGTGGCGGCACATGGATGCAGGCGCCGAAATACGGCACCAGCAGAAACTCGGTGGTGCGGCCTTCCTCGCTTACTTCCAGCGGCACGATGTAGCCCGGCAGGCGAATGTTCTGGCCGTCGAGGGTCTTGACCACCGGTGCGTTGGGCATGTCCTGCCTGGCTGCTGGCGCCGACTCTGCCGAGAGCGTGCTGCTCATCTGCGACAGATCGTGCAGCGGCGTCATGTTCGGCACCTCTTTCGGCGCGTCGGGCGGGATCATCTCCGACCAGGTCAGGTCCTTTGGCTGGGCCGCCCACAGGGGCAGGGCAACCAGCATCAACAGCGCAAGTACAGCGCGGGGCATTTTCAACGTCCTCATAAACGGATCGACAGGCCATCGGCCAGGGATTGGCGATAGGCGCGCCAGGCCGGCACGCTGCCCATCAGCAGCGCGGCGATCAGGATGCCACCGAGCAACGTCCATTCATACTCGCTCGGCCAGGACAGCGGCAGGAACAGACCGTAGTTGGCTTGCACATAACCCTGGGCCGCCGCGATGCACACATACAGCAACGCCACGCCGGCGATCACACCCGATAGCGCCAGGGCAAAGGCCTCGAGCACCAACAGCGTCGCGATGTGCCAGGGGCGTGCGCCCACCGAGCGCAGGATCGCCATTTCCCGGCGGCGTTCATTGAGGCTGGTGAGAATGGCCGTGAGCATGCCGATCAACCCGGTCAGCACCACAAACAGCGAGACCACGAACAAGGCTTTTTCCGCGGTGCCCATCAGGCTCCACAGCTCTTGCAACGCCACGCCCGGCAAGATCGCCAGCATCGGCTCACCGCGGAATTCGTTGATTTCCCGTTGTAGGGCAAAGGTCGAAATCTTGTTGTTGAGACCGAGCATGAACGCGGTGATCGCCTGCGGCGTGAGGTCCATGTTGCGCGCCTGATCGGCCGTGATGCGCCCCTCGCCCCGGGCCGGCACGCCGTTATGCCAGTCGATGTGAATCGCTTCCATGCCACCGAGGCTGATGTGCAGCGTGCGGTCCACCGGCGTGCCGGTACGCTTGAGAATGCCGACCACGGTGAACGGTTTGTCGTCGTGCTTGACCAGGCTGATCGCTGCCACGCCGTGGGCCAGCACCAGTTTGTCGCCGAGTTTGTAGTGCAGCGCATCGGCCACTTCGGCACCGAGCACCACTTCGAACGGGTCGGTAGCGAAGGCGCGGCCATCGCTCAGTTGCAGGTGTTGCTGGCGACCGTACTGATAATGCTCGAAGTAGGCTTCGGTGGTGCCCATCACCCGGTAGCCACGATGGGAATCGCCGAGGGACATCGGGATCGCCCACTTTACTTTCGGGTTGCTGGCGAAGTGTTCGAAGCTGTCCCAGCGGATGTTGTTGGTGGCGTTGCCGATGCGGAACACCGAGTACAACAACAGGTTCACCGAGCCGGAGCGGGCGCCGACGATCAGGTCGGTGCCGCTGATGGTGCTGGCGAAGCTGGCCTTGGCTTCGGTGCGCACGCGCTCCACTGCCAGCAACAGGCACACCGACAAGGCAATGGCGAACGCCGTGAGGATCGCGGTGAAGCGGCGGTTAGCCAGGCTGGCCATGGCTAGACGAAACAGATACATCTCAGACCTCGGACGGGGTGGCGGCGCGATTGAGTTCGGCCAGCGACAGGTTGTGGTCGAACAGCGGCGCCAGGCTCTGGTCGTGGCTGACGAACAACAGGCTCGACCCGGCTTCGCGGCACTCGGCGAACAGCAGGCGAATGAAGTTCTCGCGGGCGTCGTAATCGAGGGCCGAGGTCGGCTCGTCGGCGATCACCAGTTCCGGTTGCCCGATCAGCGCGCGGGCGGCGGCGACCCGTTGCTGCTGGCCGATGGACAGCGAGTCGGCGCGACGAGCGAGGATGTTTTCATCCTTCAAACCCAGGTGGGCGAGCAGCGTCGCCGCCGCTTTGTCGACGCTGCCGTGGCGTTGTTTCGCCCGTTCGGCGCGCAGTCTGGAGAAGTGGCAGGGCAGTTCGACGTTTTCGCGCACCGACAGAAATGGCAGCAGATTGAACTGCTGGAAAATGTAGCCGGTGTGGTCGACGCGAAAGTGGTCTCGGGCGCCGGCCGAAAGTTGCGTCAGCTCCTGGCCGAGCAGGCGGATGCTGCCGCGATCAGGCTTTTGCACGCCGCCGAGCAGGCCGAGCAGGGTGGTCTTGCCGCTGCCGCTGGGGCCTTTGAGAAACAGGGTTTCCCCGCGCTCCAGGCGAAACGCCGGGATGTCCAGCAGCGGCGGGTGACCGGGCCAGCTGAAGCCCAGGTCGGACAGTTCGATGAGTGCTTGGGTCATTTAGCCGATTTCATGGGTGTTGATTGACCTGTGGGAGCGAGCCTGCTCGCGAATGCGGTGTGTCAGAGACATTGATGCAGACTGATACGACGCCTTCGCGAGCAGGCTCGCTCCTACAAGGGATCTTCAGTGAATTCAGAATTTCAGGTTGGCAGCCTTGGCCGTCACTTCAACCCCTTGCTGCCCGCTCGGGCCGATCAGTTGTACCTGAATTGTCCGGGTCGCCGGGAAGCTATTGAAGAGAGTCGCCAGGTCCAGCGACTTCAGTGCCGCCGGCGTGGCGCAGGTGAACTGATAGTGAGCGTGGATTTCGCTGTGATCATGGTGATGTTCGTGGCCGTCTTCGTCCTTGGCGTCTTCGTCGTGATCATCGTCAGCATCGGGCTTGTCGCCGAACAGCGGGCTTTCCAGTTCCTGGTTTTCCACCACGCAACCAGCGGCCTTTGGCAGGTTGAACAGGGCCAGTGGTTGCTCGAGTTGCGCGCGGGCGGCGGCGACTTTGGCTTTGTCTGCGTCGCTGGTGGCGACGTGCTCGAAACCCACCAGGTTCATGGCCGGGCTTTCCAGCTCCAGCTCCAGGGTCTTGCCGTCCAGCGCAGCGTTCAGGCGTCCCACGCCATGTTCGTGGGCGGCCAGGCTGCCATGCTCATGATCGTGTTCGTCGGCGGCATGGGCGACAGCCAGCGGCAACATGGCAAACGGCAGAGCGAGAAGCAGACGACGCATGACGAGTCTCCGAAAAGTAAAATGAAGAAAATGTTATGTAATCTTATAACGCAAGTGCGGAGAGTTTGACTGCCTGCTTGGCGTTGCACAAGTCCCATGGGAGCATGCAGGGATGAAATGTGCGGGAGCAGACCTATGTTGCGAATTCGCGGAAGCATCGGCGACTGGCCGGTGGATTTGACCCTGGAGATGGACGACGCGGACTGGGCGCGACTAGGGGCGCAGTTGCAGGTGGAGAAATCCCCAGTCAGCGTGCCAGCGGCGAAACCGCTGAATCAGGATGATGCGTTGTGGCAGATAGCCAGAGATTTGCTGCGCAAGGCCGGGCAGTTGAGCGGGCCGGATTTGCTCGATCAATTGGAAGGCCTGACCGGCAGTGCGGCGGCGGGCAAGCGCCTGTTAGTGCGTTTGCGCCATAGTCCCGAGGTGAAGGTGGTGAGCGGCGGTGATACACCGATCTATAGCTGGTTGTAGGAGCGAGCTTGCTCGCGAGAGATGCCAGAGCGCCGCGATTACACAGCTAGCCATCGTTATCGTTGGCGTCCATCGCGAGCAAGCTCGCTCCTACAAGGGCGTGATTAGTACAGTGCCGCAAACAACTTGCGGCGGTACGTGCTCACCAACGGATGATCGTTGCCCAGCAATTCGAACACCTGCAGCAAGGTCTTGTGCGGCAAACCTTCGCTGTAGCTGCGGTTGCGGATGAACAACTTCAGCAAGGCATCCAGCGCGGCGTCGTACTGCTGACGGGCCAGTTGCTGGATCGCCAGTTGATAGATCGCCTCATCGTCCAGCGGGTCTTTCGCCAGTCGGGCCTTCAGGTCGGCGGCATCCGGCAGGTCCTTGGCCAAACCGAGAAACTTGATCTGTGCCTTGGCGCCGGCCAGCGCGGCCTTGTGTTCGTCGCTCTTGACCGCATCCAGCACGGCTTGCGCTTCACCCAGTTCACCGCGCTCGGTCAGGCAGCGGGCGTACAGGATCAGCGCCTTGGCGTTGGTGTTGTCTTCACCCAGGATCACTTTGAGCAGCGCTTCGGCATCGGCAAACCGGCTGTCGTCGAACAGCGCCTGGGCCTGTTCGAACGGATCGGCGGCGGCCGGTGGCGGCATCTGCACATGGGGTTCGAGCAGGGCGCGCACAGCGGATTCCGGCTGGGCACCGGCAAAGCCGTCGACAGGCTGACCGTCCTTGAACAGCACCACGGTCGGCAGGCTGCGAATGCCGAAGCGGGCGACGATGTCTTGTTCGAGGTCGCAGTTGACCTTGGCCAGCAGCAACTCACCCTGATAGCTCTCGGCAATGCTCTGCAACATCGGCATCAGCACTTTGCAGGGCGCGCACCATTCGGCCCAGAAATCCACCAGCACCGGCTTGTGGAAAGAGTTCTCGATCACCGACTGGTCGAAATCGGCAGTCGTGGCGTCGAAGATGTACGGCGTTTCCTGACTCATGGGCAATCTCGTAAAAGCGTGAATGGGGCAACTATACGGCTTGGTGGGGGCGCGCCGGAAGCGGGGAGGCCGTTAGAGATGTTTCGTCTGACAGGACGTCATCGCGAGCAAGCTCGCTCCCACAGGGGATTTGTGGACGACACGGATCCAGGGTAGGAGCGAGCCTGCTCGCGAAGCTTTTAGCTAGCGTTGCGCGTGGTACAGGCTCACATGCCGAAACTCGTGGGGCTCGGCCAGATCCGGCAGGGTCATCGCCTCCAGCATCTCTATGCGCCGGTACAACGGATGGCGAAAATCCCGCACTCGGGAATCCGCCACCAGCGCCTCTCGGCCGCGGCTGAGGAACTGGTCGAGCAGCGGCAGGTTGGCCCGGTCGTAAAGCACATCCGCCACCAGGATCAAATCGAAGCGATCGGCCTCGGCGAAAAAATCCGTCGAGTAGTTGAGCTCTACGTCATTGAGCTCGGCATTGGCCCGACACGCGGCAATCGCCAGCGGGTCGAGGTCGCAGGCCAGCACTTCGAGTGCGCCGGCCTTGGCAGCGGCAATCCCCGCCACCCCGGAACCGGCACCGAAATCCAGCACCCGCTTGCCTTCGACCCAATGCGGGTTTTCGGCCAGATAACGGGCCACGGCCAGGCCGCTGGCCCAGCAGAAACTCCAGTATGGCGGCTCATGCAGGATGCGCCGGGTCTCTTCCGGGCTGAAGGCGCGGTCCATGTTGTCGCCGTCGATCAGCCACAACTTCAGGTCGGTCCCTGGTAACTCACAGGCGACCAATTGCGCATCACCGAGCAGTTCACCCAACGCCTTTTGCAGGTCGAGCGGTGCACTCATGGGGCTTTGACGAATTGCAGTTGGCCCAAGGCCTGGGTGGTCGGCTGGGTAATCAGCTGCGATGGCAAGTGCAGGATCAACTGCCCGGACTGACTGGCGCGGCCTCGCAGTTCAACACGGGACCCGACCGGGAAGGCTTCCGGATTGAAACGCAGGTGAAACGCCAGCACCTGGTTGTTGCCGATCAGGCTGGAACTGGCGAGCAATTGTTGCGGGCGGTCCTTATCGTCGATCACCAGCAATGCCAGTTCGACTTCAGCACCGGCCGGTACGCCTTGCAAGGTGCCGCTCAGTTCACGCTGATAGGCGGGCAGAGGACCGAGCTCGGCGGCCTCCCGGGCCTTCTTCTGCGCTTGCTGTGGCGCCGGGCCAGGCGTTGGCGGCTGGGGCTTGGGTGCATCGCTGCCGCAAGCCACCAGCAGGCTGAAAACACTGAGCAAAATGAGCGGACGTAACGACATTGGTGGCTCCATAAAGCTGAATTCCATGGATCAAGTGATCATCCCGTCTGTATACCGCAAACCCTATGGCTTGTCTTGCCACCGGGATGCGCTACCATGGCCCTCCCTTTTTTTGTTGCCTGCCACCATGCACTGTCCCTTCTGCGGTGCCAACGACACCAAGGTCATCGACTCGCGTCTGGTCGCCGAGGGCGAACAGGTGCGCCGCCGGCGTGAATGCCTGGCCTGCGGCGAGCGCTTCACGACGTTCGAGACGGCTGAACTGGTGTTGCCGCGCCTGATCAAAACCGACGGCAGTCGCCAGCCGTTCGACGAAGAAAAACTCCGCGCCGGCATGCAGCGCGCGCTGGAAAAGCGCCCGGTGAGTGTTGAGCGCCTCGAGTCGTCGCTGGTGCATATCAAACACAAACTGCGCGCCACCGGCGAACGCGAGGTCAAATCCCTCGTGGTCGGCGAACTGGTGATGGCCGAGCTGCAGAAGCTCGACGAAGTCGCCTACATCCGCTTCGCTTCGGTATATCGCCGCTTCCAGGACCTCAACGAGTTCCGCGAAGAGATCGATCGCCTGGCCCGTGAACCGGTGAAAGAATGACCACTCCCGCAGAACAAGCCATCCTCGATGCCCATTTCATGGCCCGTGCCCTGGAACTGGCGCGCAAGGGGCATTACACGACGCACCCCAATCCGCGGGTCGGTTGCGTGATTGTGCAGGGCGGGCAGATTGTCGGCGAAGGCTGGCATGAGCGCGCCGGCGAGCCCCACGCTGAAGTCCACGCCCTGCGCGCGGCCGGTGAGCAGGCTCGTGGCGCCACCGCTTACGTGACGCTTGAACCTTGCAGCCACCACGGCCGCACACCGCCTTGCGCCGATGCACTGGTGAATGCCGGTGTGGCCCGCGTTGTCGCGGCGATGCAGGACCCGAACCCGGAAGTCGCCGGTCGCGGTCTGCAACGCCTGGCCCAAGCCGGCATCGCCACCGAAAGCGGCGTGCTGGAAGGCGAGGCGCGCAAGCTCAATCAGGGCTTTCTGAAACGCATGGAGTACGGTTTGCCGTTCGTACGGGTCAAGTTGGCCATGAGCCTGGACGGGCGCACGGCGATGGAAAGCGGCGAAAGCCAGTGGATCACCGGCCCGGCGGCGCGCTCGTCCGTTCAGCGTCTGCGCGCGCAAGCCAGTGTGGTACTGACCGGTGCCGATACCGTGCTGGTGGACAACGCACGGTTGACCGTGCGCGCCGATGAACTGGGTCTGGATGCTGAACAAACGGCACTGGCCATGAGCCGACCACCGCTACGGGTGTTGGTCGACGGGCGCCTGCGGGTGCCGCTGGATGCACCGTTCTTCAAGGCCGGCCCGGCGCTGGTCGCTACCTGCGTGGCGGTGGAAGAGCAATACGCCAACGGCCCGGAATGCCTGATCGTGCCCGGCTATGATGGTCAGGTCGATCTGCGCCAGCTATTGGTTGAACTCGCAGCCCGTGGTGTCAATGAGGTGTTGGTCGAGGCCGGCCCGCGCCTGGCAGGTGCCTTTGCCCAACTCGGTCTGGTGGACGAGTTCCAGATTTTCATTGCCGGCAAGTTTTTGGGTTCCTCGGCGCGGCCGCTGCTGGACTGGCCGCTCGCGCAAATGAAGGATGCGCCCGAGCTTAAAATCATCGAAATTCGCGCAGTGGGCGATGACTGGCGAGTCATTGCCATTCCTACGTCAACCGCGAGCGTATAATTTCCGGTCAACGCTACAGCGCTGGCTTTGTTCTCGAGGAGAACCTCATGTTTACCGGCATCATCGAATCCATCGGCAGTATTCGTGCATTGACCCCAAAGGGCGGTGATGTACGGGTTTACGTCGAAACCGGCAAGCTCGACCTGAGCGACGTCAAACTGGGCGACAGCATCGCGGTCAACGGCGTGTGCCTGACCGCCGTTGAGTTGCCGGGCAATGGCTTTGCGGCGGACGTCAGTCGCGAAACCCTCGACTGCACCGCCATGAACGACCTGAAAAGTGGCAGCCCGGTCAATCTGGAAAAAGCCCTGACCCCGACCACTCGCCTCGGCGGGCATCTGGTCAGCGGTCACGTCGACGGCGTGGGCGAAGTGGTTGCCCGTACCGAGAACGCGCGGGCCGTGGAATTCCGTATCCGCGCGCCGAAGGACCTGGCCAAGTACATCGCCCATAAAGGCTCGATCACCGTTGACGGCACCAGCCTGACCGTGAACGCGGTCGATGGCGCCGAGTTCCTGCTGACCATCATTCCTCACACCCTGAGCGAAACCATCATGGCGTCGTACCAGCCAGGCCGCCGGGTGAATCTGGAAGTGGACTTGCTGGCCCGTTATCTGGAGCGCCTGCTACTGGGCGATAAGGCCGCCGAGCCGACTGCCGGCAGCACCATTACCGAAAGCTTTCTGGCCGCCAACGGCTACCTCAAATCCTGACTCAAGGGGGTGCCTTGTGGCGCTCAATAGCATCGAAGAACTGGTTGAAGACATCCGCCAAGGCAAGATGGTCATCCTCATGGATGACGAAGACCGCGAGAACGAAGGCGACCTGATCATGGCCGCCGAGTGCTGCAAGCCCGAGCACATCAACTTCATGGCCAAGCACGCCCGTGGCCTGATCTGCATGCCGATGAGCCGCGAGCGCTGCGAACTGCTCAAGCTGCCGTTGATGGCACCGCGCAACGGTTCCGGTTTCGGCACCAAGTTCACTGTATCGATCGAAGCGGCCACCGGCGTGACCACCGGCATTTCCGCCGCCGACCGTGCGCGCACCGTGCAGGCTGCCGCCGCCCGTGATGCCAAGGCTGAAGACATCGTCAGCCCCGGTCACATCTTCCCGCTGATGGCCCAGGCCGGCGGTACCCTGGCCCGCGCCGGCCACACCGAAGCGGCGTGCGACCTGGCGCGCATGGCCGGTTTCGAGCCGAGCGGCGTGATCTGCGAAGTGATGAACGACGACGGCACCATGTCCCGTCGGGCCGAGTTGGAAGCTTTTGCCGCCGAACACGACATCAAGATCGGCACCATCGCCGACCTGATTCACTACCGGATGATCCACGAACGTACCGTTCAGCGGATTGCCGAGCAGCCACTGGACAGCGAACTGGGCCAATTCAACCTGGTGACCTATCGTGATTCGGTGGAAGGCGACGTGCACATGGCACTGACCCTGGGCAATGTCTGCGCCGAAGAACCGACCCTGGTTCGGGTGCACAACATGGACCCGCTGCGTGACCTGCTGATGGTCAAGCAACCAGGCCGCTGGAGCCTGCGCGCCGCCATGGCCACGGTTGCCGAGGCCGGCAGCGGTGTTGTGCTGTTGCTCGGTCACCCGCTCGATGGCGACGTGTTGCTCGCGCACATCCGCGAAACCGCCGATCACGCCGTGGTGAAAAAACCGACCACCTACAGCACTGTCGGTGCCGGTTCGCAGATCCTGCGTGACCTGGGTGTACGCAAAATGCGCCTGATGTCGGCACCCATGAAATTTAATGCGATATCCGGTTTCGATCTGGAAGTTGTAGAATACGTGCCCTCCGAATAATGACCGGTTGTTTCCGGCCTTGAATTCGCGGTTCAAATATCACCGAGGGACGCGTACGAGACGCGTCCCGGCTCTTTAAGAGATCTATCGAATGACCCTGAAGACCATCGAAGGTACCTTCATCGCCCCTAAAGGCCGCTACGCTCTGGTAGTGGGCCGTTTCAACAGCTTCGTCGTTGAAAGTCTGGTCAGCGGTGCAGTTGATGCCCTGGTTCGCCACGGCGTGAGCGAAAGCGACATCACCATCATCCGCGCACCTGGCGCCTTCGAAATCCCGCTGGTTGCGCAGAAAGTCGCCCAGAAAGGCGAATTCGCGGCAATCATCGCCCTGGGCGCGGTCATTCGTGGCGGCACTCCGCACTTCGAATACGTGGCGGGCGAGTGCACCAAGGGCCTGGCCCAGGTGTCCATGGAGTTCGGCGTTCCGGTCGCTTTCGGCGTCCTGACCGTTGATTCCATCGAGCAAGCCATTGAACGTTCCGGCACCAAGGCCGGTAACAAAGGTGCTGAAGCTGCCCTGTCCGCTCTGGAAATGGTTAGCCTGCTGGCGCAGTTGGAGGCCAAGTGATTAGCGACGAAAGCGATCGTTTCAACCCGCGCGATCCAAAGCCTGCGGATGCCGGCAAGCCATCGAAAAGCGTCAAGCGTCGCGAAGCCCGTCAGCTCGCGACCCAGGCGCTGTACCAATGGCACATGGCCAAGCAATCGCTGAACGAAATCGAAGCGCAGTTCCGGGTCGATAACGATTTCACCGATGTCGATGGCGCCTACTTCCGCGAGATCCTGCACGGGGTTCCGCAGTTCAAGACCGAAATCGACACCGCGCTCACGCCATGCCTGGACTTGACCATCGAAGAACTGGACCCGGTTGAACTGGCGGTTCTGCGCCTGTCCACCTGGGAACTGCTCAAGCGCGCCGACGTGCCGTACCGCGTTGTGATCAACGAGGGTATCGAACTGGCCAAGGTCTTCGGTTCCACCGACGGCCACAAGTTCGTCAACGGTGTGCTCGACAAGCTGGCCCCGCGTCTGCGTGAAGCTGAAGTGAAGGCTTTCAAGCGCTGATCGGCGCTTGGAATGTCGACACGAAGCCATGGGCGAGTTTGAGCTGATCCGCAATTTCTTCGCCGCCGCGCCTTGTGCGCAGGGCGGCGAAGGCGTTGCCCTCGGGATCGGTGATGACTGCGCCTTGCTGGCTGTTCCTCCCGGGGAGCAGTTGGCAATTTCTACCGATACGTTGGTGGCCGGCGTGCACTTCGCCGATCCCTGCGATCCGTTTCTGCTCGGTCAGCGTTCGCTGGCCGTGGCCGTCAGCGACCTGGCTGCCATGGGCGCCACCCCGATTGCCTTTACCCTTGCCCTGACCTTGCCGACGGTGACCGCCGATTGGCTGCAAGCCTATGCCCGTGGTTTGAACCAGATGGCGCAAAGCTGCGGCGTGGCGCTGGTGGGCGGTGACACGACCCGTGGGCCGCTGAGCCTGACCATGACCGTGTTCGGGCGCGTGCCGGCCGGTCTGGCGCTGACCCGCAGCGGTGCGCAACCGGGGGACCTGTTGTGTGTCGGCGGCAACCTGGGCAATGCCGCCGGCGCCTTGCCCTTGGTGCTCGGCCAGCGCACAGCCGAAGCGAGCATTGCCGAGCCGTTGCTGGCGCATTACTGGTCACCGCAACCGCAGCTCGGATTGGGTCAGGCGCTACGGGGCAAGGCCACTTCGGCAATGGATATCTCTGACGGCCTGCTCGCTGATTGCGGGCATATCGCGCTGGCTTCGAAGGTCGGAATCGAAGTCGAGCGGGATCGTTTGCCGCTGTCGCAGAGCCTGGTCGACTTTCTCGGTCATTCGGCCGCACAGGTCGCGGCCCTGAGCGGCGGCGACGATTACGTCCTGGCCTTCACCTTACCGTCCGTCGAGTTGCCGCTATTGCTGGCCGACGGCTGGCCGATCCATGTGATTGGGCGGGTGGTAACCGGGCAGGGCGTGAGGCTGCTGGACGCCGATGGCAAAGACATCACCCCGCAAACCCGGGGTTATCAACATTTTCGGGAGTCACCGTGACAGATCATCCCAAACAGGTCCCGGCGGAATTCGTACCGCCGTCGGTCTGGCGCAATCCGTGGCATTTCCTGGCGTTCGGCTTTGGCTCGGGCACCTTGCCAAAGGCGCCCGGTACTTGGGGGTCGTTGGTTGCGCTGCCCTTTATCCCGTTGTGGCAGATGCTGCCCGACTGGGGTTACTGGCTGATGCTGGGCATCACCATGCTGTTCGGCTTCTGGCTGTGCGGCAAAGTGGCCGACGATTTGCGGGTACACGACCATGAAGGCATCGTCTGGGACGAAATGGTCGGGATGTGGATAACCCTGTGGCTGGTGCCGGAAGGCTGGCAGTGGTTGCTGGCGGGTTTCCTGATGTTCCGCTTCTTCGACATTCTCAAGCCATGGCCAATTCGCTGGATTGACCGGCACGTACATGGCGGCGTCGGCATCATGCTCGATGATGTCCTGGCCGGGGTGTTCGCCTGGTTGGCGATGCAGGGACTGGTGTGGTTTTTCGCCTGACCGTTTGATTCGAATGCTTTCCAGATCCGATGACCGACATAGAACCCTGTGGGAGCGAGCCTGCTCGCGATGGCGGAGTATCAGTCAATATTGATGTCGCTGACAGCACGCAATCGCGAGCAGGCTCGCTCCCACAGGGTCTGTGTCGGGGCGTATATCAAACATTTTGATAGTTATCGCCGATAATTCAGCCTAAGCGTCCTCCGGAACCTGCTGTTACAATGCCGGCTCTGCGAATCTTCAGACTTTTAGATCAGGAGCACACCGGTGCCTGTCGTTTTTGTCGCCGCTTCCAAGCTGCCAACGCCTTTTGCGCAATTCACCATGCATGGCTTTCTCGATGAAGCCACCGGCCGCGAGCACGTTGTGCTGAGCCTGGGTGAGATTGCCGACGGTGCCCCGGTACTCGGCCGGCTGCACTCCGAATGCCTGACGGGCGATGCCTTGTTCAGCCAGCGTTGCGACTGCGGCTCGCAACTGGAGGCCGCCTTGCAGGCCATCGCCCGCGAAGGTCGTGGCGTCTTGCTCTACCTGCGCCAGGAAGGCCGTGGCATTGGCCTGCTTAACAAGATCCGTGCCTATGAGCTGCAGGACGGTGGCGCCGATACCGTCGAAGCCAACGAACGCCTGGGCTTTGCCGCCGACCAGCGTGACTACGCCATGTGCCTGCCGATGCTGGAGCATCTGGGCGTGAAGTCCCTGCGCCTGATGACCAACAACCCGCGCAAGGTCAAGGCCTTGACCGACATGGGTATCGTGGTCGCCGAGCGCGTGCCGCTGCACACCGGCCACAACCCGCATAACAGACTCTACCTGGCGACCAAGGCCAGCAAGCTCGACCACATGATGGGCAATGAGCATCAGGGCGAGGTAGATCGGGCGTGACCCGCGGTCAGGTGCGGCGGCGACTGTCCGTCAACTGGTGGCAATACCTGGCATTGGCCTTGTTGCCGCTGTTTGTGATCAACGCGGTGTTCGGCCAGAGCGAAGCCATTCTGCCGGTGTTGGCGATGCCGTTGTTCATCGCCGGCGTTGCCTCGATGTTTGTCAGCCTGAAGTTTTTCGGTGCCTACAAACACGCACTGATCGCCACCCAGAAAGCTCTCGATACCCCTGAAGAACCTGGCGCCTGGATCAGTCTGGCGACCAAGCGGCGCACGGCATTCCTGGCCGCCGGGCTGCCGGCCTGGATCGGTGCCCTGGCGGTGTTCGTTGGTCTCGAAGCCGTGCCGCTGATGCTGCTGGCACTGTCGACCGCCGTGCTGTTCTACCTCTACCGTATTCCGCGTCAACTCGGTTGATGCGCGCGATCTGGCTGGCGGTGTTGCTGCTGGCCGTCAGTGGCTCGGCAGTCGCGGTCGAACGGGTTGTCAGCCTCGCCCCGTCGCTCTCTGAAATCGTCGTTGAACTGGGCTCCGCTGACCTCCTGGTCGGTGTGCTAGACGCTGGTGAACGACCTGCCGAACTCAAGAACCTGCCCTCCGTTGGCCGCTATGGCCAGCTGGACATGGAGCGCTTGCTCAGCCTGAAGCCCGATCTGTTGCTGCTATGGCCCGGTAGCGTCGGCCCGGCCCAGCGTGATCAGCTCAAGCGTCTGAATATTCCCACCTACGTCGCGGAACCCCACAGCCTGGACCAGCTCGCCGCACAGATCGAGGCCATTGCCGCTCAGCTTGGTCGGCCTGAACGCGGAACTTCATTGGCCAGCGATTTACGCCAGCGGCTGGATGAATTGCGCCAACGCTATCGACGGGACAAGCCGTTACGGGTGTTTTATCAGGTCTGGGATCGGCCGCTGTATACGGTTGGCGGTGAGCAGATCATCAGCGATGCACTGGAGGTCTGCGGTGCGCAAAACGTATTTGGTGACCTGAAGCTACCGGCACCGCAAGTCAGCGTGGAAGCGGTGTTGCAGCGCAATCCCGAGGTGATTCTGGTCAGCGAACAGGCGCAGCTCGATGCGTGGAAAGCCTGGCCACAGGTGGCGGCGGTGGAGCAGGGCCAATTGCGTTTGGTGACAGATAAAGGCCTGGAGCGACCGAGCGGGCAGATGATTGAGGCAACCGCCAAGCTTTGCCAATTGATTGCGCCAGACCTCTGAGACCGAGGTGCCTTCATCGCGAGCAAGCTCGCTCCCACAGGGATCCGGTTTGATCGCAAATCTGTAATCCAACCGCAATTCTGTGGGAGCGAGCTTGCTCGCGATGAGGCCATTCCATGCGCCGAAAACTTCAGGTCAACTCCCCGGCGTCCAGGTCACCCCGAACATCCACGCCCGACCTTCCTCGCGATACCCGTACTGGCTACCTTGGAAGCTGTACAACGCCCGGCTGTAACCCTTGTCCAGCAGGTTATCGACCTTCAGCTCCAGCCTGATTTCACGATTGAGCTCCCAACTGCTACGCAGTCCCAACAATGCATAACCACCCAACGGCTGTTGATTGTTCAGATCGTCATAGCTGCTGCTGACCGCTTGCCAACTCGCGCCGAGGCCCAGGCGATCGAACTGTCGGTCCAGGTCCCAGCTCAAGGTGCGTCGCGCGCGACGGGCCAGGGTATGGCCCGTGTCACGGTCGCGTGGGTCGATGATCGCAATGCCAAGATTGCTCTGCCAGCCAAACAGTTCCTGCTTCAGTGCGGCTTCGAAGCCGTTGATTCGCGCGGAAGCAACGTTCTCGGGGCGCGAGTTGCTGCCGAAGATGATCGCGTCTTCAAGGTCGGTGCGATACAGCGACGTCTCCAGGCGACTGTTCTCGGTCAATTGGCTGCGCCATTGCAGCTCGTAGCTTTTCGAGGTTTCAGGCTTCAGGTCCGGGTTGCTGAAGTCGGGGTAGTACAGGTCGTTGAACGTCGGCGCGCGGAAGCCTTCGCTGTAGGTCAGCAGCACTTCGTTGTCCGGGTTCAGCGGCAGGGTGAAGGTGCCACTCCAGGTGTTCTGGCTGCCGAACTGCTGGTTATCGTCGTGACGCAAGCCCAGCTCTGTGGAGAAACTGTCGGCCCGATAGTGATGCTGGATGTACGCCGCACGGTTCCAGCGACTGTCCTCATCGAATGCGGTGCTGCTGTTGATGCGGTCTTCATACCAGTCACCGCCGAGCAGCAAACTGTTGCGCTCGTTGAGCGTCAGGTCGTTCTGCCAGTTCACCGAATCGCGGTAGGTGTTGAACACGCTGCGCTCATCGCTGAGCTTGTCCAGGGTCTTCTCGCGGTTTTCGCTGTGGCCGAACTCGATGCGGGTTTTCCACAGATCATTGATGCGCGCGTCGATGTAACTGCTGACACTGCTCACATCGAATTCGTTGTAGGGCTGCTGTTGGACCGACTCGAACGTATTCATGTCGAAGCGCCCGAACGGGTTGTCGAACTCGCTTTTGCCGCGGTTATCCAACGCGTTGGCGCCGATTTCGATGTCATCGCTGAGTGCGTGGCTCAAGCTCAGGCTGAACGACTGGTTTCGGTACTCGTCATGGTCGCCGTCGCTGGGGTATGACTCATGGGTGCGATTGATCCCGGCGGTTTCATCGAGGCTGGCGCCGAGGTTGAAGCGGGTTCGCTCATCACCACCGGACAGGCCAAGGCCGCGCTCCCAGGTCTGATTGCTGCCGAAGCCGACGTGCATCCGCGGCTGCAGACCTTGTTCGCCGCCACGACGGGTGAAAATCTGGATCACACCGCCAATCGCATCGCTACCGTAAATCACCGAGCGGGAGCCACGCAGCACTTCCACGCGCTCGACCTGCTCGATATTGATGTGTTGCAGGTTGCTGTCGCCGGAGGTCGAGCTGCCAATGCGTTGGCCATCCACCAGCACCAGGCTCTGGGCCGACTGGGTGCCGCGGATGTAGATACCCGGAAGGCTGCCGCGCCCGCCGGTCTGCGAGACTTGCACGCCTGGCACCCGACGCAACAGATCAGTGACGCTTTCGGGTTGCAGGCGATCGATGTCTTCGCGGGTGAATACGGTGTTGGCGGCGCTGCTGTCATTGCGTGCTTCGACCTGGCGGTTGGCGCTGATCAATACGTCGGGCAGCTTCAGGGCCTGGTCGCGTTCGAAGGTGTCGGCATAGGCGTTAGCGGTGGGCAGCAGAAGCAGGGGCAGGGCGAGGCGGGAGAACTTCATTGGTAGTCCGTTGGTGTTTCGTGGCGCACACAAATCAAATGTGGGAACGGGCTTGCTCGCGAAGGCGGAGTGACAGTCAACTTCTCAGTTGAATGATCCGACGCTTTCGCGAGCAAGCCCGCTCCCACAGGGTGTTGCATGTATCCAGGGATTTAGATGTTGAGCAGTTGCAGGCGCTCGCGAATGGACGCTTCGATTCCCGCCTCATCCAAACCACACTCAGCCAGCATTTGCGCAGGCTTGGCGTGTTCGACGTAAATGTCCGGCAAGCCCAGGTGCAGCACCGACTTGAGGATGTTCTCGCGAGCGAGGAATTCGCTGACCGCGCCACCGGCGCCGCCCATGATCGCGTTTTCTTCGACGGTCACCAGCAGTTCGTGGCTGCCGGCGATTTCGCGAACCAGCGCTTCATCCAGCGGCTTGACGAAACGCATGTCGACCACGGTCGCGTCCAGCGTCTCGGCGACTTTCAGGGCTTCGGCCAGTTGCACGCCGAACACCAGCAGGGCGACTTTGCTGCCCTGGCGGCGGACTATGCCTTTGCCGATCTCGATCGGCTCGAGGTCTTTCTCGATGGTCGCGTTCGGGCCGTTGCCGCGCGGGTAGCGCACCGCCGCCGGGCCTTCGTACAGGTGACCGGTGGTGAGCATCTTGCGCAGCTCGTTTTCATCGCTCGGCGTCATCACCAGCATGCCGGGAATGCAGCGCAGGAACGACAAATCGAAGCTGCCGGCGTGGGTCGGACCGTCTTCGCCCACCAGACCTGCGCGGTCGATGGCGAACAGCACGTCGAGATTCTGCACCGCGACGTCATGCACCAATTGGTCGTAGCCGCGCTGCAGGAAGGTCGAATAGATGGCCACCACGGGTTTGGCGCCTTCGCAGGCCATGCCGGCCGCGAGGGTGACAGCGTGCTGCTCGGCAATGGCTACGTCGAAGTAGCGCAGCGGGAAACGTTCGCTGAAAGCCACAAGGTCCGAGCCTTCCTTCATCGCCGGGGTAATCCCGACCAGGCGCGGATCGGCAGCCGCCATGTCGCACAGCCATTCACCGAACACACCGGAGTACTTCGGCCCGCTGGCCTTTTTCGGCGCGGCGGCCGGGGCGTCCAGCGGTTCGAGTTTGGTGATGGCGTGGTAACCGATCGGGTCGACTTCCGCCGGGGCGAAACCTTTGCCTTTCTTGGTGACGACGTGCAGGAACTGCGGGCCTTTCAGATCGCGCATGTTGCGCAGGGTGGCGATCAGGGTCGGCAGGTCGTGGCCATCGATCGGGCCGATGTAGTTCCAGCCCAGCTCTTCGAACAGCGTGCCGGGAACCAGCATGCCCTTGGCATATTCTTCGGTGCGACGGGCGATTTCCCACGCACCGGGCAATCGCGACAGCACTTTCTTGCTGCCTTCGCGCATGCTCGCATACGTGCGGCTGGAAAGGATCTTCGCCAGGTAGTTCGACAGGCCACCGACGTTGCGCGAGATCGACATGTCGTTGTCGTTGAGGATCACCAGCATGTTGGCGTCCACTTCCGGCGCATGGTTCAGCGCCTCGAACGCCATGCCCGCGGTCAACGCGCCGTCGCCGATCACCGCGATCGCCTTGCGCTCGCTGTTTTGCAGGCGGGCGGCAATTGCCATGCCCAGCGCTGCACTGATCGAGGTGCTGGAGTGGCCGACGCCAAAGGTGTCGTACTCGCTCTCGGAGCGGCGCGGGAAGGCAGCGACGCCGTCCTTCTGGCGCAGAGTGCCCATGCGCTCGCGACGACCGGTGAGGATCTTGTGTGGATAAGCCTGATGACCCACGTCCCACACCAGCCGGTCGTCCGGGGTGTCGAAGACGTAATGCAGCGCGATGGTCAGCTCGATCACGCCCAGGCCGGCACCGAAATGCCCACCGGTCTGGCCGACCGTGTAGAGCAATTCCAGGCGCAACTCATCGGCCAGGGTTTCCAGCTCGGCTTCGCCTAACCGGCGCAGGCCGTCCGGCGTGTTCGCGCGGTCGAGCAGGGGCGTGGTCGGGCGCTTGCGGGGAATCTCATGAAACGTCGTGGGCATCAGGCGAATCGTTATAGGTATAAAAGATGCGGCAGTTTACCTGATGCATCGGTCCCTGCCCACGCGTTGGTTTTTTTTGGCGGATTCGCCGTCAGCTGCGGCGATCGACGATATACCGGGCCAGATCGCGCAACGGCTCGGCCGCTGCGTCAAACGGTCGCAGGGCGTGCAGGGCCTGGTCGCGCAGCTCCAGGGCATAGGCCTTGGCGGCGTCGAGGCCGAGCAGGGCCGGGTAGGTCGGTTTATCCCGGGCAATGTCGGCACCCTGGCGTTTGCCGAGGGTTTCGGTATCGCTTTCAACGTCGAGAATGTCGTCCTGCACCTGGAATGCCAAGCCGATGGCCTGTGCATAAGTCTGCAGGGACTTGAGTTCGTCTTTCTCGGCACGCCCGCTGGCCAGGGCGCCGAGTTTGACGCTGACCTCGATCAACGCGCCGGTCTTGTGCCGGTGCATGTACTCCAGGGCTTTCTGATCAAGCTTCAGGCCGACCGAGCCGAGGTCGATGGCCTGACCGCCGACCATGCCCGCGGGGCCTGCCGCCAGCGCCAGGGCGCTGACCATTTGCAGGCGGATTTCAGCCTCCGAAGTGCTCAGGCGTGGATCGAGCAGGGCGCTGAAGGCCAGGCTCTGCAAGCCGTCGCCGGCGAGGATCGCGCAGGCTTCATCGAATTTCTTGTGGGTGGTTGGCTGGCCGCGACGCAGGTCGTCATCGTCCATCGCCGGCAAATCGTCATGCACCAGCGAATAGGCGTGGATCAGCTCCACCGCACAGGCTGCGCCGTTGGCTTGCTCGGCCTTGCCGCCCAACGCTTCGCACGCGGCGTAGGCCAACAGTGGACGGACGCGTTTGCCGCCATTCATCACGCTGTAGCGCATGGCCTCATACAGTCGCGCCAGCTCGGGGCTTGGCGCAATGAACAGGGTTTCCAGAGCCGCATTGACACGGGCCTGGCTGCTTGCCGAGTACGCTGCAATCATTCTGGCTGATCCGCGTCGAAGGGTTCCTCGGCCAACTCGCCATCGCGCTCGAGCAGCACCTGAACCTTTTGCTCGGCCTGGGCCAGCGCCGCCTGGCAGTCGCGAGTCAGACCGATGCCTTGCTCGAAAGCGGCCAGCGAGTCCTCCAGCGACAATTCGCCATTCTCCAGACGCTCCACCAGCGTTTGCAGGTCGGCGAGGGATTGTTCGAAATCCAGTGCAGCTTTTTTGCGGGCCATGGCGGCGATTTCCGGTTGACGTTAAACCGGCGCGACACTAGCAGATAGGGGGGTCATGGGCAAATTAAGGGGGGATTCGAAAGCCTTGGTTGTGAGTGCCACAAAGTTCGTGGCAACCCGACGATACGGATTATTCGGCTCACTTTATGAGCCGAATAACATCGCTATTCGGCTCACCGTCCACCCGTTACCGTGATTCCCACCGCAATTTCGGAGCCATTCGATTGTTAAAAAACACCCGAATGGCTAACCTTCGAGCCCTATACGACCTGGCAGTCACGGGTCTTTCAGACGAAACGCAGTATCCACATCTGTAACGCGCCCAGGATCAGGCGCAAGGTTTCGTCATGCATGGCAGGAGGCGTCGCATGCGCTCATTTCTTTTGCTGCTGATCGGGCTGGTTTTCGCGCCTGTGATTCTGGCCGCGCCGAGTGCTGAATTATCGGAACCGGTGGGCGGCTGGCGTTACAACGGTCTGCTGGACCGTAGCGAAAACCCGCAAGTCGCCTATCCCACGCCACCCATCGACCGCGGCGTGCAGCGCAATCGCACGATGATCGAAGGCCAACTGAAGGCCCTGGGCACCCAGCGTGGGCCGCACACCTTGGCGGTCAACGGTAATCCGCTGAATCTCTATACCGACGAGCAAGGGCGTTTCGCCCGGCCCTATGCGTTTGGCGCCGGCTCCAACAGCGTCGAAGTGCGCAGCGCCGAAGGCCAGTCCCTCAAGCGTGTTCAATTCTATGAAGCCAACAACCTGCGCACCCCGGCGCGGATTCGCGTGGTGCTGGGTTGGGACGATCCGAAAGCCGAACTCGACCTGCATATTGTCACGCCCGATGGCCAGCATGCCTTTTGGGCGCATCCGGCCTTGACCAATGGCGGCGGCCTCGACCCTGACGGCGTCGATGGCCCGGGCCCGGAAATGTTCACCATGACCGCACCGCTGCATGGCACTTATCTGGTTTACGTGAACTATTGGGGCAACTTCGGCAGCGGCGGCTATAACTTCGATGAGTCCGGCAACCAGAATGAGGTGATTACCTCGCAGATCAACCTGGTGCTCAACGAAAACACCGTCGATGAAAAACGCGAGACGTTCATCGTGCCCCTGCGCGCAATCGGCGACCTGCTGCTGGTCAAGACTTTCAACTACTAAGCATCCCCGCTCCACGGATGAACATCGGGTTTTGTGAACATGAGTGATAGCACTGTTACTCCGGCCGCTGGCGCCCCAGCGGTCAAACCTTCCCTGCATTGGCCCACGCTGCTGATCGGGATATGCCTGGTCGTTGTTGTGGCCGGTGGGCTGGGGTGGTTCATGCACAAGCCCAAGGCTCCGGCACCTGTGTTGGCCAGTGACAAACTGGGCATGAGCCGCCCGGATGGCCTGCTGGAAACCCATTCCCTGAGCCAGTTGCCCAAGGACCTGCTGGCGGTGCCGTTCCTCAAGGAAACCCTGACCGAAGATTTCGTCTTCTATTACGAAACCCACGCCGATCGCCTGGGGTTGATCGGCAGCTTGCGGCGGATCATCTACGAACATGACCTGAAGTTGCAGGACACCTTGATCGAGCAACTGTTCGATCAACCTGCAGACGTAGCGTTGTGGCGCGGGGCGGATGGGCGGCTCAAGGATTTCCTGCTGGTGATGGATCGCGGCGGGCTGGCCAAGGTGCTGGAGCCGCTGGCCAAAGTGGCGCTGGACGACTCGCAGTTGAGCAAGGTCGCTGACTTGAAAGTCGGTACCGATGACGTGGCGCTCTTTCAACTCAGTTACAACGCCAGCAAGGCGCTGCTGTTCGCGTCCCGTGGCGACAAACTGGTGGTGCTGTCCAACCCGGTGAAACTCTACGATCCGCAAAGTGGCGCAACGGAAGAATCGGGCAGCGTATCGACCACGGCCATTGCCGCGTTGCTCAATGGCGACAAACTGTTCCCCGAAGCCTTCGGCCTGCCGCCTCGTGCACCGGAGGTAAAACAACGCCTGTCGGTGAATGCCAGCGTGCTGGCCATGGGTTACCAACGCTTCATTCCGAACTTCGCCGGCTTGCGCTTCGACATGGACGACAAGGGCTGGCACAGCTTCCTGGCCATGGATGAGCTGGAGAATCAGCCGGACTTCGATTTCAAACCGATCTGGCAAGCCATGCCCATGGGTGCCAGCGCTTGCGTGGCGTTGCCGCTGGCTGCCGAACAACAGAAACCGCTGCTGGTGAAACTCGGTGCCGAAGATGACGTGGCACAAGCGTTGACCGAACACATGGCCGGCGCGGCGGGGCTTTGCTGGTACGCTGATTCGCGTCTGTACACGCCGTTGCTGGTGGCCAGTCTGAACGACGAGGATGGCGGCACGCTCGATGGCGATCTGGGCAAGCTGTTCGGCTCGATGGTCGGCGCCTATGAAGGCAATGTCGCCGAGCACGCATTCCCGGTGGTGGAGAAACAGGAAGGGCAGAGCCATCAGTGGCAGCGGCAAGTCAGTTCCAGTTTCGGCCCGTACAAAGCCAAGGACGCCGAAAATCCGGAGGCGATCAGCGGCAAGACGTTCATGCGTGTGAGCCTGGCCCGCCATGGCTCAACATTGCTGTTTTCCCTCGACGACAAGCTTGTGGATAAGGCCCTCGGCACCCTCGACAAACGCTTCCCGCCGATGGCCGACGTGGTACCGAAAGACCTGTTGATGCCGGTGTATTTCGGCCCCGATTCCATGGCGCAATTGATGCAGCAGGAAACCCTCGACAGCCTGCCTCAGGACATGGAACCGGTGTTCTACAACGCCGCGCAAACCTACCTGATCCCGAAACTGCGCAAGCTCGGCGGCTACGGTAAATACGCCCTGACCTTGCCCGAAGGCAGCGAGCCCGACGGCCATTGGCAATGGCTGCCGCTGGAGTGGAAAGCGCTGTGACGGCGTTGATCCGAAGTCTCGGCCTTCTGGCGTTGTTGCTGAGCGCGGGTGCCCACGCTGTCGAGGCACCATCGCTCGACCCACAGCAATCCCAGGTGTTTCGCGCCTGGTTCGTGCGCATCGCCCAGGAGCAACTCAGCCAGGGCCCGAGCCCCCGTTGGTATCAGCAAGACTGCGCCGGGCTGGTGCGTTTCGCCGCTAACGAAGCGCTGAAAGTCCATGACGACAAATGGCTGCGCAGCAATGGCCTGTCCAATCGTTACCTGCCGCCGGAGCTGCAACTGAGCGACGCCCAGCGCGGTCTTGCCCAGCAATGGCAGCAGGGCGGCGGCAAGGTCGGGCCATACGTCAATGCGATCAAATTGATCCAGTTCAACAGCCATCTGGTCAGCCGCGATGTGTCTCAAGCACGCCCTGGCGACCTGATGTTTTTCGATCAGGGCGATGACCAGCACCTGATGATCTGGATGGGCCGCTACATCGCCTATCACACCGGCACCAGCACACCCACCGACAACGGCATGCGTTCGGCAAGCCTGCAGCAACTCATGACATGGAAGGACACCCGATGGATACCCGACGCAGCCAACCCCAACTTCATCGGCGTCTATCGACTGAATTTTCTTTCCCAATGACCGGTGCCCGCATGCTGCGTTTTCTGTCTCTGATGTTGGTATTGGTGCTGCCTTTCTCGGCGGTTGATGCGGACGACTCGGTCCCGGCCAGCGGCTATGCGCCGGTGGCCGGCGAGAGTTTTTTCCTGCTGGCCGACAGCAGTTTTGCCAGCGATGAACCGGCGATGGTGCGCCTCGAAGCGCCGGGTCGCGACTATCGCCGGTTTCGCATGGAACCCTACGGCGGCGCAGACATTCGGGTGTATCGCATCGACAAGCCGCTGGATTTTCTCAAGCGCCAGAAGAACCTGCATCGGGTGGTCAGCGATGGCCAGTTCAAGGGAGAAGGTCTGTCCAATACCCTCGCGTACCTGTGGGACAACTGGTATCGCAAATCCCGTCGGGTGATGCAGCGGGCGTTTTCCTACGAGTCGCGTAAACAGGTCACCGAGGAAGTGCCGGAACTGAAGATGGGCAACGCGATGGCCGCGCCAACGCCCTACGATGCGCAGCCGCAATTCGCGCTGATACCGGGTTTGCCGGTGGTCACCCAGTTCCGTTATCCGTTGTGGCAGGCCAAGCCGATCCAGCCACCTGCGGGGGTGAACCTGGCCGGTTCTTCCAGTGAGTTCGTCAGCGTCGCGCCGGGCAACGTATACATCCCGTTGGGCAATCTCAAACCGGGTCTGTATCTGGTGGAAGCGCTGATCGGCAAGTACCGCGCGACCACCATGGTGTTCGTCTCCAACACCGTGGCGGTGAGCAAGATCGCCGGTGACGAATTGCTGGTGTGGGCCGCGCGCAAACACGAAGGCAGCTCGGTGCCGAAGGTCAATGTGTTGTGGACCGATGGCCTCGGCGTCATGAGCAGCGGCGCCACCGATACCGACGGCTTGCTGCGCCTGAAACACGTCAGCCCCGAGCGCTCGTTCGTGATCGGCGAAGACGAAGAGGGCGGGGTGTTCGTCTCCGAGAATTTCTACTACGACAGCGAAATCTACGACACCAAACTCTATGCCTTCACCGACCGGCCGCTGTATCGGCCGGGGGATTGGGTGTCGCTGAAAATCGTCGGGCGGGAGTTCAAGAACGCGCGGGACTCGGTGCAGCCAGGCGCGGCCGATGTCAATGTGACCGTGCTGGATGCGACCGGCACGGCGCTGCAATCCCTCGATCTGAAGCTCGATTCCAAGGCAGGCACTCAAGGCCGATTCCAGTTACCGGACAACGCCGTGGCCGGTGGATATGAACTGCGTTTCAACTACAAGGATCAGGCCTACAGCAGCGCCTTTCGCGTCGCTGAATACATCAAGCCGCACTTCGAGATTTCGCTCAATCTGACCAAGCAGGATTACCGTACTGGCGAGCCGGTCAAGGGCAACCTGGTGCTGCTGTACCCGGACGGAAAACCGGTGGCCAATGCGAAATTGAGCCTGAGCCTGCGCGCCCAACAACTGTCGATGGTCGACAACGAACTGCAATACCTCGGGCAATTTCCGGTAGAGCTGACCAGCACCGAATTGACCACCGACGCCAAGGGCAATGCGTCCCTCGATTTGCCGGCAGCGGACAAACCGAGTCGCTACATGCTCACCGTGTTTGCCAGCGACGGTGCGGCGTATCGGGTCAAGACCACCAAGGAAATCCTCATCGACCGTGGCGCGGCGAATTTCCGCTTGAGCGCGCCTCGGCGTTTCAGCGCGGTGGGTGACAAGGTTGCCTTCAGCTACACCCGCGAAGGCGAGCAGGCCGATGCCGTTACGCCGGGCAGCTATGGCTGGGTGCGTTTGGAGGACCAGAGCACCGGCGAAGGCAAACTTGCGGCAACCGACAAGGGGTTCATCCTGGCCTTCGATCGGCCGGGCACCTACAACCTGACGCTCAAGGATGATCATGGCCGGGTGGTCGGCGCCACCGGCCATTCGGTTACCGGCGAAGGTGTCAAAGCCGTACCCGGCACCGTGGAAATCGTCCTCGACAAGTCCGAGTACATCGCAGGCGATGAAGCGCTGGCGCTGATCACTTTCCCCGAGCCAGTGAGCGATGCGCTGCTTTCTCTGGAGCGCGATAAGGTCGAAGCGACCGCGCTGCTGTCCAGGGGCGGCGACTGGCTGAAGATGGAAAAACTCAGCGATACCCAATACCGCGCGCGCATCCCGGTGAAGGACGGCTTCGCGCCGAACCTGACCTTCTCGGTGCTGTACACCAAGGGCGGCCAGTACAGTTTCCAGAACGCCGGCATCAAGGTGGTGACACCACAGATCGACGTGGCCATCACCACGGATAAGGAAACCTATCAGCCGGGTGAAACCGTCTCTGTAGACCTGACCACCCAGTTCGCCGGCAAAGCGATTCCCGCGCACCTGACGGTCAGCGTGGTCGATGAAATGGTCTACGCCCTGCAACCGGAAGTGGCGCCGAGCATCGACCAGTTCTTCTATCACCCACGGCGCAACAACGTGCGCACCAGCGCCAGTTTGTCGTTCATCAGTTATGACGTCGCCTTGCCGGGTAGTCCCGGTGCACCGGGCAAAGCCAACCGCAGTGAACGC
Source organism: Pseudomonas fluorescens (assembly GCF_040448305.1). Lineage (NCBI taxonomy): Bacteria > Pseudomonadati > Pseudomonadota > Gammaproteobacteria > Pseudomonadales > Pseudomonadaceae > Pseudomonas > Pseudomonas fluorescens. The sequence continues at coordinate 6,049,689 of NZ_CP148752.1, read as the reverse complement.
GGCGTGAAAGTGCTGGAGCGACCGCGTCGCGAGGACGTCGACACCGCTGCGTGGCAGCCTGAATTGCTGACCGATGCCAACGGCAAAACCCGCTTCACCTTCAAGATGCCTGACTCCCTGACCCGCTGGCGCATCACCGCCAGGGCCATCGCCGATGGCGGGCAGGTCGGGCAGAAGAAGCAATTCGTGCGCTCGGAAAAACCGCTGTACCTGAAGTGGAGCGGCCCGACCCGATTCCGCGCCGGCGACAAACCGGACCTCGGCGTGTTCGCTTTCAGCCAGGCCGAGAAACCGGTCAAGGCCGAACTGGTGACCCGTTACGCCGGCAACGAACAGCGGGTGCCCGTGACCCTGAACAGTGGCATCAACTACATCCCGTTGCCGACCTTTGAACTGGCCAATGGCGAGTGGAGCGCCGAACTGGTGCAGGATGGCAAAACCGCTGATGCCCTGGCGGTGCGCCTGAGCGCGACCGGTGAAGGCTGGCAGGTGACTCAAACCCAGAGCCTTGATGTGGGTGAGGGCGATACGCCGCTGACGTTGCCGGCGGACGCCAGTGATATCCGCCTGCGCCTGGATGACAGTCCGCAAGCGTTGTTCCGTTCTGCCCTCGACGATCTCTTGAGCTACCCCTACGGTGGCGTCGAGCAGACCGCCAGCCGCCTGCTGCCGTTGAGCATCGCCTACCCGACGCTGGCGGCGAATCCGCAGATCCGTGATCGTCTGCGCCTGATCATGCAAAACAGTCGCTTGCGCCTGGTGCAAATGGCCGGCCCTTCGGCGAGCTTCACCTGGTGGGGCATGGACGGCGAGCCCGATGCCTTCCTCACCGCCTACGCCTATTACGCCGACTGGCACGCTAGCCAGGTGCTGGAACTGAGCCTGCCGCCGGAGCATTGGCAGCGGGTGCTGGAGGTCTACGCCAAGCAGGCGAAGAACACGCCGCTGTTGCAGCGGGCGCTGATCCTGTCGTTCGCCAAACAGATGCAGTTGCCGGTCAACACCTTGCTCAGTGGCTTGATGGACGACCTGGCGAATGCGGGCGAGGGCACTGCCGCGAACCTGATGGAGGACGGCGAAGACAGCCTCGTCATGAGCGATCCGGATTCCGCCTTGGGGCTGGCTGCCGCTCGAGCGCTGACGGCATCACTGGCCAGGCAAGCGAAGGTCGTTTTGCCGGACGCGTTCAATCGGCAACTGGCCGACGCGCAGCAACGTCTGGCGGTCAGTTCCCAGCCGTTTGCCGAAGCGCTGAACCTGTCGCTGCAACCCTTCGATCAGGCTCACGCCCAGGCCTTGCTGCAACGTTTGCTGCCACAGCAATCGACTCTGGAACGTGCGTTGGCGTTGACCTGGCTGCAACGCAGCATCGAGCAGGCATCGCCCACCATTGCGTTGGCGCCGGGTGACGGCTGGAAGAAGCAGTACGGGGTTTCTGGTGAGATGTATTGGACGTGGCAGGGGGCTGCGCCAGTGCCGACGGTATTGACGCTGACCGGCGCCCAAGAGCGTCCGCTGCGCGCTGCATTGAGCTACCGCAGCCAACAGCCGGCGGTCGATCCGATGGCCGTGACCATCACCCGTCGCCTGTCGCGACTGGTGCCGGGGGATGAGGCCTTTACCTTCAAACTTGAGGCGGTCGGCAACGCGCCGCTGTCCAGCGACAACCTCTATCTCGACGAAGTGATCGTCACCAGCAAAGCCGCCAAGCCGTTGCGTTACGGGATGCTGGAAGTGCCGTTGCCACCGGGCGCCGATGTCGAGCGCACGACCTGGGGCATCAAGCTCATGGGCAAGGCTGGCACCGAACCGACATCGCTGGAGAAGGCGCGATTCGAACCGGGGCAAATGGCTTACGCCGTTCCGGTCGATGCCTTGAGTGGCGAATTGCGCCTGCGGCACTTGGTGCGTTTCTCGCAGAAGGGCCAGTTCAACTTGCCGCCGGTGCGTTTCACGCAGGTTTATGCGCCGCAGCATCAGGCGCTTGAACAAAAGGCAGCCCTTGGCCAGGTCACGGTTCACTGACGTGCACAGGCTGCTGATAGGTTGGTTGCTGTGTTTGATCCCTGTGCTGGCAGCGGCGCAGGACGAACCTTTGCGCCTGGCCTTCAAGGGCGACTTGTTGTCGCTGAGCCGAACGCAGGTGATCACCCGCGAGCCGTTGCCGCAGACGTTGCAGACGCCGCTGGGCAGTGTGTGGAAGTTGTTCGTCTACGCCTGGCTGGTGGACACCGGCGCGCGTGAGCCGGCTTATGAATGTCGCGGCCAGTCGAAGGAAGAGGTTTATTGCTGCACGGCGGGCGGCAGGATCGAGCGTGATCAGGCGTTGGTGAAGTCATGCGGTCTGTATTTCGAGCCCGCGCGGTTGGGCATCGGCGATGCCGACTGGCGAGCCTATTGGCAGGCGCGCCAGGCGCCGCAATGGTTGCTGGATTTGCCTTCGTTGCAACCGGCTACACGGGTTTCGGTAGCAGAACTGTTGAAGGTGTTGGCCGTGCTGCCGGCGCAGGATCAAGCCCGACGTGTGTTGCTCGATGTGGTGCTCAATGCCGCCGATGGCCATGTCGTCGGCGAACTCGGAAGCCGCCTGCGGGTCAAGACCTGGAGCTGGCTGGCGGATCAGGATGCTGCATCGCGTCAGGGCGGGTTTGCCGGTTGGACGGCGGACGCTACACCGGTCTGGGCCGGCGGGCGCGGTACGAGTCAACGGGTTCTTCGAGATTACGCGCAGGCACTGTCTACGGTGATCCCTGTTGCATGGCCTGTGGATGCAGGGCAGTGCGTAGAGGTCGACCTGTTCTCCCGCTATCCACTTCGGCGCGTGCTGTCAGAGGGCACCGCGTTGATTTCCGGGGCATTGCAGGGTGATTACCGCGTCGAATTCGCCAACGGCAATGCGCTGGATATTCACAGCGACGGTGAACTGTTTCTGATGAGCGACAAGCTCGTGGCTCGTCTGGATCGCGAAGAGTACGTTGCCCGTGTTCTTCAGCGCGAAGCCAGTGCCGAACCGGTCGAGGCCGCCAAAGCCCTGGCCGTGGCCATCCGCACTTACCTGCTGCAAAACGCCACGCGCAGCGGTGACTGCCTCAGCATCGATGACAGCAGCAGCCGTCAGCGGGTCGCACCGCGTCCGGCGTCGTCCGAGGCTCGCGACATCGCCGCCTGGACCAGCGACCTGGTGCTGGCCGGCAGCACCGTCACCTACCATTCCGATCAACCCGGCCCGGACAAACTGTCCTGGCAGCAAGCCGTCGAACAGGCCCGTGCCGGCCAGCGCTACGACGCCATCCTGCTGCACGCCTACCCACGCGCCAGTCTCAGTCGCTGGGACAACCCGGTCGCGTCCTGCGAAGCGTTGCCCGCCGCGCACGAATGGCTGCAGAAACAACGGCGCGGCTGGCGCCAGAAACTTGAAAGCGAAACCGGCTACAACGAAGTCAGCACCTTCGCCGTCTGCCGCCTGGCCTTCGGCCGCCCCTATGTCGACCGTGAACGTCAGCGCATCTACGTGCGTGGCGCGCAGACACTGCAAGACCGCCTCGACCTGACCCACGAATACCTGCACCTGGCCTTCGACGCACACCCCAACGGCCAGGACGAAACCTACATCGAAGGGCTCGCCCGCCACCTCTTGCTGGAATAGTCCATGAAACTCCGTTATCCACAGGTCTTGCTGTTGCTCTGTTCGCTGGTGGCGTTGCCATCGGTGATGGCGGCTGACAGCGTCAAACTCGACACCCCCGCAGGCGGTTGGCGCACCGGCGCGCCTGAGGGCGAAGGGGAAAACTTCCGGCAGACCGTCAACTACCCGGCCTCGTCGGTGAATACCCCGGCAGGGCAGGCCAACACCGCTCGCATCAGCGGGCAGATCAAAGCCACAGCCAAATCCACAGAGCCCGGTCGGCTGATCGTCAACGGAGTGAGCATGCCGCTGAAAATCGACCCGGCCGGCCGCTTCGATCGCCCGTTCTCATTCCCCAACGGCAGCAACAGCGTCGAGGTTCGCAGCCCTGATGGTCAGCAGCGTCAACGCACGCAATTTCTCAACAGCAGCGGCGGTGCGACCCCGGCCAAATTGCGCGTATTGCTGGCGTGGGACAGCGACGGCACCGACCTCGACCTGCACCTGATCACTCCCGACGGCGCGCACATCTGGTACGGCGACCGCGTCGCCCCCAACGGTGCCGCGCTCGACGTCGACGTCACCACCGGCTTCGGCCCGGAAATCTTCGCCATGCCCGCGCCGATCAAGGGGCAATATCTGGTGTATGTGAACTACTTCGGCGGCGGCTACAGCAATGATGAGGAGGGGCAGGAAGACGCGGTGCAAGCGCTGACCACGGCGCAGGTGACGGTGATCACCGAGGAAGGCACGCCGAGCGAGAAGATGGAGACCTTCCTGGTGCCGATGCGTGCGGTGGGGGAGTTGACGTTGGTGAAGTCGTTCAGTTATCCGTGAGGTGAGGTACAACTTACGCAGGCTTTGCACACGGCGAGGTGGAGGCCTATTAGCGTTGTTTCATGCAGAAATACATTGTGAATGTTCCTGCATCGGCATCAGGAGTAATTGAAAGGGCCCTCCAACTGACATGGAAATGCCCTAACGTGAATGAGCTTCGTAGCAATATCTCTCTCGATTCTGCTTTCAACGAAATCACCCAACTGATTGTGGCGGCACGACAACGCGCCATGCAGGCGGTCAACACTGAGCTGATTGAACTGCACTGGCAGGTTGGGGCCTACATCAGTCGCAAAATTGAAGCGGCGGAGTGGGGTGATGGAGTCGTCGCCCAGTTGGCTATGCACCTTGAGCGCACACAGCCTGGACTGCGTGGGTTTACGCGACGAAATCTATTTCGAATGCGCCAGTTCTATGAGGCATACAGGGGCGATGCAAAAGTGTCAGCACTGCTGACACAATTACCCTGGACCCAGAATCTGATCATCCTCAACCAGAGCAAACGCCCGGAGGAGCGTGAGTTTTACCTGCGCATGGCAATCCAGGAGAAGTGGTCGAGCCGCGAACTGGAGCGTCAGTTCAAGGCAGCTCTGTTTGAACGTTCAGTGGTCAGCCCGGCAAAAGTGTCAGCACCGCTGAGACAAATTCATCCCCAGGCCCTGGATGTGTTCAAGGATGCCTACGTGGTCGAGTTTCTGGCTCTGGAGCGTGGTCATGCAGAGACTGACTTGCATGGAGGCCTGTTGCACAAGCTCAGGGATTTTCTGATCGAACTGGGCAGGGACTTCTGCTTTGTGGGTTCACAATATCCGTTGCAGGTAGGTGGGCGGGACTTTGCGCTGGATCTGTTGTTTTTCCACCGTGGGCTGAACTGCCTGGTGGCGATCGAACTCAAGGTCGGGCGCTTTGAGCCGGAATACTTGGGGAAGATGGATTTTTATCTTGAAGCGTTGGACCGCAATGTCCGCAAGCCACACGAAAACCCGGCGCTCGGCGTATTGCTGTGCGCGAGCAAAGAGGACGAAATCGTCGAGTACGCCCTGAACCGCTCACTGTCACCTGCCTTGATCGCGGAGTACCACACCCAATTGCCAGACAAGAAACTGTTGCAAGCCAAGTTGCAGGAGTTTTATGCGCTGAATACTGAAGGGACTGAGTGATTTTTGTTGTGAATCACTTTCTTTCAGGCATTAAAAAGCCGGCTTGTGGCCGGCTTCTCGGGGACTGGCTTGGATCATTTTTGGTAAACCGCGCCAGCCTTCAAAACGTACACCCGGATCTTGCGTCCGGCTGTGGGACCTGGTGAGAAAGTCATCTGCCAGGTCAGTGCATCTGAGCCGCAAGGTGGGTCGATGCGCAAATGTGGGGCGCAGCATACGCAGGTTTGACGCAAATTCCCAGCGGGAAGTGCCGGGCAGAGCCGTTTGGCCACCCGGGTGGGCGGCCGATGGGCGTTCTGGAGCGCTTAAAGAAACGGCACCGCCGGCCGCCGTTTGTTCAGGGTCGACCACCAGAACACCCAGCCCAGCACCCTGATGTTCTGCTCTTCGATTTGTGCGGCCCTGAAGATTTCATCCGGGTACTCGGCGCGGTTGTGGCTGCGCAGTCGCAGGGAGTTGCCCGGTAGTCGGTGCAGGTACTTGATGCGTAGCATGCCGTCATGTTCGATGGCGTAGATCTCGCCATCGATAATCTGAGTCAGGCCACGGTCAATCGCCAGGGTCGAACCGTCTTCAATTTTCTCTCCCATGCTGTTACCGCTCATGAAGACACAGATGGCGTCGGCGTGGTTGATTTCCAGGGAATCAAGGTGGCTGCGGGGCAGGCGGATGGATTGCCCGGGGTCTTCTATGACGTGGGTCTCGTTGGAGCCCGGGGCGATGACAGCTTCTTTGTACAAAGGCAGTTCGACGTCGACAGGCTCGATGACCGTGTAGACACCGCGGATGGTCTGGGCATCGAAGGTGTTGCCGGTTTCGTCGAGCAGGCGCAGGTGTTGGGCGTCTTTCGAGCCTTCGCCGGTTTTCAGCCAGTCGCTGCTGACGGAGAGTTTTCTGGCGACTTCTTCCATGCAGTGGGCGGGCACACCGCGGGTGTACCAGTTATGTACATTTTGCGGAGCCGTATCCAGGAATTCGGCAAATCCGGTGGTCGTGATGCTCGCTGCTTCGAGGAGCGCTTTGAAGCGTGGGCCGCTAGTGTTCTTTTTCATGAACGCGAGTCTACTGGCGGCTAACAAGGGTTTGAATAAACGCCTCGTTCAAATTTTGCGGGAAATTTACGACTGGATGTAAGACGCTCTTGGGGAATTTTAAACAAGTAAAAACCAAGATCGAGGAAGGTTAAACGCAATGTTTAGCGTGCTTATCAAGCGCCCACAAAAAACCCCGGATCAACCGGGGTTTTTCTTGAAGCTTGTCGCTTGAAGCACGCGGCTGCTCTTAACCTTTGTAGGCAGCAACCGACTTGGTGATCGCTTCGCGGGCGGCGTCTGCGCCGGCCCAGCCTTCGATCTTCACCCATTTGCCTTTTTCGAGATCTTTGTAGTTCGCGAAGAAGTGCTCGATCTGCTGGATCAGCAGCGCTGGCAAGTCGGTGTATTCCTTCACGTCGACGTACAGCTGGGACAGCTTGTCGTGTGGGACTGCGATGACTTTGGCATCGCCGCCGCCGTCGTCGGTCATGTTCAGGATGCCGACCGGACGGGCACGGATTACCGAACCTGGAGCAACCGGGTAAGGGGTTACGACCAGCACGTCGAGGGGATCACCGTCGTCAGCCAGGGTGTTCGGGATGTAACCGTAGTTGGCCGGGTAGAACATTGGGGTGGCCATGAAACGGTCAACGAACAGGCAATCGCTGTCTTTGTCGATTTCGTATTTGATCGGCGCGTGGTTGGCCGGAATCTCGATCGCGACGTAGATGTCGTTCGGCAGGTCTTTGCCAGCCGGAATCTTGCTGTAGCTCATTGGGCGTTGCCCCCGTTAGTTGACCAAAAACACTTGGCCGGATTGACCAAAAAGTGGCGGCGATTATAGGCATATTCCTGTATCGACGCCATGGACCAGAAGTCGTATGGCGCTCACTGGTGTGCCTGATAGACAGGATCATGCGCCTGAAGTTGCTTCAACCTCGCCAGCGGGTCCTGGCGATAGAACAGCTTCAACTGCTGGTACACCTGTGGATAGGCCTCGTGCAGCAAATCCGGGGCGCTGAAGAAGTATTCGCTGGTGACGGCGAAGAACTCGGCAGGGTTCTCGGCGGCATACGGGTCGATGGCAGTTTCGGCATCGGGATTGCGTTCCAGTTGCCGGTCGAGGTCGTCGTAGGCCTCTTGCATGACGCTGGCCCAGTCGCTGACGCGCATGTCGGGATGCAACGGCGGCAGGCCGTTGGCGACGCCGTTGAGCATGTCGAGTTTGTGCGCCAGTTCGTGGATCACCAGGTTGTAGCCTTCCCAGCCACCACTGGCCATTACGCCGGGCCAGGCGAGGATGATCGGGCCTTGCTGCCAGGCTTCACCGCTGTGTTCACCGTCCCATTCGTGCTCGACGCCGCTGGCATCGCGATGGCGCTGGGGGCTGAGGAAGTCATCGGGGTAGAGAATGATTTCGTGGAAACCCTGATACCAGTTCAGGTCGCCGAGGTGCAGCAGTGGCAATTGCGCCTGGGCTGCGAGCAGCAAGCGTTGTTCCTGATGCAGTTCGACACCGGGCAGGGCGCTCAGGTGCTTGTCTTCGAGGAACAGCACGCAGGCTTCGCGCAACCATTGGTCTTCGGCGGCGCTGATGCCATCGAGAAAACTCAGGTGATGGCGCACCCGTTGCCACATGTCATCGGCAATCGGGTGTTTTGCCAGGGTGCGCCGGCGACGCCAGGCGCTCAGGGACCACATCGTGTCAGCGCGATTCGGCTTTGGAGTTCGAACCCGCAAGTCGGTTACGCACCATGCCAATGATCATCGGCACCAGCGAGAGCAGGATGATGCCGACTACCAGTAGCGACAGGTTCTTCTTGATGAACGGCACGTTGCCGAAGAAGTAACCGAGCGTCACCAGGCCGCCGACCCACAGGATGGTGCCCAGCACGCTGAAGGCAAAGAAGCGCGGATAAGGCATTTTCCCCACGCCGGCGACGAACGGTGCAAAAGTACGGATGATCGGCAGGAAGCGCGCCAGGGTCACGGTTTTGCCGCCGTGCTTGTCGTAGAAGTCGTGGGTTTGTTGCAGGTAGTCGCGACGGAAGATCTTCGAGTCCGGATTGCTGAACAGTTTTTCACCCGCCGTTCGTCCGATGATGTAGTTGGTGCTGTCGCCCAGGATCGCCGCCAGCATCAGCAGGCCGCCGAGCAGTACCGGGTCCATGCCACCACCGGCCGCCACGGCGCCGGCAATGAACAGCAAGGAGTCGCCCGGCAGGAAGGGCATGACCACAAGGCCCGTTTCACAGAAGATCACCATGAACAGAATGGCGTAGATCCATGCCCCGTAGTTGGTTACAAGCATGTCGAGGTAGACGTCGAGATGCAGGACAATGTCGATCGGGTTGAAATCCATGGATAGCACCTGTGGTGACGGCCCGTCTCAGCAGGCCTGTGCGGATGACTTCGCGTAAGACTACGGATAGGGGTAGTTTTTCTTACAAGCCGGGAATATCGGGATTATACGAGGCGAGTGGTGAAAATCGCGTCGAGATTGTAGCGGGGAATGTCATGACAGGGCTGATGTTTGATAACGAACAGATGGGAGCGAGCCTGTTCGCGATGCCGTCGCCTCGTTGGACCAGTGTAATCCGATCGATGCCATCGCGAGCAGGGTGCAGGTGATTCAGAGTTCGTCGCTGATCGGCAGCACATAGTTCTTGAATTCGGTGTCTTCCTTGAATCCGATGGACTCGTAGGTTTTCTGCGCGACTTCGTTGTTGCTGCTGGTGGAAACACGCATGCGCACGGCATTGGTTTCCTTGGCCATTTTTTTTGCTGTGCGGATCAGGTTGTCGGCCACCAACTGGCGGCGGGCGTCCTCGGCGACATAGATATCGTTGAGGATCCACACACGTTTGAGCGAAAGCGAGGAGAAGCTCGGGTATAGCTGGCAGAAGCCCATCAGTTTGTTGCTGTCGTCATCGGACAGCGCCAGGTAGATCACCGACTCCTTGCGACGCAGGCGTTTTTCGAGGAACGCCCGGGACGAGTCCGGATACGGCAGGGAACCATAAAACTCGCGATATTTGACGAACAACGGGGTCAGCAGGTCCAGGTGTTCGAGGGTCGCTTGAATAATCCGCATGGTAGGTCTCGTCTTCAAGTGGCTGTCTTACGTCTCTGACGGCGATGGGAAACCCTTGGCGGCCGCGCAACGATCCTGCCTGAAACTGGTACGAATGTGCAATGCGCAAGCGGTTCAGGCATTCGGCGGGCCAAGCAGGAAATTACCTTTCATGTCGCCTCCCGTGTCCGACTCCAGTGTCTGAACCTGCGCTTCGTCCTTCAGATTGACCCCTGACAACTGCCGCCGGCAGGCTTCGCGCATCAAATACAGCAAACGGTGTGCCGCCATGCCATAGCTCAGGCCTTCGAGTCGGACATTGGAGATGCAATTACGGTAGGCATCGGTAAGGCCCACCTTGGGATTGTAGGTGAAATATAAACCCAGGCTGTCCGGAGAGCTGAGGCCAGGGCGTTCGCCAATGAGGATCACGGTCATTTTTGCGCCAAGCAACTCACCGATCTCATCGGCGACGGCCACCCGGCCCTGTTCCACGAGTACGACCGGCGCAATAGTCCAGTTGTCCCCGGCCATTTGCTCTTCGAAGCGCGCTAGAAACGGCAGGGTATGGCGATGAACGGCCAGTGCCGACAGGCCGTCGGCGACCACGATCACCAGATCCACGCCTCCCGGATGGGCCGCCGCGTAATCACGCAGGGTCTGCGCCGAGGCACCACTGAGTTTTCGCCCCAGATCGGGGCGTTGCAGGTAGGTGTTGCGATCCGTCGCCGCACTGTGCAGCAAAAGACATTCGCGATCACGTTCGGCCAATTGCGCATTGAGGAAGGCATGCTCAAACGGCAAGTGCACCGCATCCCGCGCCTGAGCGTGGGCGTATTGGAAGTCCAGTTGCGCGCGGGTGGGAATGCTGGTGCCGGTGCGGCCCAGAGCGATTCGCGCCGGCGTCAGGCGCCGCAGTTCCAGCCAAGGGTTGTGTGGATCGAAGGGTAGTTTATCCATGTCAATGCTTATCCCAGTTGCGCCAAGGCCTGCCGGAAGGCTGGCGGTAGGCTGTCGCCGAAGAGAACCCTGCCATCCGCTTGAGTGAAGATGCCCATTTTCGCCAGCCACTGCTCGAACTCCGGCGCGGGCTTCAACCCCAGGGTCTGCCGCGCGTAGAGCGCATCGTGGAACGAGGTGGTCTGGTAGTTGAGCATGATGTCGTCGGAGCCGGGGATGCCCATGATGAAGTTGATCCCGGCGACGCCCAGCAGGGTCAGCAGGGTGTCCATGTCATCCTGGTCGGCTTCGGCGTGGTTGGTGTAGCAGATGTCGCAACCCATGGGCACACCGAGCAATTTGCCGCAGAAGTGGTCCTCCAGGCCGGCGCGGATGATCTGTTTGCCGTTGTACAGGTATTCCGGGCCGATGAAGCCGACGACGGTATTCACCAGGAACGGTTTGAAATGCCGCGCAACGGCATAGGCCCGGGTTTCGCAGGTTTGCTGATCGACGCCGTGATGGGCGTTGGCCGACAGGGCGCTGCCCTGGCCGGTTTCGAAGTACATCAGGTTCTGGCCCAGCGTGCCGCGATTGAGGCTCAATCCTGCGTCGTAACCTTCCTGCAATATATTGAGGTTGATGCCGAAACTGGCGTTGGCCGCTTCGGTGCCGGCGATAGACTGGAACACCAGGTCCAACGGGACGCCGCGATTGACCGCTTCGATCGACGTGGTGACATGGGTCAACACGCAAGCCTGGGTCGGGATTTCGTAGCGCTGGATGATCGCGTCGAGCATCTCCAGCATGGCGCAGATCGAGGCGATGCTGTCGGTGGCCGGGTTGATGCCGATCATGGCATCGCCGTTGCCGTGCAGCAGGCCGTCGAGAATGCTCGCGGCGATGCCCGCCGGTTCGTCGGTGGGGTGATTCGGTTGCAAGCGCGTGGACAGGCGACCGCGCAGGCCCAGGGTGCCGCGAAACTGCGTGACCACGCGGATTTTTTGCGCCACCAGCACCAGATCTTGTACGCGCATGATCTTCGACACGGCGGCGGCCATTTCCGGGGTGAGGCCGGGGGCGAGGGCGCGCAGGACCTGCTCGTCGGCGGCATCGCTGAGCAGCCAGTCGCGAAAGCCGCCGACGGTGAGGTGGCTGACGACCGCGAAGGCTTGTTTGTCGTGGGTGTCGATGATCAGGCGGGTGACTTCATCGGACTCATAGGGAATCAACACTTCTTGCAGGAAGTGGGATAGCGGAATGTCGGCCAAAGTCATCTGGGCCGCGACGCGCTCGCCGTCATTGAGGGCCGCGACGCCAGCCAGAAAATCCCCGGAACGCGCCGGACTGGCCTTGGCCATTACATCCTTGAGGCTGTCGAAGCGATAGGTCTGGGCGCCGACGGAATGGGCATATACGGCCATGGGGCGGGGCCTCCTGTTATGTACAAGTCTTCAGTTCACGACCGACCCTTGTGGGAGCGAGCCTGCTCGCGATGCGGGCGACTCGGTCTGGTATTTACACTGCGGTGATGCAATCGCGAGCAGGCTCGCTCCCACAGGGAATCGGTGTGCACTTCAATAATGCAGGCGCCGGGCAGGGGGCCCGGTGCCGGTGCATTTAGATACCTTCGAGCATAGCGTCTGCCGGTGCCTCGGAACGTTGCTTGGCGGTCAGCTGGAAGTACAGGTAGCCGGCAATCATGAAACCGAGGAAAACCAGGCCGATCACGGTGTTGAACCAGGCCATCGCCACCAGGCACACCACCGCCAGAAACAGCGCGATCCCCGGCACGATCGGATAGCCCGGCGCGCGGAAGGTGCGCTCCAGGTTCGGTTCGGTCTTACGCAGCTTGAACAGGCTCAGCATACTGATGATGTACATCACGATGGCACCGAATACCGACATGGTGATCATCGCCGCCGTCAGGGTCATGCCCTGCAGGTTGATCAGGCCGTCGCTGTAGATCGCCGCGATACCGATCACACCGCCGGCCAGAATCGCCCGATGCGGCGTCTGGAAGCGCGAGAGTTTGGCCAGCCCCTTGGGCAGGTAACCGGCGCGAGCCAGGGCGAAGAACTGCCGAGAATAGCCAAGAATGATCCCGTGGAAACTTGCCACCAGACCGAACAGGCCGATCCATACCAGCATGTGCATCCAGGTCGAATTGTCGCCGACCACGGCTTTCATCGCCTGGGGCAGCGGATCGTTGATGTTCGACAGTTGACGCCAGTCGCCGACGCCGCCCGCCATCACCATCACGCCGATGGCCAGGAACACCAGGGTCAGAATGCCGCTGACATAGGCCCTGGGGATCGTGCGTTTCGGGTCCTTGGCTTCCTCGGCGGCCATGGCCGCACCTTCGATGGCGAGGAAGAACCAGATCGCAAAGGGGATCGCCGCAAAAATCCCGGGAATCGAGCCCATCGTGAACTCGTTCGAACCCGACCAGCCATTGAGCACGAAGTTGCTGAAGCTGAAGCCCGGGGCGACCACGCCCATGAACACCAGCAATTCAGCGACTGCGAGCACGGTGACCACCAATTCGAAGGTGGCCGCGATGCTGACGCCGAGGATGTTCAGGCCCATGAACACGAAATAGGCGCCAACGGCGGCGATCTTCGGGTCCAGTTCCGGGTATTGCACATTGAGGTAGGCGCCGATGGCCATGGCGATGGCCGGTGGCGCAAAGACGAATTCGATCAGGGTGGCGATGCCGGCGATCAACCCGCCTTTCTCACCAAAGGCCCGGCGGCTGTAGGCAAACGGCCCGCCAGCGTGGGGAATTGCAGTCGTCAGTTCGGTGAAGCTGAAGATGAAGCAGGTGTACATCGTCGCCACCATCAACGCGGTGACGAGAAAACCCAGCGTGCCTGCGGTGCCCCAGCCGTAACTCCAGCCGAAGTACTCGCCGGAAATCACCAGGCCGACGGCAATGCCCCATAAATGCAGGGTGCCGAGTGTGGGTTTGAGCTGTGTGGAAGAAATAGTCATAAGTCCTCTCTAGTTTTTATTGTTCGATCTTTTGGACTTTCGGGTACGACGGGTTGGGTGCAATTCCTGAATGACGGGTACGCAAGGCCCGTGCCAGAGCGGCCAGGCGTTGGGTGTTGAGTCATTTAGGACGCTATCGCGAGCAAGCTCGCTCCCACAGGGATCTCTGGTGTGTTGCAAATCCACTGTGGGAGCGAGCTTGCTCGCGATGGCTGCTTGAAGGGCGACACAGAAACACCTGTGTCGCCCCCGGTTTTTAGAAGAAGCCCAGTGGATTGATGTCGTAACTCACCAGCAGGTTTTTGGTCTGCTGATAGTGGTCGAGCATCATCTTGTGGGTTTCACGGCCGACGCCGGACTTCTTGTAGCCACCAAACGCGGCGTGCGCCGGGTACAGGTGGTAGCAGTTGGTCCAAACACGACCGGCCTTGATGGCGCGGCCCATGCGGTAGGCGCGGTTGATGTCGCGGGTCCAGAGGCCGGCGCCCAGGCCGAACTCGGTGTCGTTGGCGATGGCCAGGGCTTCGGCTTCATCCTTGAAGGTGGTGATGCTCACCACCGGGCCAAAGATTTCTTCCTGGAACACGCGCATTTTGTTGGTGCCCTTGAGCAGGGTCGGCTGGATGTAATACCCGCTCGCCAGGTTGCCCTCGAGTTTTTCCACCTTGCCGCCGGTCAGCAACTCGGCGCCTTCGCCCTTGGCGATTTCCAGGTACGAAAGGATTTTGTCGAATTGCTGCTCGGACGCCTGGGCGCCGACCATGGTGTCGGTGTCCAGCGGGTCGCCACGTTTGATTTGCAGGACCTTCTTCATCACCACTTGCATGAATTCGTCGTAGATCGACTCTTGCACCAGTGCGCGGGAAGGGCAGGTGCAGACTTCGCCCTGGTTGAAGAACGCCAGCACCAGGCCTTCGGCGGCCTTCTCGATGAAGGACGGCTCGGCCTTCATGATGTCTTCGAAGAAGATGTTCGGCGATTTGCCACCCAGCTCCACGGTGGACGGAATGATGTTTTCCGCCGCGCATTTCATGATGTGCGAGCCGACCGGGGTCGAGCCGGTGAAGGCAATCTTGGCGATGCGTTTGCTGGTGGCCAGGGCTTCACCGGCTTCTTTACCGAAGCCTTGCACCACGTTCAGCACGCCCGGCGGCAGCAGGTCGCCAATCAGCTCCATCAGCACGGTAATGCCCAGTGGCGTTTGCTCGGCAGGCTTGAGCACCACGCAGTTGCCAGCGGCGAGAGCCGGGGCGAGTTTCCAGGCGGCCATCAGGATCGGGAAGTTCCACGGAATGATCTGCCCGACCACGCCCAGCGGCTCATGGATGTGATAGGCCACGGTATTGCCGTCGATTTCGGCAGCGCTGCCTTCCTGAGCGCGAATGCAACCGGCGAAGTAGCGGAAGTGGTCGGCGGCCAGCGGGATGTCGGCGTTGAGGGTTTCACGCACGGCTTTGCCGTTGTCCCAGGACTCGGTGATCGCCAGCAGTTCCAGGTTCTGTTCGATGCGGTCGGCGATTTTCAGCAGCACCAGCGAGCGCGCCTGGGCGGACGTGGCGCCCCAGGCATCGGCAGCGGCGTGGGCAGCGTCCAGGGCCTTGTCGATGTCTTCGGCCGTGGAGCGGGGGAATTCGGCAATTGGTTGGCCATTCACTGGCGAGGTATTGGTGAAGTACTGACCTTTGACAGGCGCGACGAACTCGCCGCCGATGTAGTTACCGTATTTGGCTTTGAACGAAACGATAGCGCCTTCAGTACCGGGGTGAGCGTAACGCATGGTGGTCTCTCCTTGCTTTTGTGCTTATAGGGAGTCGCGCATGTGCGCTTGCTTTAAGCGTAGAGCAAGGGCCGGGCCAGTGCCTTGCATGTCAGGTAAATCAAGGCCTTGCGCAGTTTTTGTCGGACAAACGGGGTTGGCTTGTGGCGCTTTCGGTACAGCCCTGGTGACACTTTGTACCGTTTGTGGCACAGCTGGTGACCAACCGGTCTTGCAGGCATTGCAATGCGGGCCGGGCTGGAGGATGCTCGGCATCACCTCATGCACGGGACGCCGAGCCCCGGGGAGAATAATAAGAAATGCACGACAACCATTTGAGTCGCCATGCCCAGCAAGTATTGACGGTGACCCAGGGCAAGACCCACCTGCACGGTCCCGGCAGCGATCCGTCCATCGCCCGTTCCTGGCTGCGCTGCCTTGAGGACTATCACCTCGATCCGGCCCTGAGCATCGCGCCGACGGTGCTGGAACATGGCCGTGTCCTGGAAAGCCGCGAACGCTTGCAGCAGGTGCTGCACATCGCCGGCAATGAAATGACCAGCCTGCATCAACAACTCTCCGGCGCCGGCCATGCAGTGCTGCTGACCGACGCCCGCGGCGTGATCCTCAACTGCGTCACCGCGCCCGCCGAACGACAGATTTTCGAGCGTGCCGGCCTCTGGCTCGGTGCCGACTGGAGCGAGGCCTGCGAAGGCACTAACGGTATCGGCACTTGTCTGGTGGAGCGTCAGTCGCTGACCATCCATCAGGACGAACACTTTCGCGGCCGCCACACCGGCCTGACCTGCTCGGCGAGCCCGGTCTTCGATCCCCATGGCGAATTGCTGGCGGTACTCGACGTATCGTCGGCGCGGCGCGATGTGTCGCGGCAAAGTCAGTTCCACACCATGGCGCTGGTCAATCTGTCGGCGAAGATGATCGAGAGCTGCTACTTCCTGCGCTGCTTCGACAATCAATGGCTGCTGCGCTTTCACTTGCAGGCCGAGTCCGTCGGTTTGTTCAGCGAAGGGTTGCTGGCGTTCGACGGAGAAGGGCGAATTTGCGCGGTCAACCAGAGTGCGCTGAACCTGCTGGGGCATATTCGCGGCGGCTTGCTGGGTAAGCCGGTGGAGGCGTTTTTCGATTGCTCGCTCGATGAGTTGCTCGGTCGCGCGAGCACCAATGCCGCCGCCAGTTGGCCGTTGCGCACCCGTGATGGTCGCAAGCTGTTCGCGGTATTGCGCGGTGAGGCACGGCGGCCGCTGCCGATTCCGATGGTGCCAGCGGCCAAGGTTGCACAAGCACCGCGCCTGTCGGGCATTTGCCTGGATGACGTGACGTTGCAGGCGGACTTCCGCAAGGCCTTGCGCGTCTACGAACGCGACGTGCCGCTGCTGATCAACGGCGAAACCGGGTCCGGCAAGGAGGCCTTTGCCAAAGCGGTGCACCACGCCAGTCAGCGGGCGGAGAAAGCCTTCGTCGCTCTCAATTGCGCGGCCATTCCCGAAAGCCTGATCGAAAGCGAGCTCTTCGGTTATCGCGGCGGCAGCTTTACCGGTGCGCGCAAGGAAGGCATGCGCGGCAAGTTGCAACAGGCCGATGGTGGGACCTTATTCCTCGATGAAATCGGTGACATGCCACTGGCCATGCAGACGCGCTTGCTGAGGGTGCTGGAAGACCGGCAAGTGGTGCCAATCGGCGGCGAGCCGGAATCGGTGAATGTGCGGATCATCAGTGCCACTCACCGTAACTTGCTGGACCGTGTGCAGGACGGCAGCTTCCGTGAGGATTTGTATTACCGCCTCAACGGACTGGAAGTCGCGTTGCCGCCGTTGCGCGAGCGTAGCGACAAATCCCAGTTACTCGACTTTTTGCTGGCCGAGGAGGCGGGCGGAGAAACGGTGTTGATCGAGGGGCCGGCGCGGGAGGCCTTATTGGGGTTCGCCTGGCCGGGTAACGTGCGGCAGTTGCGAAATGTGCTGCGTACGTTGGCGGCGCTGTGTGAGGACGGGCGGATCGGTCTGGAGGATTTGCCGGCGATGATTCGCCAGGTGCGGCCGGTAGTGTCGACGATTGAAGAGGCGTCGGAGCATCCGCTGGAAGATGCCGAGCGGCTGGCGTTACTCACGGCGCTGGAGCAGACGCGCTGGCATATGACCCACACGGCGGAGCAGTTGGGGGTCAGTCGCAATACTCTCTATCGGAAGCTGCGTAAACACGGTATCGCCCGGTAGACCGCGTCGCGCCCTTCGCGAGCAGGCTCGCGAAGGCGTCTTCAGATCTGAAACACAAGGTGCGATTTTCCCCTTCCTAAGCTAACCTGCGGCCATGTTTTACGAGGTCGACTATGCACATTCATATTCTTGGTATCTGCGGCACTTTCATGGGGTCAATGGCGGTTCTGGCCAAGGAGCTGGGCCATCACGTGACGGGCTCCGATGCCAACGTCTATCCGCCGATGAGCACTCAGCTGGAAGCCCAGGGCATTGAATTGACCCAAGGCTACGACCCGGCGCAACTCGATCCGGCCCCTGATCTGGTAGTGATCGGCAACGCCATGTCCCGGGGCAACCCGGCTGTGGAGTACGTGCTGAACAAAGGCCTGCCCTACGTCTCCGGCCCGCAATGGCTGGCCGATCACGTGCTGCAAGGTCGCTGGGTGCTGGCGGTTGCCGGTACGCACGGCAAGACCACCACCAGCAGCATGCTGGCCTGGGTGCTGGAGCACGCGGGCATGGCTCCGGGTTTCCTGATCGGCGGCGTGCCGCAAAACTTCTCGGTGTCGGCGCGCCTGGGCGATACGCCGTTTTTCGTCATTGAAGCCGACGAATACGACAGCGCGTTCTTCGACAAACGCTCCAAGTTCGTGCACTACCGTCCGCGCACGGCGATCCTGAACAACCTCGAATTCGATCACGCGGACATCTTCCCGGACCTGCCGGCCATCGAGCGGCAGTTCCATCACTTGGTGCGGACCATCCCGAGCGAAGGCCTGGTGATTCATCCGACCACTGAGCCGGCCTTGCTGCGCGTTATCGAGATGGGTTGCTGGACGCCGGTGCAAACCACCGGTGCTGGCGGTCAGTGGCAGGTCAAATTGCTCAGTGAAGATGGCTCGAAGTTCGAAGTGATGTTCGAAGGCGTCGCCCAAGGCGTGGTCGAGTGGGACATGACTGGCCAGCACAACGTCGCCAACGCCCTGGCGACGCTGGCTGCCGCACGCCACGTCGGTGTGGTGCCGTCCATGGGCATCGCCGCGTTGAGCGCCTTCAAAAGCGTGAAGCGCCGGATGGAAAAAGTCGCGGAAGTCGGTGGCATCACCATTTATGACGACTTCGCTCACCACCCGACCGCCATCGCCACCACGCTGGATGGCCTGCGCAAACGCATCGGCGATGCACCGTTGGTCGCGATCATCGAGCCGCGTTCCAACTCCATGAAGCTTGGCGCGCACCGAGACGGATTGCCGGAAAGCGTGGTCGATGCCGATCAGGTGATCTGGTACGCACCGGCCAACCTCGGCTGGGACCTGGCGGGCACCGCCGCGCTGTGCACCGTGCCGTCGATTGTCAGCGACTCCCTGGAAGGCATCATCGAGCGCGTGAAGAGCCAGGCGCAACCCGGCACCCACGTGGTAATCATGAGCAACGGCGGCTTCGGCGGCCTGCACGGCAAACTGGCCGAGGCGCTCAAATGAACAACGGCCCGGACCGCATCACCCTGGCGATGACTGGCGCTTCAGGCGCCCAGTACGGATTGCGCCTGCTCGACTGCCTGGTGCGGGAAGATCGTGAAGTGCACTTTCTGATTTCCAAGGCCGCGCAGTTGGTGATGGCCACCGAAACCGACGTCACGCTGCCGGCCAAGCCGCAGATGATGCAGGCGTTCCTCACCGAATACACGGGGGCTGCCGCAGGGCAGATTCGGGTGTACGGCAAGGAAGACTGGATGTCGCCGGTGGCTTCGGGCTCCGGCTCCCCGGCGGCGATGGTGGTGGTGCCGTGTTCCACGGGCACGTTGTCGGCCATCGCCACGGGTGCCTGCAACAACTTGATCGAACGCGCCGCAGACGTGACGCTGAAAGAACGTCGGCAGTTGATCCTGGTGCCCCGTGAAGCGCCGTATTCGAGCATTCACCTGGAGCACATGCTCAAGTTGTCGAACATGGGCGTGACGATCCTGCCGGCATCTCCGGGCTTCTATCATCAGCCGCAAACCATCGATGACCTGATCGATTTCGTCGTGGCGCGGATCCTTAACCTGCTGAATATTCCTCAGGACATGTTGCCGCGCTGGGGCGAGCATCATCTGACCAGCGATGAATAAGTTGCTGGTGATGGTGCTGGCGCTGCAATTGGCCGGGTGCGCCACTGTGCGGACCCTCGATGCGGCCAAGCCGGGTGCGCCTGTGGTGTACTCGGGGACTCGCCTGGATTTGTACGCGATGAACGGTGGGTGCTGCGCCATGGACCGTTTCGGTGCCGAAGCGCCGAGCTACCCGGGCGTTGATCTGCCGGCCAGTGCGTTGCTCGACACGCTGCTGTTGCCGTTGTCATTGCTGACGGTGATTGGGGTGAGTTTTCAGGCGACGGGTGGGTTGTAAGAGAGCGTTGTGGCGAGGGGGCTTGCCCCCGTTGGGCTGCGGAGCAGCCCCAAAACCGGCCATCTCCATTTTTCTGATACACCGCGAGTTCCATATTTACGACTGCTACGCAGCCGAACGGGGCGGTGCGGTGTTCCGACAAGCCCCCTCGCCACAGGTCCGCGGTTTACTTGCCCAACTTCCTCAGCTCATCCGACTCGACAATCCTGACCCCGTCCTGCTCTTCCAGCGCCAGGCGCCACATTGCCCGGGCCAGTTGGCAGGCCTCGATACCATGGTATTTGCCAGGGATCAGCCGAGACAACGGGCCGGCGACTTTTTCGCCCAGTCGCGGTTCAGTGCGATCACCCAGCAACAACGAAGGGCGGCAAATAGTCAGCTGCGGCCAGTCCTGCGCGCGCAATGCGTACTCCATCTCGCCTTTGACCCGGTTGTAGAAAATCGAGGATCTGCGATCGGCTCCCAGGGCACTGATCACGATCAAATGCCTTGCGCCCATTTCCCGGGCACGCTTGGCGAATGCCACCACCATGTCCAGGTCCACCGCGCGAAACGCCTGTTCCGAGCCGGCCTGCTTGATCGTGGTGCCGAGGCAGCAATAGGCGATATCGACTCGACCGTTCAGCTGCGGCAGAAACTCCGCCGGGTCGCCGACGGGGTTTTCAAGGTGCGGGTGCCCGGCCAATGGCCTGCGTGAGGGGGCCAATACCCGGGTAATCGTTGGTTCGTTAAGCAGTCGATCAAGCAGATGCTCACCCGTCAAACCGGTGGCTCCGGCGAGCAGCACGTGCTGAGGCGTCAAGTACATAGTGTCTCTCCCTTGATACTATTCAGCTTAGTTGCTGTTTGCATCCTTGCTTTCGATGGATGCACTTTGCAGTGCTTTTCGTGCCTGCTGTTTGCGCAGTAGTTGCCAATGCGAGAGGACGGTTTTCGGTGCCCAGATCTGTGGTTCGGACGCTTCAAAACCGTCCGCCAGCTCACGTTCGGCGACAGTGGCCTTGGTCAGTTTGAAGGCTTGCTCCAGATCATCGGTCTGGTTCAGGGCCTGGGCGAACAAGGCATCGCCGAAGTAAGTGAAGTTGGCTTCCTCCGAGCAACCGAAGGATACTCGGTCGGCCCGCGAGGCCGTTATGATCAGGGTCCGTTCATCCTTGAGGGCGGGGATGAAGCCGCCGGAGTAGCAGGACGAAATCACGATGATCTTGTCGCGGTTTTTCAAGGGGGCGAGAACCGCGGCCAATTCGTCGGCTGGCAGATCGGCCAGTTCCATGCGCGGCTGGTCGAGCACCAGTTCGTGTTCACTGGTGCCGTGGCTGGTCAGGTAGATGAAAATCAGGTCTTCCGGACCGCTGCGTTCGGCCAGCGTCAGGGCAGCGCGGCGCAGGTTTTCCCGGGTAGCCATCGGGCGGTCGGCGAGGTGGTCACGATGGTTCACCAGGCGGATCTGGCCAAAGGTGCCGAAACGGGTGGTGAGCATGTTGGCGACGTAGTCGGATTCGCGCAGAAACACGCTTTGCTTGCCATCGCCACCCAGGGTCAACGAATACAGCTCCACCGCCGGGGTCGAGGGTGGAACGTTGGCCAGCGCGGCGTCGAGCAAGCGCCCCTGGGCCAGCAGGCCGAGCTCCAGGGTGTCGGGCAATAATTTGCCCTCGGCGTCGCGTACGCGCTGGCCGTTGATCCAGGTGCCGCTGAGCACGGTGCCATCGGTCAACACCAATGTGCCGCGCCCCTGGTAACTGTCGTTGTCGAACTGGCCAGTGTAAAAACTGCCGTCGGACAGGTTCAGGCGGCCCTGGCCGGAAAAACGCCAGTCATTGAACTGGCCGATGTAGTGGCTGCCGTCAGTGCCGATCAACTCGCCCTTGCCGCTCAGCGAGCCTTCCTTGAACTGGCCCAGCCAGACATCGCCGTCGGCGTTCTCGTAGCGGCCCTTGCCGTGCAGTTGATTGTTCTTGAAGCTGCCGACATAGATGTCGCCGTCGGCGCTGTTGAAAGTCCCGTTGCCTTCCAGCTGGCCGTCGACGAAGTGCCCGGTGAACTGATTGCCGTTGCCGTCGCCGCGCAGTCCTTCGCCATTGGGTTTGCCGTGGGCGAACTGACCTTGATAGGAGCTGCCGTCTTCGAGTTCGAGTCGACCCAGGCCGGCGTATTGATCGGCCTTGAACTCTCCGCGATAGCTCATGCCGTTTTCTTTGAGGGTGCCTTCGCCGTTGCGTCGGCCGGCCTTGAAGCCGCCGCTGTAGCTGCTGGCGTTGGTGGTCAGTGCCCCCTGGCCGTCGAACAGTCCCTGATTGAACTGCCCGCGATAGACTTCGCCATTGCTGCCATGCCATTCGCCCTGGCCCTGCCACTGGCCCTTTTCGAACTCGCCGGCGTACCAGCTGCCGTTCGGGTAGTCGATACGCCCCTTGCCTTGCAGCAAGCCATTGACCAGGTCACCGCGATAGCGTCCGCCGTCCGGCAGGCGGGCGTCGGGAGGCAAAGGCGATTCGCCGTCGCCGCAAGCGGTGAGCATCAGGGTCAAGGCAAGGAGTGCAAGTGGGCGCATAGCGGATTCCGGGCAATTAGGCGAGGGAGTATGCCGCAGCTATGTGTCCATATATAGGGTGAGGTACCGCGTGAGGGCGCGAAACAGCATGAGCTGCTTCGCATCCAGGACGGTTTATACGAAGCACAGGGACAGAGGTTCGGCGATGTACGCCGGTTTGTCCGAACCTTCGATTTCCAGGGTGGTGGTGGCTTTGAGCAGCCATTGGCCGGGTTTCTTCTCGATGACTTCGGTCAGGTCGACCTTCAGGCGCACTTTCGAATTGACCTTGACCGGCTGGATGAAGCGCACGCTGTCGAGGCCGTAGTTGACCACCATCTTCAAGCCTTCGGGCATGACGAGGATGTCTTCCATCAGTTTCGGGATCAGCGACAGCGACAGAAAGCCGTGAGCGATGGTGCTGCCAAATGGCGTTTGCGCGGCCTTGACCGGGTCGACGTGGATGAACTGAAAATCCCCTGTGGCTTCGGCGAACAGGTTGATGCGGTCCTGATCGATGGTGAGCCATTCGGAACGTCCAAGTTCCTTGCCGACATAATCTTTGAGCTCTGCAACTGGAACATAGGGCATTGAGACTCTCCTTGGGTTCATCGGTTTTATAGTTTTGGCTTGCGGGGATCTAACCTCCCGGCTTACCACTTTAGATCAACATGACCAAACGCTCCGGTCAACTGACCATGCTTTTGGCGAATGCCGGTCTATAGCGCGAGCATGCTTATAATGCCCTGCCAATGCGGGTAACGGATTTTGCGGGAGATCTTTGATGTTGTTACGGGGCCTGACGTGGCTGGTGCTGTTCCAATTGCTCGGCACCGCGATCAATCATTTGTTCTTGCCGGTGCTGCCGGGGCCGATTGTGGGGTTGCTGCTGTTGCTGGTGTACCTCATCTGTCGCGGACAGGTCGGCGAGCCACTGAACCTGGCGGCCAGCAGCCTGCTGCGCTACCTGCCGCTGTTGCTGGTGCCGCCGGCCGTGGGCGTGATGGTCTACGCCGCTGACATTGCGGCGGATTTCTGGGCCATTGTCGGTGCGCTGGTGCTGTCGCTGCTGCTTTCGATGGCCTTCGCCGGGGTGCTGATGCAGCGCATGGTCAAGCGTCACGCTCAGCCTGAGGACGGCCAATGATCTTCGACTGGCACGGCGCCTGGACGTCGGTAATTCATCATCCCTTGTTTGGTATCGGTATTACCCTTGGCGCCTATCAACTCGTCCTGGCGGCATTCGAGAAAACCCGATGGATCTTTTTGCAGCCGGTGCTTGTCTCCATGTTGCTGGTGATCGGCGTGCTGGTGGGCTGCGGCCTGACTTACGCCGAGTACCGCAAGAGCACCGAGATTCTAAGCATCCTGCTCGGCCCGGCCACTGTCGCGCTGGCGGTGCCGCTTTATCTCAACCTGCGACGGATTCGGCAGTTGTTCTGGCCGATATTTACTACGCTGGTGATAGGTGGGGTGGTGGCCACGGGGATGGGCGTGTTGCTGGGCTGGTCGTTCGGTGCCGAGCACATGATCCTGATGACCATGGCGCCGAAATCGGTGACCTCGCCGATCGCTATGTTGGTGGCTGAGCAGATTGGTGGTGTCGCGGCGCTGGCAGCGGTGTTCGTCTTGATTACTGGTGTGATCGGGGCGATTTTCGGTCCGGCCCTGTTGACCCGCCTCGGCGTGCACAGCCCGGAAGCCAGGGGCATGGCACTGGGCATGACGGCCCATGCGGTCGGCACGTCGGTGGCGTTGCAGGAAAGTGAAGAGTGCGGCGCCTTCGCGGCGCTGGCGATGAGCCTGATGGGTGTGGCCACGGCGGTTTTCCTGCCGTTGGCGGTGTCGATGGTGGTCTAAGGAAATGTCTATGAGTCTGCCGCTTTTTCCGCTCAATACAGTGCTGTTCCCAGGCTGCATCCTCGACTTGCAGATCTTCGAAGCGCGCTATCTGGACATGATCGGCCGCTGCATGAAGCAGGGCGGCGGATTCGGCGTGGTGTGCATCCTCGATGGCGAAGAAGTCGGGATCGCCCCGGCGGGTTACGCCCTGGTCGGGTGTGAGGCGCTGATCACCGATTTCAAGCAGCAGGACAACGGCCTGCTGGGGATTCGGGTTCAGGGTGGACGGCGTTTCCATGTATTACGAACGGAAGTCCAGCGCGATCAGTTGACCGTCGCCGAGGTCGAGTGGCTGGAAGACGAACCCGAGCAGCCACTGCAGGATGAGGACGCCGATCTGGTGGCCTTGCTCAAGGCTCTGGCGGAACACCCGATGGTCGAAGCCTTGAACATGGGTACCGAAGCGACCGGCCAGCAGTCGCTGGCCAATCAGTTGGCGTACCTGTTGCCCTTCGCTGAGCTGGACAAGATCGATCTGCTGCAACTTGACGATCCGCAGCAGCGACTGGATGCGATTCAGGCGCTGCTGGATGAGTTGCAGGGGGAGTTGTTTGCCTGATTAATAACGGCAAGTCATCGATTGTTTGGCTGAGTGTTGTTATTTGGTTGAGGCTTCAATTTAATGGTTGGTTGTTCAGAGGGTTATAGTCAGTTTGCCTGACTGGTCTTTGTATTGATTTCTAATAAGTGCGGAGAGTGGTTTGTGTTGATTGGTCAGGTTTGGGTGATTATATTTGCTCCGCCTGCATGAAGCAGGCATTGCATATATAAGGGATTATTTTATGAAAGATTTAAATGGCGATGAGCGTAAGTTGTGGGGGGCGTGCTTTTCCCGGATTATGGTCCGGTATGTTTTCGCAAATGCACCGCGGGCCGAAGTTGAGTTTGCGGCGGACTCGGCGGCGAATGCGGCGGATGCGTTGATCCTGGTGCGACGTTCGGATTTGAGTGGCGGCCACGATAGATTTGAGCAGCAGCTCTGGGATGATTATGTGGGGGAGGCGATGATCAAGTTTTCCACGGAAGTTCGTTGGAAGCTGGAAGACTATGTCGTCGTCGCTGGGAAAGTTTCCAAGCAGGCCGATATAGCCATTGCGAAATATCGTGGTGTTGAAGAGTCAGCTTTGCCAAGCTTCCCGTTCGGGGGCTGAAGCTTAATATAAGTTGTCAGGGGGCGCTGTTACTTAATTTCAAGGTGGTTCTTGATTGGCCTGCTGTGATTGGGTGAGTCGCCGAGAAATTGTTTGCCTGGCATTATTGAAAGGATCGCAGCCTTCGGCAGCTTCTACAGGGCGAACACCCCCATTCATGTAGAAGCGACTGAGGGCTGAGATCTTTTGCTTTATCTAGTACGCATACCGCAACATCGTATGCGGCAAGTGCTGCAACACGAAGAAGCCGAACAATGCCACCAACGCCGGCAACACCAACCACCAAACCTTGGGTGGCAAGGCGTTGAGCGGTTCCTTGCGCTGGATCAGCCACAGGCTGGCCGCGCAGACACATGCCGCCAGCATCGCGCCGGCCAATACATCTGTCGGCCAATGCGCTCCGAGGTAAACCCGCGAAAGCGAAATCGCCATTGCGGGCAGGCAGCCCACCAATAACCAGGTCAGGCGCATCCGAGGCGGTTGTCCGCGTCCCGCCAGGACGGCGAGGGTCAGGAACAGCGCGAAAGACCCTGAAGCATGGCCGCTGGGCATGCTGTAGCTGGTGAGCGGATCGCTCAACACTTCGGGGCGCACGCGGGCGAAAAAGTACTTGGTCGCGGTATTGGCCAGTGCCGTGAAGAGCAACGTGCTGCCCGCGAAAATCGCGTGCCGCCATTGCCGCATCAGCAGCAGCAAACCGGTCAGCAGTGCGCTGAAAAATAGCATGTTGCGGAATTCGCCGATCAGCGTGAAGACCACCGCCACTTCATCCAGCATCGGTTGGCGATGCTCCTGCACCAGCGTCATCACCCCTTGATCGAGTGCGGACAGGTGCGAGTAACCGATAAACAGCCCCGTCAGAATCAGCAGACTCATCCCGGTAATGAACAACGTCGCGCGGCGATGCCGGCGCAGGCTGCTGGTCGCGCTCAAGCCGACCATCACCGCAATGCTGCCAGCAACAACCCCGGCCTGGAGCCAGAAGCCTTCGGGCAACGGCAAGCGGATTGCCGCGCCCGTGGCCCAGCCAGGCATCAGATAAGCCACCGACCAACCCGCGCCGGCCAATAGGCTGACAGCGAAGAAGCGCGGGAAAGGCATGTCGCACATGCCGGCCACCATCGGCAGCATTGGCCGCAGGGGGCCGATAAAACGCCCAACCAGCAGGCTGGCGATACCGTAGCGCTGGAAATAAGTCTCGGCCCCGGCGATCCATTCCGGATGATGGCGCAAGCCCGGCAGGCGCCGGATGTTCTGATGGAAGTGCCGCCCCAGAAAATACGAAATAACGTCGCCCAGCACCCCGGCGACGAAACCCAGCAAGAGCGTCTCACTGAGCGTCAGCGCGCCACTGCCTGCCAGTACCGCCACGGCGAACAGCAACACCGTGCCGGGAACGATCAGCCCGGCAATCGCCAGGCATTCCACAAAGGCCACGATGAATACCGCTGCTGCCAGCCATTGCGGGTTGACCGCCAACCATCCGGTCACGCTATCGAGCCATTGGCCCATAAAAACCACTCCATCAAATGTTCAATTTTCTACTTGTAGGAGCGAGCCTGCTCGCGATAGCGCACTTTGAGTCAACAGTGATGCTGATTGTGCTGACCTCATCGCGGGCAAGCCCGCTCCCACAGGGGATTTCTGTTTGCATCAAGTCTGAGTCAATTTCAGGACAGCACAAAATAATCGCGCCCTTCGGTCTGCCCCCGTCGTAGCGGGTTGCGCGTGCAATAAGCCGCGTAAGCAGCGTCGACGAAGCGGTACATCAGGTGTTCATCGCGCCCATGGGGGATGCCCAGGCGCGTAGTCTGGATGATGTGGACGGGCGTCTGCCCGACGTGTTCTACCAGCAGCACCTCATGGTCGAAGCGTTTGGCGTCCCACACCGGCACTTTCAGGCCCAGCGCCTTGCAGAGCAGGGTTTGCCCGGCGCAGAGTTTTTGTGATGGGCGAGGGTGGCCCTGGGCATCGGGATTGTTCAATAGCATCTGTGCCAGGCTGCCCGGTCCGCTCAATTCATCGACCCATGGGTAGGCGGATTTGATCAGCACGGCGTTACCCGGCCCCTGGGCACTGAAGTTCAGTGAATCGCCGCCCCGGGCGTAATACATATAGATGTGGCCGCCATCCAGAAACAAAGCCTTACGCTTTTCTGTGTAGCCGAGGGACGCGTGGCTACCCTTTTCTGCGCAGTAATAGGCTTCGGTTTCGATGATCCGGGCGCTGAGCCACAGGTCACCAACCCGATGGCGGATGACTTTACCCAGTAGCTCCCGGGCCAGAACTTGCGCGTCACGGTCGAAAAACGCGTCCGGGAGGCCCGTGGGCAGGCTCACAGCGGACGCTCGAACAGTCAGATTGGACATGATGACCGGCATTTGTCAGGGCTGAATGAGTCGTGATGATAACAATTTGCAGCTTAATCCCGGCTGAACATCAGCAAATTGCCCTCCATTTCGACCATCCGCCCGTCACCGCTGTTAGTCGGTGGGCGCGACAGCTATAATCTGTCGCTTTACTCTTTACCAAGACCTAATCAAAGACCACGCCAGACCATGACTGAGTCCGTTCTTGACTACATGACCCGCCTGGGTTGCGCTGCCCGCGAAGCTTCCCGCGTGATCGGCCGTGCCAGTACCGCGCAGAAAAACCGCGCCCTGCAGGCCGCCGCCAATGCGCTGGACGCTGCCCGCGCCGAGCTGACGGCGGCCAATGAACAGGATTTGGCCGCCGGTCGCGCCAATGGTCTTGAGCCAGCCCTGCTCGAACGCCTGGCGCTGACCCCGGCGCGTATCGACGGCATGATCGTCGGCCTGCGTCAGGTAGCAGCGCTGCCGGACCCGGTTGGTGCGATCCGCGACATGAGCTTCCGTCCGTCCGGTATTCAGGTCGGCAAGATGCGCGTGCCATTGGGCGTGATCGGAATCATCTACGAGTCGCGGCCGAACGTGACCATCGATGCCGCGAGCCTGTGCCTGAAGTCCGGTAACGCGACCATCCTGCGCGGCGGTTCCGAGGCGATTCATTCCAATCGCGCCATCGCCGCCTGCATTCAGCGTGGCCTGGCCGAGGCCGATTTGCCGGCCGCGGTGGTGCAAGTGGTCGAAACCACGGATCGCGCTGCCGTCGGCGCGCTGATCACCATGCCAGAGTACGTCGATGTCATCGTGCCGCGCGGCGGCCGTGGCCTGATCGAACGCGTCAGCCGTGATGCCCGCGTTCCGGTGATCAAGCATCTGGACGGCATCTGCCACGTTTATGTGAGTGAACACGCCGACCTGGCCAAGGCCCAGCGCATTGCGTTCAATGCCAAGACTTACCGTTATGGCATCTGCGGTGCCATGGAAACGCTGCTGGTGGATCAAGCCGTTGCCAAGGATTTCCTGCCGGCGATGGCGGCCCAGTTCCGCGAAAAAGGCGTCGAGCTGCGTGGTTGCGAACGCACCCGGGCGATCATCGATGCCGTGCCGGCCACCGAGGAAGACTGGAACACCGAGTATCTGGCGGCGATTCTGTCGATCCGCGTGGTCGACGGACTGGGCCAGGCCATCGAGCACATCAATCATTACGGCTCCCATCACACCGATTCGATTGTCAGCGAACACCAGGGCGACACCCGGCGTTTCGTGGCTGAAGTCGACTCCTCGTCGGTGATGATCAATACCCCGACATGCTTCGCCGATGGCTTCGAATACGGATTGGGTGCCGAGATCGGCATTTCTACTGATAAGCTGCACGCCCGCGGCCCGGTGGGCCTCGAAGGACTGACCTGCGAGAAGTACATCGTGGTCGGTGACGGGCAGCTGCGCGGACAGGAGCCGGTCTGACTTGGGCGACTTCGACCCGTCAGCCCCGGTCACCGTCAGCGAGCCAGCCCCTCGCCGCATTGGCGTGCTGGGCGGAACGTTCGACCCGGTGCACATCGGCCACTTGCGCGGTGCGCTGGAAGTCGCTGAAACACTGGTGCTTGATGAGCTGCGTCTGACACCCAGTGCCAGGCCACCCCATCGGGGCAAGCCGCAGGTGTCGGCGAAAGACCGTCTGGCGATGGTCGAGTGCGCGGTGGCCGGTGTGGCACCGTTGGTGGTGGACGCCCGCGAATTGCAGCGGGACAAACCGTCCTACACCATTGATACCCTGGAACTGATGCGCGCCGAACTGGCCGCGGATGACCAGGTTTTTCTGCTTTTGGGCTGGGACGCTTTTTGCGGCCTGCCCACTTGGCACCGCTGGGAAGAGTTGCTCCAGCATTGCCATATCCTGGTGTTGCAACGCCCGGATGCCGACAGCGAACCACCGGATGCCTTGCGCAACCTGCTGGCAGCGCGCTCGGTGAGCGACCCGCTGGCCCTCAAAGGGCCGAGCGGACAGATTGCATTCGTCTGGCAGACACCGCTCGCGGTATCCGCCACCCAGATCCGTCAACTGCTGGCCAGCGGTAAGTCGGTACGTTTCCTGGTGCCCGACGCGGTCCTGGCCTACATCGATGCGCACGGACTCTACCGTGCGTCGAACTGAATAGGAGTGCTTCAAGGCACGTGGCAACAACGTGTATCGAAGCCCCGAACATACGAGCAAAACGAGTTTTATATGACGAGCAACAACGAAAGCAAAGTAAAACGCAAAGGCACATTCAAGAGTGCCCCGCTGCCTGAAAAGGTTCTCGCCGCCGAGCCGCCTAAAGGCGACGAGCTGGTCAAGATCGCCGTAGCCGCCCTGGAAGACGTCAAGGCCCAGGACGTGCTGGTGATTGATGTTCGCGACAAGCAGAGCATCACTGACTACATGATCATCGCCACCGGTACCTCCAACCGCCAGATCGGCGCGATGCTGGACAAGGTCCGCGAGGCCGTCAAAGCCCTGGGTATCAAGCCGCTGGGTGAAGAAGGCAAGGGCGACAGCGACTGGGTGCTGTTGGACATGGACGACGTGATCGTCCACATGATGACCTCCAACGCCCGTCAGTTCTACGACCTGGAGCGCCTGTGGAAAGGTGCCGAGCAGAGCCGTGCGGCCGATGGCAAGCACCACAGCCCTGAAGTTGGTCACGAGCACTTCAACAAGCTCAACAAAGACCAGGAATAAGGGACCGCTGTGCGACTGCGACTGATCGCCGTCGGTTCACGCATGCCCAAATGGGTGGAAGAAGGCTGGCATGAATATGCCAAGCGTCTTCCGTCCGAGCTGGCGCTGGAACTGGTGGAAATACCGCTCAATACCCGTGGCAAGAATGCCGACGTGGCCCGCTTCATCCGTCAGGAAGGCGAAGCCATGCTGGCCAAGGTCGGGCCGAACGAGCGGATTGTCACTCTCGAAGTCCATGGCAAGCCCTGGAGCACCGAGCAACTGGCGGTCGAGCTAGACCGCTGGCGGCTGGACTCGCGCACCGTCAACTTCATGGTCGGCGGCCCCGAAGGGCTGGCGCCGGAAGTCTGTGCCAGGGCTGACCAGCGCTGGTCGTTGTCGCCGCTGACCTTGCCGCACCCGCTGGTGCGGATTCTGATCGGCGAACAGTTGTACCGTGCCTGGACCGTGCTGTCCGGTCACCCTTACCACAAGTAGTTCTGCCCTCATGTCCCAGCCGATCCGCATCAAGGACCACGAAAAAGACGCCCGTCTGGTGCGTGGCCGCGTCGTGTTTGGGGCAATTGCGGTGGTGGCGCTGATCTGCGTGCTGATCGCGCGTTTGTATTTCCTGCAGGTGATCCAGTACGAGTACCACTCGACCCTGTCGGAAAACAACCGCGTCCACGTGCAGCCGATTCCGCCGACTCGCGGGCTGATTTTCGACCGCAACGGCGTGGTGATCGCCGATAACCGGCCCAGCTTCAGCCTGAGCATGACCCGCGAGCGGTCCGGCGACTGGCAGAAAGTGCTCGACGTGATTGTCGAAGTGCTGGAGCTGACACCCGAGGATCGGGTGATTTTCGAGAAGCGCATGCGCCAGGGGCGCCGGCCGTTCGAACCGGTGCCGATCCTGTTTGAGCTGAGCGAAGAGCAGATCGCCCGGATCGCCGTGAACCAGTTCCGCCTGCCTGGGGTGGAAGTGGTCGCGCAACTGGTGCGCCACTATCCGCAGGGTGCGCACTTTGCGCACTCGGTCGGTTACATGGGGCGGATCAACGAGAAAGAGCTCAAGTCCCTCGATCCGGTCAATTACAGCGGCACCCACCACATCGGCAAAACCGGCATCGAGCGTTTTTATGAGCCCGAGTTGCACGGCCAGGTGGGCTACGAAGAAGTTGAAACCAACGCTCGCGGCCGCGTACTGCGCGTGCTCAAGCGTACCGATCCGATTCCCGGCAAGGACATCGTCCTGAGCCTGGACATCAAATTGCAGGAAGCCGCCGAAGCGGCGCTCGGTGGTCGTCGTGGCGCGGTGGTAGCACTGGACCCGAAAACCGGCGAAGTGCTGGCGATGGTCAGCCAACCGAGTTTCGACCCGAACCTGTTTGTCACCGGCATCAGCTTCAAGGCCTATTCCGAGCTGCGCGACTCTATCGACCGGCCGCTGTTCAACCGCGTATTGCGCGGCCTGTACCCGCCGGGTTCGACGATCAAACCGGCGGTGGCGATTGCCGGTCTGGACGCGGGCGTGGTGACGGCGTCGTCACGAGTGTTCGACCCGGGTTACTACATGCTGCCCAACTACGATCACAAATACCGTAACTGGAACCGCACCGGCGACGGCTTTGTCGACCTCGATACGGCGATCATGCGTTCCAACGACACCTACTTCTATGACCTGGCCCACAAGCTGGGGATCGATCGGCTGTCGGCATACATGACCAAATTCGGCATCGGCCAGAAAGTCTCGCTGGACATGTTCGAAGAATCGCCTGGGCTGATGCCGTCCCGCGAATGGAAGCGTGCGACCCGTCGGCAGGCGTGGTTCCCGGGTGAGACGCTGATTCTCGGGATTGGCCAGGGCTATATGCAGTCGACCCCGTTGCAACTGGCCCAGGCCACCGCCCTGGTCGCCAACAAAGGCGTCTGGAACCGTCCGCACCTGGCCAAGACCATCGAGGGCGTGAAACCGGTGGATGAAAATCCGATGCCGGACATCATCCTGCGCGACCCGTCGGACTGGAACAAGGTCAATCACGGTATGCAGCAGGTGATGCACGGTGCTCGCGGTACGGCACGCAAGGCCTCGATCGGTGCGCAATACCGGATTGCCGGCAAGTCGGGTACGGCCCAGGTGGTCGCGATCAAGCAGGGCGAGAAGTACGACCGTTCCAAGGTTCAGGAACGCCATCGCGACCACGCCCTGTTCGTCGGTTTCGCGCCGGCCGACGACCCGAAAATCGTGGTGTCGGTGATGGTCGAGAACGGCGAGTCCGGCTCCGGCGTTGCCGCGCCAGTGGTGCGCCAGATCATGGATGCCTGGCTCCTGGACCAGGACGGTCGGTTGAAGCCCGAATACGCCAGCCCTATCAGTGCAGAGGCTACCGCCCGTGATGAATAACTTCGATCGCATGCTCTCCAGTGAGGATGTGATGCGTCGCCGTGCGACGCTGCTGCAACGCTTGCACATCGACGGCCCGTTGCTGATCCTGCTGCTTACCCTGGCGGCCGGCAGCCTGTTCGTACTCTATTCGGCCAGTGGCAAAAGCTGGGATCTGCTGGCCAAACAAGCCACTTCTTTCGGCATCGGCCTGGTGTCGATGATCGTCATTGCCCAGTTCGAGCCACGCTTCATGGCCCGCTGGGTCCCGGTGGGTTATGTGCTCGGCGTGCTGTTGCTGGTAGTGGTCGACATCATGGGGCACAACGCCATGGGCGCCACGCGCTGGATCAACATTCCCGGGGTGATCCGCTTCCAGCCTTCGGAATTCATGAAGATCCTGATGCCGGCGACCATCGCCTGGTATCTGTCCAAACGCACCTTGCCGCCGCAACTCAAGCATGTGGGGGTGAGCCTGTTTCTGATCGGCTTGCCATTCATCCTGATCGTGCGTCAGCCCGACCTCGGCACTTCATTGCTGATTCTGGCGGGGGGCGCCTTCGTGCTGTTCATGGGTGGCCTGCGCTGGCGTTGGATCCTCAGCGTGCTCGCTGCCGCCGTGCCGGTGTCCGTGGCCATGTGGTATTTCGTGATGCACGATTACCAGAAGCAGCGCGTCCTCACCTTCCTCGACCCGGAAAGTGACCCGCTAGGCACTGGCTGGAACATCATCCAGTCCAAGGCCGCCATCGGCTCCGGCGGTGTGTTTGGCAAGGGCTGGTTGCTGGGCACCCAGTCGCACCTGGACTTCCTGCCGGAAAGCCATACCGACTTCATCATTGCCGTATTGGGTGAAGAGTTCGGCCTGGTGGGGATCTGCGCGCTGTTGCTGATCTACCTGCTGTTGATCGGCCGTGGCCTGGTGATTACCGCCCAGGCGCAGACATTGTTCGGCAAGTTGCTCGCGGGCAGCCTGACCATGACGTTTTTTGTTTATGTTTTCGTCAACATCGGTATGGTCAGTGGCCTGTTGCCGGTGGTGGGGGTGCCGTTGCCGTTCATTAGCTACGGAGGAACTTCGCTGGTGACGCTACTGTCAGCGTTTGGGGTTTTGATGTCGATCCATACCCATCGCAAGTGGATCGCGCAGGTTTGAATAAGGTGAAATTTTCAATGCAAGTAATGCGTGGCTGGGCGACTCGATATGCGCCATGGGTCGGCCTGGTAAGCATCCTTGGCACCATGCAGGAAACGTTGGCCGGCGACTACGAAGGCTCACCCCAGGTGGCCGAGTTCGTCGGTGAAATGACCCGCGACTACGGTTTCGCCGGTGAACAATTGATGGGCGTGTTCCGCGAAGCCGAGCGCAAGCAGTCGATTCTGGACGCCATCTCGAAACCCGCCGAACGGGTCAAACAGTGGAGCGAATATCGCCCGATGTTCATCACCGATGCGCGCATAGCCCGGGGTGTGGACTTCTGGCGTCAGCACGAAGCGGTGTTGGCCCGTGCCGAGCAGGAATATGGTGTGCCGGCCCAGGTGATTGTTTCGATCATTGGCGTTGAAACCTTTTTCGGCCGTAATACCGGAAATTTCCGGGTGATCGATGCCTTGTCGACCCTGGGTTTCGACTATCCTCCCCGTGCCGAGTTTTTCCGCAAGGAATTGCGTGAGTTCCTGCTGCTGGCCCGCGAAGAGCAGGTCGATCCGTTGACGCTCAAAGGCTCCTACGCTGGCGCAATGGGCTTGCCGCAATTCATGCCGAGCAGTTTCCGCGCCTATGCGGTGGATTTCGACGGTGATGGCCATATCAACATCTGGACCAACCCGGACGATGCCATTGGCAGTGTCGCCAGTTACTTCAAGCGTCATGGCTGGGTCGCCGGCGAACCGGTGGTCAGCCGCGCCGATGTCCGTGGCGATCAGGTCGACGAAGGTTTGACCGCAGGAATCGAACCGACGAAAACCGTCGGGGAGTTGCGAGCGCTGGGGTGGTCAAGTCATGATGCGCTGCGCGATGATATGCCGGTTACTGCTTTCCGTCTGGAAGGCGACAATGGTTCCGAGTACTGGATGGGCCTGAAGAATTTTTACGCGATCACGCGATATAACCGCAGCGTGATGTACGCCATGGCCGTACATCAACTGTCTGAACAGCTGGTCCAAGCACGGGGCGTCAAGTAATGCGGGCATTGCCTATGAGTAAACCCCTGAAGCTGATGGCATTCGCCGCGTTGGCAGTGCTGGTCGCCAGTTGTTCGACCAGCCGCGCGCCGGCCCAGAAGTCCACCGCCGCCGTGCGCACGACGCCGGGGCTGGACATCAACCGCGCCCACAAGGATGGCGCGCCATGGTGGGATGTCGATGTTTCGCGTATCCCGGACGCCACGCCGACCCTGCACACCGGCCCGTACAAGGCCAACCCGTACACTGTGCTGGGCAAGACTTACTTCCCGCTGCAAGAGTCCAAGACCTATGTGCAGTCGGGTACGGCGTCCTGGTACGGCACCAAGTTCCACGGCCAGAACACCGCCAACGGCGAAGTGTATGACCTGTACGGCATGAGTGCCGCGCACAAGACATTGCCACTGCCAAGTTACGTCCGGGTGACCAACCTGGACAACAACAAGAGCGTGATCCTGCGAGTCAACGACCGCGGTCCGTTCTACTCGGACCGGATCATCGACTTGTCCTACGCTGCCGCCAAGAAACTCGGTTACGCCGAAACCGGCACCGCGCGGGTCAAGGTCGAAGGCATCGACCCGCAGCAATGGTGGGCCGCCAAGGGCCGTCCGGCACCATTAATGCTCAACGAACCGAAAGTCGCACACAATAGCGCCCCGGTGATCACGGCTTCGGCCGGCACCGTCGAGCAATGGACACCGCCGCCACAGCAACACGCCGCCGCGGTGGTGCCTGTGCAGCTTGATGCAAAAAAAAACGCTTCTGCACCAGCCTCTGGCCAGTATCTGCAGGTGGGCGCGTTCGCCAACCCGGACGCTGCAGAACTCCTGAGATCGAAGCTCAGCGGGACGGTGAGCGCTCCGGTGTTCATCAGTTCGATCGTGCGCAATCAGCAGACCCTGCATCGGGTTCGCCTGGGTCCGATCGGATCGCCGGGTGAAATCCAGCAGGTGCAGAACAGTGTGCGCCTGGCCAATCTCGGTTCGCCAAGCGTTGTGACTGAGTAATACGTAGGACTTGATTGACGGTTCATCTGCGGTTTTGGGGGGTGAACCTGGTTGTTGGCTCTTCGAAGAACAAAAGCCCGGCAAAGGGTGATTGGAGTGAGCAACTGAACACGCGATGACTCGTTAGAAAGTCATCTGATTAGTTTTGCCCTTGGGCAGTTTCCATTAGCGATTTCGAGAGACGGATGAACATCACCACCTTTGCCAAACGCCTTTTCCTGTTAGTCCCGCTGCTCCTCTCGCCCGCCGCGTTCGCGGTCGAGATGATGCCGTCGCCACCGCAACTGGCCGCCAAGGCCTACGTGCTCATGGATGCCAGCAGCGGCAACGTGCTGGTCGAGAACAATGGTGACCAGCGTCTGCCACCGGCCAGCCTGACCAAGCTGATGACCGCGTACATCGCGACCCTGGAAATCCGTCGTGGCCAGATCGGTGAAAACGACCCGGTAACCGTCAGCGAAAACGCCTGGCGTACCGGCGGTTCGCGGATGTTCATCAAGGTCGGCTCTCAGGTCACGGTCAGCGATCTGCTGCACGGCATCATCATCCAGTCGGGCAACGACGCCAGTGTTGCGCTCTCCGAGCACATCGCCGGCAGCGAAGACGCGTTCGCCGACATGATGAACAAAACCGTTAGCGACCTGGGCATGACCAACAGCCACTTCATGAACCCGACCGGTCTGCCGAACCCGGAGCACTACTCGTCGGCTCACGACATGGCGGTACTGGCTCGCGCAATCATTCACGAAGACCCGGCTCACTACGCGATCTACTCGCAGAAAGAGTTCTTCTGGAACGGCATCAAGCAACCGAACCGCAATCTGCTGTTGTGGCGTGACAAGACCGTCGACGGTCTGAAAACCGGCCACACTGACGAAGCCGGCTACTGCATGGTGTCTTCGGCCGTACGTGATGGCATGCGCCTGATCGCCGTGGTGTTCGGTACCAACAGCGAAGTGGCCCGTGCCGCCGAAACCCAGAAGCTGCTGACCTACGGTTTCCGTTTCTTCGAAACCCAGACCTTCTATCAGAAGGGCACCGAGCTGGCTCAGGCTCCAGTCTGGAAAGGCTCCACCAACCAGATCAAGGCTGGCCTGGCGCAAGACCTGACCATGACCCTGCCAAAAGGCCAGCTGAAAAAGCTCGCTGCCAGCATGACCATGAACCCGCAACTGATCGCGCCAATCGCCAAGGGCGACGTGATCGGTAAAGTCGAAGTGAAACTGGACGACAAGGTGGTGCACAGCGCCGATCTGATCGCTCTGGACGCCGTCGAGGAAGGTGGTATCTTCCGCCGCATGTGGGATAGCATCCGTCTATTCTTCTTCGGCTTGTTCAACTGAATTTAGTGTGCACCTGCATGGCTCCGCGCTGATCTGGCGCGCAGCCATGCCCGTCGCCACGGCTTACGCTTACGAGGCCGTTACGCCATGACCGATACCGAAGTAAAGGCGCCAAAAATCGAATTCCCAGCCAATGATTACCCGGTTAAGGTGATCAGCGACACCGGCGTGGGCAATAAGGACAGGATCATCGACATCGTTCGCAAACATGCAACGATCAACGATGAGCGTGTTGACGAGCGCCAGAGCAGCAACGGCAAATACACCACCATTCAGTTGCACATCGTCGCGACCGACCAGGACCAGCTGTACAACATCAACAGCGAGCTGCGGGCCACCGGTTTCGTGCACATGGTGCTGTGATGTCTGGCGCGCTGGGCTTTCGCGAACTCGGCCAGATGGCTTACGAGCCAGTCTGGCATGCCATGCAGCGCTTCACCAACGAACGCGGCAGCGATGCCGCCGACGAGATCTGGCTGGTTGAGCATCCCGCGGTGTTCACCCAGGGCCAGGCCGGCAAGGCCGAGCACCTGCTGCTTCCCGGGGATATTCCGGTGGTGCAGGTCGACCGTGGTGGTCAAGTGACTTACCACGGCCCCGGCCAGTTGGTGGCTTACCTGCTGCTGGACGTGCGCAAGCTCGGGTTTGGCGTGCGCGATCTGGTCAGCCGGATGGAGCAATGCCTGATCGAGCTGCTGGCCAGTTACGGTGTGACCGCCGTGGCCAAGCCCGATGCACCGGGTGTCTACGTTGACGGGGCGAAAATCGCTTCCCTGGGTCTGCGGATCCGCCACGGCTGTTCCTTTCACGGCCTGGCCCTGAACGTGGACATGAACCTGGAACCGTTTCGACGGATTAATCCCTGCGGCTACGCCGGGCTGGCGATGACCCAGCTGAGCGATCACGCAGGATCGATTGAATTTGCCGAGGTAAGTGCCCGGCTGCGTGCGCAGCTCGTCAAACACCTCGACTATGCTGAGCAGACGACCCTGACGGGCGGAATCGACTGATATGACTACTGATGCAGTGCAAACCATGATCCCGACGCTCGATGTCACCGAGCGCCCGGCCCCGCGTCCCAAGGTTGAAGCCGGCGTCAAGCTGCGCGGCGCCGAAAAGGTTGCACGCATCCCGGTGAAGATCATTCCGACCACCGAACTGCCGAAGAAACCAGACTGGATTCGTGTACGCATCCCGGTTTCGCCGGAAGTCGACCGCATCAAGGCCCTGCTGCGCAAACACAAGCTGCACAGCGTGTGCGAAGAGGCGTCCTGCCCGAACCTGGGCGAGTGCTTCTCCGGTGGCACCGCGACGTTCATGATCATGGGTGACATCTGCACCCGTCGTTGCCCGTTCTGCGACGTTGGCCACGGTCGTCCGAAGCCACTCGACGTCAATGAGCCGGAAAGCCTGGCCATCGCTATTGCCGATCTGCGCCTCAAGTACGTAGTGATCACCTCGGTAGACCGCGACGACCTGCGTGACGGCGGTGCCCAGCACTTTGCCGACTGCATCCGTGAAATCCGCAAGCTGTCGCCGAACGTGCAGCTCGAAACCCTGGTCCCGGACTACCGTGGCCGCATGGACATCGCGCTGGAAATCACCGCCGCCGAGCCGCCGGATGTGTTCAACCACAACCTGGAAACCGTGCCGCGCCTGTACAAGGCTGCACGTCCGGGTTCCGATTACCAGTGGTCGCTGACCCTGCTGCAACGCTTCAAGCAGATGATGCCGCACATTCCAACCAAGTCCGGTTTGATGCTGGGCCTGGGCGAGACCGACGAAGAAGTCATCGAAGTCATGAAGCGCATGCGCGAACACGACATCGACATGCTGACCCTCGGCCAGTACCTGCAACCGTCCCGCAGCCACTTGCCGGTGCAGCGATTCGTGCATCCGGACACCTTCGCCTGGTTCGCCGAGGAAGGCTACAAAATGGGCTTCAAGAACGTTGCCTCGGGTCCGTTGGTACGCTCCTCGTATCACGCCGACGAGCAGGCCAAGCTGGTCAAGGCCGAGCTGATGTCGTCCTGATCGACTGTGAAACATAAAACGCCCGCAAGGTTTCAACGCCTTGCGGGCGTTTTTTTGCCTGGACCATGGCAACGGCTGTTTTTTCCTGCAACCTGCGGGGCAACGGTTCCTCTTCTGTTTGTCCCCGTTCCTGACTACTGTGTGCTGAAGATTTCACGCAGGGAGATTCACGGATGACCGCTCGACCGACCCACACTCTTTGTCCTCATGCTCCCGTCCCGGCACTGCCGTCGGAAGGCATGATCGGCGTTATCGCACCTGCTGGCCCAGCCCCGCTGGACACCGACAAGGCGGTGCAATGGATGCGTGCCCGGGGTTATTCATTGAAAGTGTTTCCCGGCGTCTACGAAAAAAACGGCTACCTGGCCGGTAGCGACGAGGTGCGACTTGGCGATCTGCATGCTGCGTTCGCCGACAGTGAGGTGGATGCCATCATCTGCCTGCGGGGTGGTTACGGCACGCCCCGGCTGCTCGATCGCATTGATTTTGATTTGCTGCGTGACAACGCCAAGCCGTTTGTCGGCTACAGCGACATCACCGCGCTGCATTTGGCGATCAGTCGTTATGCCGGTTTCGTGACCTTTCATGGTCCGATGCTCAATGCCGACCTGCTGGGTGACAAGCAAAAACCTACGGAACCTTCCTTCTTCAATATGCTGCGAGGGCAGGTGAGGGCGGGAACAGTGCTGGCTCATCCGGTAGCCTGCCCGCTGACCACGATCGAGCCAGGTGTGGCTCATGGGCGCTTGCTGGGTGGCAATCTGGCCATGATCGCCGCGACCATGGGCACCCCTTACGAGATAGATGCCGAGGGCGTCATTCTGTTGATCGAGGACATCAACGAGCCGCTGTATCGCATCGACCGGTTGCTGACCCAGCTGCGATTGGCAGGCACGTTGCACAAGCTGCGCGGCGTGTTGGTCGGGGATGTGGCGGGGGTTGAGGTGGCAGCGCTGGACAGGTTGCTCAAGCAGACCTTCGAGCCATTGAAGATTCCGGTGCTGTCCGGGTGGCGCAGTGGGCATTGTGACCCGAACCTGACGCTGCCCATGGGGGCCTTGGTCAGTCTGGATGCGGGGAGCAAGGAATTGGTGCTGGAGCAGGATGTGGTGGTCAGGCGCTAGATCCTCATCGCCTGTTAGTCAGTCATCGCGAGCAGGCTCGCTCCCACATTGATTTGTGTCGTTAATGTGGGAGCGAGCCTGCTCGCGAAGCTTTTAGCGGTTACGCAGTCCTTCCAGCAACTTGTGCGTCGGATGCCCGTCCGCCGGCCAGCCAAATGACTGCTGGGCGCTGCGAATCGCCTTGCGGGTGTTGGCGCCGATGATCCCGTCGGCGGTGCCGGCGTCATAGTTTTGCGCGCTCAGCAGGTTTTGCAGCTCAATCCGCTCGGTACGGCTCAGAGGCAGGTCATCCTTTGGCCACGTGCCGCTGATCAGGCCTGCGCCATTGAAGCGTTCCGACAACAGGCTCACCCCCAGGGCGTAGGACGACGAGTTGTTGTACTTGAGGATCGCCCGGAAGTTGTCGAGCACCAGGAAGGCCGGGCCACGGTAACCGGCCGGCAGCAACAGTGCGGCAGACAATTGCTCGGAGCCGGCCGGGACCTGGCCACCGTTGGGCAGCATAACGCCCAGTTGTCGCCACTCGGCGACACTCTTGCGAATCGTGCCATCGGCCAGTACGTAGTTGAAACCGCTCGGCAGCTGGACTTCGAAGCCCCACGGCTGACCTCTTTGCCAGCCGGAGCTTTGCAGGTAATGCGCGGTCGAGGCCAGGGCATCGGCCGAGCTGCCCCAGATATCGCGGCGCCCGTCACCATCGAAGTCCACGGCATGGGTGTTGTAGGTGGTCGGGATGAACTGGGTCTGGCCCATGGCGCCGGCCCAGGAACCCAGCATCTTCTCGGGTTCGATGTCGCCTTGTTGCAGGATTTGCAGGGCCGCGATCAATTGCGCGTGGGCGAAACCGGGACGACGACCTTCGTAGGCCAGGGTCGCCAGCGAGTTGATCACCGACTTGCTGCCCTGGAACTGCCCGAAGTTACTCTCCATGCCCCACACCGCCACCAGTGCCTGGCGATCGACGCCGTAGCGCTGCTCGATACTTTGCAGGACATCAGCGTATTGGTTGACCAGCGACTGGCCTTTGCGTACCCGCAGCGGCGACAAGGCGCCGTCGAGGTATTCCCACACCGGTTTTGCGAATTCCGGCTGGCTGCGGTCGGCGCGGATCACGCTGGGGTCGAAGCTGACATCGGCGAAGGCGCGGTCGAACAGATCGGCGCGGATACCGGCGGCCATGGCATCCTTGCGGAAACCCGCCTGCCATTCGGCGAAGGTCTGGGTTGGCTGGATGTCGAGGTTCTCACCGGTCGGAACCACAGGCGGAACAACCGCCGGGGCGGTGGCGACAGGAAGCGTCTGAAGTGGCTGAGCGTCGGCTGCGGTCGGTTTTTCCGCACAGGCGACAAGCAAAACAAGGCTGGAGGCAGCGATCAATTGGCGTAAGTGCCAACGACGGGAAAGACAAAAGGGCATGCACGGGTCCAGGGAATACGAATCAGGTACAGACCTTACCATGTCAAAGGGGTGTTCTGCTTTACGCAGCCAGAAAGTAAGAAGCCTCCCAGCTGTCAGACTGGAAGGCTTCGCGGCGGTAACTGCCTTTGCCCTTGGCCGGGCGTTCCTGGCGGCTGCGGAACAATGGCTGGGCGATGATGGATTTGGCCTTGTTGGGGCCAGGCTTTGATGGCTTTTTGCTCATGATGATGCCTCGCAAGTGAGTGATTTTTGCGGGGCAAATCATCGGCCGAAGTTGAGGGGATGTCTAGTCCCTACATTGTGTAGGAAATGATACCTGTGGCGAGGGAGCTTGCTCCCGTTGGGTCGCGAAGCGACCCTGAAAACCAGCCATCCCTATTTTTCAGGTAAGCCGCATTCGCCGGCTTTGCGGCTGCTGCGCAGCCGAGCGGGAGCAAGCTCCCTCGCCACGGGAAAGCGGATTATTCAGCGGGCAACGTCAGGCGTTGCCCGGCCATCAACAGCGTCAACCGGCTCAAACTCATCCACGGCGAACCGGCCGCCTGGCCCTTGATCTGCGCATCGATGCGCTGCGCTTCGAGCAGCAGTTGCGCCCAACGTTGCGCCGAGTAGCGTTGCAGGGCTTTGCTCATCAACGGTTTGCGTTTGTCCCAGACTGGCGGTTTGGCCAGGCTGAAGGCCTTGTCCAGCGGCGTACCCTGGCTGTATTGCAGGGAAATATTGGCCAGCAGGCGCAACTCCCGCGCCAGGGCCCAGAGAATCACCGGCGGCTCGACGCCTTCGCCGCGCAGCCCTTCGAGCATGCGCAGCGCGTGGGCCGCTTCGCCATTGAGCACCGCATCGGTCAGGCCGAAGACATCGAAGCGCGCACTGTCGGCCACCGCAGCCTGCACGGTTTCGACGGTGATCTGGCCTCCTTCGGCCATCAGTTTGAGCTTTTCGATTTCCTGGGCCGCGGCCAGCAAGTTGCCCTCGACCCGCGCGGCGATCAGCTCAACGGCGTCCTGGCTGGCGGAAAGCCCGGCCTGGGACAGGCGCTGGCGGATCCAGCTCGGCAACTGGGCGACATCGACAGGCCAGATCTGCACGAACTGGGTCTGCTGTCCTTCGACCAGCGCTTTACCCCACTTGGTTTTCTGTGCGCTGCCATCGAGCTTCGGCAAGCTGATCAGCAGTACGGTGTCGTCGGCCGGGCGCGAGCAGTATTCGATAAGTGCGGCGGCACCCTTGTCGCCGGGTTTGCCGGACGGCAGGCGCAGTTCCAGCAGGCGTTTTTCGGCGAACAGCGACATGCTGGCACCGGCTTGCAGCAGCGTCCCCCAGTCGAAACTGGCGTCGGCGGCAAACACCTGGCGTTCAT
Organism: Pseudomonas fluorescens; assembly: GCF_040448305.1. Taxonomy (NCBI): domain Bacteria; kingdom Pseudomonadati; phylum Pseudomonadota; class Gammaproteobacteria; order Pseudomonadales; family Pseudomonadaceae; genus Pseudomonas; species Pseudomonas fluorescens. The sequence goes on along the minus strand of NZ_CP148752.1, from coordinate 6,006,161 downwards.
CGAATCCCTGCTGGCGGGCGGCAGCGCGAATGGCGTCGGCCGCCTCCTGGCACAACAGCGGGTCATCGCCGCTGATGATATAGACCGGCGCAAGGGCGCCTTGCAGGTGTTTGGCGAGTTGGGCGGGGGCGAGTTTCATAAGAAAGGGCGAACGGGGCGCCTGAGCGCCCCGTAAGTCTTACTGCTGCGGCAGTTCGACAGGCGACTGACGCGGGGTATCCGCTTCAGCCTTCTTTGCCGCTTCCAGCGCGGCGGCATCAGCCTTGGCCCTGGCTTCGGCAGTCTGCTGCAACTGGTTCAGTTGGGTCGGGCTCAGTTGTTCCAGGCGCAGCATCATGCGCTGGACCATCTCCCGGCGGCCTTCTGTCCGGGCCGTTTCAGCTTCCTGGTCAGAGCCCACCAGGTTGTTGCCGTCGTGCATATAGATCTTCTGTACTTCGATTTTGTCGCTCAGCAGTGGCAGATCGCCGCGACCACGGATGTCGTAGTTCAAAACGGTGGTGATCTGGTACTCGCCGGCACGACCGGCACCTGCGTAGCTGAGGATGCGCTGGCTTTCCTGCTCATTGCTCAGCACCAGCTTGTAAGGAGCGCCGGTATAGACGTTGACGCCGCTGCCAATCAGTACCTGACGCAACTGGGTAACGGTTGGACCATATGCGTTACGGGCGCTCAGGTCGAGTTCCTTGATCGCCAGTTCATTGGTGCCGGTGCCGCGCAGCTGGAAACCGCAGGCGCTCAGCAGAACCGCGAGGCCCATCACCAGCAGATTGCGTTTGATCATCTTGTTGCTCCCCTTGAAACCATGTGGGCCGATCAAGCGGCCCGAAAGGTTTTACTCGGCGCCAGGCTCACCTGGCGCCTGATCCAATTAGCTGGCGACGATATTGACCAGTTTCCCGGGCACTACGATCACTTTACGAATGGTCAGACCGTCGACGAAGCGCAGCACGTTCTCGTTGGCACGGGCGGCTGCTTCGACTTCTTCGCGGCTGGCGCTGGCGGGCATTTCGATGTGGCCACGCAGCTTGCCGTTGACCTGAATCACCAGTTGCAGGCTGTCCTGTACCAACGCGCTGTCATCCACCACCGGCCAACCGGCGTCGATCACAGGTCCAGCGTGACCCAGTTGATTCCACAGCTCGTGGCTGATGTGCGGCGTGATCGGAGCCAGCAGCAGAGTCACGGTTTCCAGGCCTTCGTGAATCAGTGCGCGATCCTGTTCGGTGGCTTGCGCGGCTTTTTCCAGCACGTTCATCAGCGTCATCACCTGAGCGATGGCAGTGTTGAATTTGTGGTTCTGGCCGACGTCCTGGCTGGCCTGCTTGATGGCGAGGTGGATCGAGCGACGAACGGCTTTCTGCTCGTCGTTCAGGCTGGCGACGTCCAGTTTGCCCGGCAGGCCCTGAGTGACGTGCGCTTGAGCCAGGCGCCAGACGCGCTTGAGGAAACGGTGCGAACCTTCTACGCCGGAGTCGGACCATTCCGCACTCATGTCAGGTGGCGAGGCGAACATCATGAACAGGCGGCAGGTGTCTGCGCCGAACTGGTCGATCATCGACTGTGGGTCGACGCCGTTGTTCTTCGACTTGGCCATCTTTTCGGTGCCACCGATTTCCACCGGCAAGCCGTCAGCTTTCAGCTTGGCACTGATCACCTTGGCCTTGCTGTCACGCTCAAGCTCGACGTCCGCCGGGTTGAACCAGGTGTAAGCGCCGTTGGCTTCGCGACGATAGTAAGTCTCGGCGATCACCATGCCCTGGGTCAGCAGGTTCTTGAACGGCTCGTTGGAGCTCACCAGGCCTTCGTCACGCATCAGCTTGTGGAAGAAGCGCGCGTAGAGCAGGTGAAGAATCGCGTGTTCGATGCCGCCGATGTACTGATCCACCGGCAACCAGTGGTCGGCCGCCGATTTTTCCACCAGGCCACCTTCAAAGTGCGGCGAGGCGTAGCGGGCGTAGTACCACGAGGACTCGACGAAGGTGTCCATGGTGTCGGTTTCACGCTTGGCAGGCTGGCCGCATTTCGGGCAGCTGCACTCGTAGAACTCGGGCATGCGCGCCAGTGGCGAACCGGCGCCGTCGGGTACGACGTCTTCCGGCAGCACGACAGGCAGTTGATCTTCCGGTACCGGCACGTCACCGCAAGTGTTGCAGTGGATGATCGGGATCGGGCAGCCCCAGTAACGCTGGCGGCTGATGCCCCAGTCGCGCAGGCGGAACTGGGTACGCGAGGCGCCCAGTTCTTTCTTGATCAGCGCGACTTCGATGGCGTCGAAGGCACCCGCGAAGTCAAGGCCGTCGAACTCGCCGGAATTGATCAGCGTGCCGTACTCGCCGTAGGCGTCTTGCCATGGCGCCGGGTTGCTGTCACCGGAACTGGTGCGCACGACCGATTTAACCGGCAGGTTGTACTTGTGGGCGAATTCGAAATCGCGCTCGTCGTGGGCTGGAACCGCCATTACCGCGCCGTCGCCGTAGTGCATCAGCACATAGTTGGCGACCCAGACCGGCAGTTTTTCGCCGGTCAGCGGGTGCTCGACGAACAGGCCGGTCGGCAGGCCTTTTTTCTCCTGGGTGGCGACGTCGGCTTCGGCCACGCTGCCGCCCTTGCATTCAGCGATGAACGCTTGCAGCTCAGGATTGTTCTGTGCGGCCAGGGTGGCCAGGTGGTGTTCGGCGGCGACAGCGACGTAGGTCGCGCCCATCAGGGTGTCCGGACGGGTGGTGAAGACTTTCAGCGCGCCCGCTTCGCCGATGGAATCGACGTTGTACGGGAACTGCACTTCCATGCCGCGGGATTTGCCGATCCAGTTGCGCTGCATGGTCTTGACCTGTTCAGGCCAGCCAGTCAGCTCGTCGAGGCTCTCCAGCAGCTCATCCGCGTAGGCGGTGATCTTGAAGTAGTACATCGGGATTTCGCGCTTTTCGATCAGCGCGCCGGAACGCCAGCCGCGACCATCGATCACTTGCTCGTTGGCCAGGACGGTCTGGTCGACCGGGTCCCAGTTCACGGTGCCGCTTTTCTTGTAAATCACACCTTTTTCGAACAGGCGAGTAAACAGCCATTGTTCCCAGCGGTAGTAATCGGGCTTGCAGGTGGTCACTTCACGCGACCAGTCCACCGCCAGACCCAGGCTGCGCAGCTGGGACTTCATGTAGGCAATGTTTTCGTAGGTCCACTTGGCGGGCGCTACGTTGTTCTTCATCGCGGCGTTTTCCGCCGGCATGCCAAAGGCGTCCCAACCCATGGGTTGCAGAACGTTCTTGCCTTGCATGCGCTGGTAGCGGGAGATCACGTCGCCGATGGTGTAGTTGCGCACATGCCCCATGTGTAGCTTGCCGCTGGGGTAAGGGAACATCGACAGGCAGTAGTAAGTCTCCTTGCCTGGCTGTTCACTGACTTCAAAGGACTTTTGCTCGTCCCAGAACGACTGGGCGGCGGCTTCGATTTCACGGGGCTGATATTGTTCGTGCATGGCTACTTTTGAACTGAATAGGGGTGGCCTAATCCTCTTCAATGCAACGCTGGACGTTGATCACGCCACATTGGCGTTTTCGATGCCCAGCCGAGCTGGAAGTGGAGTTACAGGAAGCGCCGTAGCATACATGACCGCGCTCTACCGAGGGAAACCCTGATTGCTGCCGCACGTCCTGCAAAAACCGCTGCGAGGGCCGTTGGTCGCGGCGTTCAGCCGGTTTGTTCATGGAAGCTAAGCTCTAACTGGGGAGTAGGTCTTATCTTCCAATGAGGTGAGGGATGGTTGAGTCACAGCAAAAAGCTACAAAACCGGAGCTGTACGAAAGGCTGATCGATCGTTTGGCCTTGGCCCTGGATGCGGCAAGGACCGCTGGCCGGTTGCGCGACGAACACCCTCTGGAACTGGAACTGCGTGGTTTGAGCCCCGCAGAGTTTGCACTGGTCAAGGCGTATCTGGATCGCAGTGAGCGTGAGACACACGGATGCTTGTCAGAAGCGGTAAAGCAACTCGACGTACCACGTTCGGCCAAGATCATCTGGCTCAAGGATAAGGTTCCCGGCAGAGACGCGGTAAAGGTCCGGTCTTTCCAGTTCAAATAGGGCACAGAGCCATGCTCCATGTGTTTTTGAAGCATAGTCCTTCCGTAATGATTGTCGCATTGCGCCAACCCACTTAGGCTTCGGGCATCTCCGGGAGATGCTCAATGCCTTTTCGTTATTTCGTAAAACAACTTCTTTTGCCGCCCGGCATTCTATTGCTGCTGCTTTTGCTTGCCTGGTGGTGGCGCCGTTCAAGGCCAAGGCTTGCCGGTGCGTGCTTTGCTCTGGGGCTGGGTGGTTTCTGGCTGATGAGTCTGCCGGTGGTGGTGCAGTGGAGTGCCGGCTTGCTCGAGCGGGAGCCACCGCTGGCCCGCGATGAATGGGCAATCCTGGGGCAGCGCGCGGACGCGATCGTGGTCCTCGGCTCGGGGCGCGAGCGTGGTGATGCGGCCTGGGGAGCCGACCAGCCCACGGGCATAGGCCTGGAACGCCAGCGCTTTGCCGCGCGGCTGGCCAAGGCTTCCGGCCTGCCGGTATTGACCAGCGGCGGCCTGCATTACGGCACTCCGCCAAGCGAAGCGCAGATGATGGCTGACTCCTTGCGCGACGATTTTGGCGTGACCGTGCGCTGGCAGGAAGGACGCAGCCGAACGACCTGGGAAAATGCGCAGTTCAGCGCTGAGGTATTGCTGCCACAGGGCGTCAAGCGTGTGGTGCTCGTGACTCATGCCTGGCATATGCCACGAGCGGTCTGGAGTTTTCGCAAGGCCGGGTTTGAGGTGGTGCCGGCGCCAGTAGGGTTTCTGGGCGGCGACAATGGGCTGCCACTGGGTGGCTGGATGCCGGAGTTCAAGGCGATCTGGCAGAACGGGCAGTTGATGAACGAGGCGGTGGGGCAGGTCGGTTATTCGTTGTTTTACCGGTAAAGATCAAAAGATCGCAGCCTGCGGCAGCTCCTACAGTTGGAATGCAATCCCCTGTAGGAGCTGCCGCAGGCTGCGATCTTTTCTAGACAGTCTTGGCCATCCGGCTCGCAATCAGCGCCCAGCCAAACAACAACACGCAGAGAATGAGCAATGGCCACGAACGCCATTCCAGGTACGGCGTGAGGTTGTGCATCGGCACCACTTCGCCATACAGGATGCCGCGCTCGAACTGCGGGATCTGATCGGTAATCTGACCGAACGGGTTGATCAGGCCGGACACGCCGTTGTTGGTGGCGCGGATCATCCAGCGGCCGGCCTCCAGTGCACGCATCTGCGCCATCTGCAGATGTTGCAGGGGGCCGATGGAGGTGCCGAACCAGGTGTCGTTGCTGATGGTCAGCAGCAAGTCGCTGCGGGCGGCAAGGCTGGCGGCGAATTCGGGGTAAACCACTTCATAACAGATGAACGGCGCGATCTGATAACCCTTGGCTTGCAGTAGAGGCTGGTCGGCCGGGCCGCGGGCAAAGTCCGACATCGGCAGGTCGAAGAATGCGATCAGCCCACGCAGCACATCCTGCAGCGGAACATATTCACCAAACGGCACCAGTTTTTGCTTCAGGTAAGTGCCGTCGCCTTCACCGGTAACGGTGATGCCATTGAAGAAACGCTTCTCGTTGCGTACCTCCATGCGGACCGGGACACCGGTAATGAACGCCGATTTACGTTCGGCCGCGAAGCTGCCCATCATGTTCAGGTAGCCCTCGGCGGACTCCTTGAGCACCGGGATCGCCGTTTCCGGCCAGATGAGAAGGTCGACGCGCCTGGAGCTGAAACTCATGTCGCGGTACAACGCCAGTTGCGCGTTGAGCTGCGTCGGGTCCCATTTCATGCTTTGTTCGATGTTGCCCTGAATGGCGGCGACGCTCAGTGGCGGGCCCGACGAGCTGGTCCAGGCATGATGTTTGAGGGCCATGCCGAGCAACCATGGGCCGACCAGCAGCAATGCACCGGCGGCGATGAAGCCTTTGCGCCCCGTGCGAACCAGGCGCAAGCCGTTGTAGATCAACGCAGCTGTCAGGGCCAGGGTGAAGGAAATCAGCCACATCCCGCCGATGGGGGCGAGCCCGGCCAGCGGGCCATCGAGCTGGCTGTAACCGGAATACAACCACGGGAAACCTGTCAGGAACCAGCCGCGGAAGGCTTCCTGGCCGACCCACAGCGCCGCGAAGGCCAGGGCGTCGGCCAGCGGCGCCTCATTGCGGCGCAGCCAGCGCGCCCAGATCCAGGCGGGCAGGGCAAAGAACCAGGCAATCGCCGCCGTGAAGAGCAGCATCAGGAAACCGGCCAGCAAGACCGAAGCGCCACCGAAGTGGTGAATGCTGTAGTAGATCCAGCTGGTGCCGGCACCGAACAGGCCGAAACCGAAACACCAGCCGCGACCCAGCGCCTGACGTGGGCTCAGTTCCCGCAGACCGGCATAGAACAGGCCGACGGCGAGCAGTGCCAGTGGCCAGATATCGAACGGCGCCAGGGCCAGTGTGGTGATTGCACCGGCCGCCACGGCCAGCAGGTTACCGGGCCAGCCGGGGCGGGTTGTCCAGCGCATTTCAATCCTTAGCGAGCAATGGGCGTCAGGCGAAGCAAGTGAATCCGACGGCTGTCGGCGTTCAGGATGCGGAAACGGTACGGGCCGATTTCAGTGATTTCGTTACGTTTTGGCAAATGCCCGAACGCGCTCATCACCAGGCCGCCAACGGTGTCGAACTCATCGTCGGAGAACTCGCTGTCGAAAAACTCGTTGAAGTTCTCGATCGGCGTCAGGGCCTTGATCAGGAAATCACCGCTGGGCAGCGGCTTGATGTAGCTGTCTTCTTCGACGTCGTGTTCGTCTTCGATGTCGCCGACGATCTGTTCCAGCACGTCTTCGATGGTCACCAAACCGGCCACGCCGCCGTACTCGTCGATGACGATGGCCATGTGGTTGTGGTTGGCGCGAAATTCGCGCAGCAGCACGTTAAGGCGCTTGGACTCCGGCACGAAGGTGGCCGGGCGCAGCAGGTCCTTGATGTTGAAGCTGTCGCCGTTCTCCTTGAGGATCAACGGCAGCAAGTCCTTGGCCAGCAACACGCCCATCACGTCATCGTGGCTTTCGCCGATCACCGGGTAGCGGGAGTGGGCTGAGTCGACCACGGCAGGCAGGAACTCGCGGGGTGTCTGGGTCGCCTTGATGCTGACCATCTGCGAGCGCGGGACCATGATGTCCCGGACCTGCAGGTCAGCCACCTGGATGGCGCCTTCGACGATGGCCAGCGCTTCGCTGTCCAGCAGTTTGTTCTGGTGTGCATCGCGCAGCAGCTCCAGCAGCTCCTGGCGGTTTTTCGGCTCGTGGGCAAAAGCCTGGGTGAGCTTACCCAGCCATGACTTCTGCCCGTTGCTCGATCGATCTTCGCTCATAGCGATTACTCTGAATCCTTTGTTGTTTCGGTAGGGGATACATCTGCTTCGTCGTCCGCGTACGGATCGGGAAAGCCCAACTCTGCAAGCAACGTTCGTTCCAGTGCTTCCATTTCTTCGGCTTCCTCGTCATCAATATGGTCGTAACCAAGCAGATGCAAGCAGCCGTGAATCACCAGGTGTGCCCAATGGGCCTTGAGCTCCTTGCCCTGTTCAACGGCTTCGCGCTCGACCACGGCCACGCAGATCACCAGATCGCCCAGCAGTGGGATGTCGAGGAACTCATCCGGCACGTCGGCCGGGAATGACAAGACGTTAGTTGCGTAGTCCTTTTGCCGCCAGGTGTGGTTCAGCTCGCGTCCTTCAGCTTCGTCGACCAGACGAATGGTCATCTCCGAGTCGGCGGTGCGCTGGCGCAAAGCCAGTTCGCACCACTGGCGGAACTCGGCTTCGCTGGGGGCGCAGGCTTCGGTGGCGATTTGCAGGTCAAGCTCAAGCATCGCGGCGGCTATCCTTGGCGGCGGCATCATCGGCCGCTTTGGTTTCGAAGCGCTCGTAGGCTTCGACGATGCGCTGCACCAGCGGATGGCGCACGACGTCCTTGGGCTGGAAATGGGTGAAGCTGATCCCCGGCACATCCTTGAGCACTTCAATCACGTGGTGCAGGCCGGACTTGGTGCCGCGTGGCAGGTCGACCTGGGTGATGTCCCCGGTGATGACGGCCGTGGAACCGAAGCCGATCCGGGTCAGGAACATCTTCATTTGCTCGACCGTGGTGTTCTGGCTTTCGTCGAGAATGATGAAGCTGTTGTTCAGCGTACGGCCGCGCATGTAGGCCAGCGGCGCGACTTCGATCACCTGACGCTCGATCAGCTTGGCGACGTATTCGAAGCCGAGCATTTCGTAGAGCGCGTCGTAGAGCGGACGCAGGTACGGGTCGATTTTTTGCGACAGGTCGCCGGGCAGGAAGCCGAGTTTTTCACCCGCTTCGACCGCCGGACGAACCAGCAGGATGCGGCGAATCTGCTCGCGCTCCAGTGCATCCACCGCACAGGCTACGGCCAGATAGGTCTTGCCGGTACCGGCCGGGCCGATGCCGAAGTTGATATCGTTACCGAGGATTTCCTTCACGTAGCGCAGCTGATTCAAGCCACGGGGGCGAATCATGCCTTTTTTGGTGCGTAGGGCCACGGACGGTTCGGCGGGGGAGTGGTTGTCCAGCTGCTCAACGGCAGATTCCTGCAGGAACAGGTGCACCATGTCCGGCGACAGCTCGGTACCCTTGGTTTCCCGGTACAGGCGGCGCAGGAGGTTTTCCGCGGAGGTGGTGTGTTTGGGTTCGCCGATCAGCTCGAACTGGTTTCCGCGATTGCGGATCTCGATGGTCAGGCGCTGTTCGATCAAGCGCAAATGCTCGTCGAATTGCCCGCACAGATTGGCGAAGCGACGAGCTTCAAAAGGCTCGAGGATGAAACGATGTGGTTCTATGGGTGCGTTCAAGGTCGTATTTAGCCGCCCTGGGGCAATAGTGATGAATCAAGGATAGCGCCAGTGGCGTGGGTGCGAAAGCTCTTAAATAACCAACGTCGTACGCGGTCCCTGTGGGAGCGAGCTTGCTCGCGATGACGGCCAGACATTCAACATATCAGTTGTCTGGCCTGACGCTATCGCGAGCAAGCTCGCTCCCACAGGGGTATGCGGTGTTATTGAATCAACGAACCCCGCAACGAGTGCGGCTGCGCGGCATCGATGTGCACATCCGCGAACTGGCCGATCAGGGTCGGATTGTCGCAGCGGAAGTTGACGATACGGTTATTTTCGGTCCGGCCTTGCAGCTCACCCGGGTCCTTTTTCGAGTAATCGGTCACCAGGATCCGCTGGATCGAACCGACCATTTGTCGGCTGATCTCGAAACCTTGCTGGTTCAATCGATGCTGCAGGGCATTCAGGCGTTCTTTTTTCAGTTCTTCCGGAGTGTCGTCGGCCAGATCGGCGGCCGGTGTGCCCGGGCGCTGGCTGTAGACGAACGAGTAGGAAAAGTCGAAACCCACGTCGGCAATCAGCTTCATGGTTTGTTCGAAGTCTTTTTCGGTCTCGCCCGGGAAACCGACGATGAAGTCCGAGCTGATGCAGATCCCCGGCACGGCGGCGCGCAGTTTGCGCAGCTTGGATTTGTATTCCAGCGCGGTGTGGTTGCGCTTCATCGCGGCGAGGATGCGGTCCGAGCCCGATTGCACCGGCAAGTGCAGGTGCTTGACCAGCTCCGGCACGTCGGCGTGGGCCTGGATCAGGCTGTCGGAAAACTCCAGCGGGTGCGAAGTGGTGTAACGGATGCGGTCGATACCGTCGACCGCGGCGACCACGCGGATCAGCTCGGCCAGATCCGCCAGGCGCCCATCATGAGTAGTCCCGCGATAGCCGTTGACGTTCTGCCCCAGCAGCGTCACTTCGCGCACGCCGTTTTCGGCCAGGTGAATGATCTCGGCAAGCACGTCGTCGAACGGCCGGCTGACCTCTTCACCGCGGGTGTAGGGCACCACGCAGAAGGTGCAGTACTTGCTGCAACCTTCCATCACCGACACGTAAGCGCTCGGGCCGTCGATGCGGGGCTCGGGCAAATGGTCGAATTTTTCGATTTCCGGGAACGAGACGTCGACTTGCGGCAGCTTGCTGATGCGCGCGGCGTCGATCATTTCCGGCAGGCGGTGCAGGGTCTGCGGGCCGAAGACCACGTCGACGTACGGCGCGCGATCACGGATGGCCGCGCCTTCCTGGCTGGCCACGCAACCGCCAACGGCGATCACCATGTCCGGGTTGGCCAGTTTCAGCTCGCGCCAGCGACCGAGCTGGGAGTAGACGCGATCCTGTGCGCGCTCGCGGATCGAGCAGGTGTTGAGCAGGATCACGTCGGCGTCTTCGGCGCGGGCGGTGACTTCCAGGGCCTGATGTTCGCCCAGCAGATCGACCATGCGCGAGCTGTCGTACTCGTTCATCTGGCAACCGTGGGTTTCGATGTAAAGCTTCTTGGCCATGGAAAGAGTCATCACGTGATTCAAAGAACCGCGCATTATAGGGAACATGTACCCAGGTTCCTACCGCTGCGCGTCCAATGGCTATGCTATAGTTCGCGCCCTCATTTTTATCCCCCGATGTGTTTCGCCTGCCATGACCAAACGTGAAGCTCCAATCTACAAGGTGATTTTCCTCAACCAGGGCCAGGTGTTCGAAATGTACGCCAAGCAGATCTATCAAAGTGATCTGTGGGGCTTTCTGGAAGTGGAAGAGTTCGTCTTTGGCGAGCGCACGCAAGTGGTCGTCGATCCGAGCGAAGAAAAGCTCAAGGCTCAGTTCGAAGGCGTGGTGCGCAGTTTTGTGCCGATGCATTCGATCGTGCGTATCGACGAAGTCGAGCGTATGGGAACACCGAAAATCAGCGAAGCCCGTGGCGCGGTCGGCAATGTCATGCCGTTTCCGATGCCGATGCCTGAGAAGTAAGTCTCAAGACCGAGTCGCCCCCATCGCGAGCAAGCTCGCTCCCACAGGGAATTGCGGCGCACACAGGTTTTGTGAACGCCAGAGATCAAATGTGGGAGCGAGCTTGCTCGCGATGGGGCCAGTCAGATCAACACAGAATCAGGGCAGTGGCGCGAACGGCGTACGCCCGTCAGCGCTCTGCAATTCCATCAAATATTTACGGAAGATTTGCCCGAGCACCTGGGTAGCAAGCTCCAGTTCTTCGCGGGGCATCTTTTCGGTGACTTCGTCGGCGGTGTCCAGTGCGTCTTCGGCGCCGTTGACCGCCGCCATCTTCAGCAGGATGTACGCCTGAACGTTATTGGCCGGCACGCCTTCGCCGTGGAAGAACATGGTGCCGAGTTTGAATTGTGCCTGGGCGTGGCCTTGCAGCGAGGCTTTTTCGAAATAGCTCAGGGCTTGATTGAGGTCGCGCGGCGTGTTTTTGCCTTCGTAGTAGAACTCACCCAACTCGTATTGCGCTTGCGCATCCCCTTCTTCCGACGCTTTCTGGCAGGCGGTGAGTGCCTGTTCCAGGTCTTGCGGCTGGGTATTGAGGGTGCAGCGACCCATCGCTGGGATTAACAACGAGTTGCCGCCTGCTTGTGCGTGCGCGAGCAGGGGCTGAAGAAGCAACAGGCAGCCCAGTGCAAGGGTGCGGCCGGTGCGGTTCATGGGAATCGACTTACCTCTGAAGGGCGCGCGGACCCATCGAGGGATCCAATAAGCGCGCATTATGAAATAAGCAGGGGCAACCTTACAAAGTCTTTACTCGTTTTTCTGCTGCGCGGGAAATTTATCGCCCACTTTGCGGGGGATTATTAGCAGATGAGTAGGAAAAAACGCGGGAGTGTAGGCGAAAGCTGACGCTGGCAAGGGCCAACGTCAGCATTTGAGCGTTACTTCAAGGCCGCGAAGGCGCGCTCGGCGGCGTCCAGGGTCAGCTTCAGTTCTGCTTCGCCGTGGACGATCGAAGTGAAGCCGGCTTCGAATGCGCTCGGTGCCAGGTACACACCACCTTCGAGCATCAGGTGGAAGAAACGACCGAACAGGGCTGCGTCGCTGGCCATGACGTCATCAAAAGTAACGATGTCGTCGGCACCGCTGAAGTACAGGCCGAACATGCCGCCGGCCTGGGTGGTTACGAACGGAATGCCGGCCGCATCGGCGCGCTGTTGCAGGCCGTCGAGCAGGCGAGTGGTGTAGTCGGTCAGCTCGGCGTGGAAGCCCGGGCGGCTGATCAGGCGCAGGGTGGTCAGGCCGGCGGCCATCGCCAGCGGGTTACCGGACAGCGTACCGGCCTGGTAGACCGGGCCCAGCGGGGCGATGCGCTGCATGATTTCGCGCTTGCCACCGAAGCAGCCGACCGGCATGCCGCCACCGATGATCTTGCCGAAGGTGGTCAGGTCCGGCGTCACGCCGTAGTACGCCTGGGCACCGCCGAGGGCGACACGGAAGCCGGTCATCACTTCGTCGAAAATCAGCACCACGCCGTGCTTGTCGCACAGGGTCCGCAGGCCTTCGAGGAAACCCGGTGCCGGCGGCACGCAGTTCATGTTGCCGGCCACTGGCTCGACAATGATGCAGGCCACGTCCTGGCCGACTTCGGCGAGCATCGCTTCAACAGCATCGATGTCGTTGAACGGCAGGGTCAGGGTGTGTTTGGCGAATGCCGCCGGTACACCGGCCGAACTCGGTACGCCCTGGGTCAGTGCGCCGGACCCGGCCTTGACCAGCAGGCTGTCGGAGTGACCGTGGTAGCAGCCTTCGAACTTGATGATGCTGTCGCGGCCGGTGAAACCACGGGCCAGGCGGATGGCGCTCATGGTCGCTTCGGTGCCGGAGCTGACCATGCGCACCATTTCCATCGACGGCACCAGCGAGCAGACCAGATCGGCCATCTGCGTTTCCATCTCGGTCGGGGCGCCGTAGGACAGGCCGTGCTCAAGCTGTTTGCGCACGGCGTCCAGCACGTCCGGGTGGCTGTGGCCGAGAATCATCGGACCCCAGGAACCGACGTAATCCACATAACGCTTGTCGTCCTCGTCGGTGACGTAGGCGCCTTCAGCGTGCTTGAAGAACAACGGTGTGCCGCCGACGCTCTTGAACGCGCGAACCGGCGAGTTCACGCCACCGGGAATGTGTTTCTGGGCATTGGCAAACAGCGTTTCGGAACGAGACATGATCGGGCTCTCAAATCAGATTTAAAGCTTAAATAGAAAACAATTCGTTGAAGGCGCGGGCGCGGCGGGTCACCTCAGCCGTGCTCTCGGCACCGAACAGGCCATGCACCACCGCCAGCAGATCGACGCCATGGGCCACCAGTGGGGCGGCGTTATCCAGGGTGATGCCGCCGATCGCGCAGATCGGCAGGTGCAACTGCTTGCGGGCCTGGTCGAGCAGGTCGAGGCTGCAGGTCGGTGCGCCGGGCTTGGTGTTCGAATTGAAGAAGCGGCCGAAGGCGACGTAGCTGGCACCTTCCTTGGCGGCCTGTTCGGCCAGTTCGAGCTGCGCGTGGCAGGTCGAACCGATGATCGCCTGACGCCCGAGCAGTGCACGGGCCGGAGTCAGCGGGCCATCGGTCTGGCCCAGGTGCACGCCCACGTTCAGGCGGGCCGCCAACTCGGCGTCGTCGTTGATGATCAATTGCGTCCTGTAGCGTTCGCACAGCCCGCGCAAGGCTTCGGCCTCTCGCAGGCGGCGGGCCTCGTCGCTGCTCTTGTCGCGGTATTGCAGCAAGGTGACGCCGCCTTCCAGCGCCGCCTCCACGTACTTGAGCAACTTACCGTCCAGCAAATGGCTGTCGGTAATGGCGTACAGGCCACGTAGTTTCATCGGACAAGCCTCACCGCATTACAAATAGAAGTTACGAACAGAAATCCAGTGGCAAACGGCGCGGCACAAACTGGCCTTTGCCCAGCTGCTCGGCATCACGCAGGGTGCGCCATGTGTAGTTAAGCGCGGTCTGTACGGCACTGGCGAGGTTTTCGCCTTGGGCCAGACGACCGGCCAGCGCACTGGCCAGGGTGCAGCCGGAACCGTGATAGCTGCCCGGCAAACGCTGGCAGGTATAGGTTTCGCGCAGGCCGTCGCGGCTGTACAGGCGATTGTGGATTTCGGTTTCGTCGCCATGGCCGCCGGTGATCAGCAGGTGTTTGACGAACGGCAGGAGTTTTTCAGCGCACTCGTCCGCGGTGCCTTCTGGCAGTTCAGCGAGGATACGGGCTTCGGGAAGGTTGGGGGTCGCAATGATGGACAAAGGCAGCAGGCGTTCGCGCATGGCATAGCCGACTTCGTCCTTGCCCAGGCGTCCGCCGCCGCCGGCGCGCAGCACCGGGTCGCAGACCACCGGCAAATGCGGATGCGCCGAAAGCAGTTCGACCACGGTGTCGACCATTTCCAGAGAACCGAGCATGCCCAGCTTGACCGCCGCGACTTCGGAATCGTTGAGCACGGCATTGGCCTGGGCCAGTACCCACTCACGGTCGAGGACGCGGAAGTCAGTGACATTGACAGTGTCTTGCACGGTCAGGGCGGTGACGGCCGGAGCCGCATGGCAACCCTGAGCGAGCAGGGCTTCGATATCTGCCTGCAAGCCGGCGCCACCACTTGGGTCGTGGCCGGAGAGACAGAGGACAACGGGGCGAGAGCTGTAGATATTCATGGTGCGCGAGCTTACCACCAAACAACGTTTTTCGGGTGTAGCGACAACCAGCCTGACTGTTGCATTGTGGCGAGGGAGCTTGTCGGATCGCCGCACCGTCCCGTTGGGTCGCGAAGCGGCCCCAACAAACTGTCAGGTTCATCAGTCGGCTGGTTTTACGACTGCTTCGCACTCGAACGGGAACAAGCTCCCTCGCCACGGTGACTCATTAACCACAAAACGCCTTCTGCTAGTCGCTCTGAGACGCCCGTTCTAGAGCCTTTTCAGGAAAAATTTCAATGGTGTTTAATGGCTATCAACGGCTATGCTAGAGTGGATCCAAACCAATAACAGGTGATACCGGTTTTACGTCTGCTCAAAAGGAATGGGGGGCTTCCTGACAGAACCGGACAGGCCACGCTGGGGCTTCAATGCACTATTTGCTGATGTTGCTGTTGTGTTTGCCCCTCCTGGCAAACGCCGTCGAGTTCGATGAGTCCACTCAAAGCCTCCCCTTGGGCCGTACCCTGCAGGTCTATGAGGACGCAGGTGGTCAGGCAACCATCGCGGATATCCGTGCACAAGCGGCGGCCGGCAACTTCAAACCACACCACAAAGACACGCTCAACGCCGGGTACTCGCGTTCAGTGTTCTGGCTGAAAATCGACCTGCATTACCGTCCGGTCAATCCGGCGGCACAACGGACCTGGCTGCTGGAACTGGCCTATCCGCCCCTCGATCATCTCGATCTCTATTCGCCCGATGCGACCGGCAACTATCAGTTGGTCAGGCAAACCGGAGATGCCTTGCCGTTCGCCAGCCGCGAGATTCGTCAGAACAGCTATTTGTTCGACCTGACGTTCAGACCTGACCAGGCCGAAACCGTATTCTTGCGATTGCAAAGCGAAGGCTCGATCCAGGCACCGGTCACTTTGTGGTCGAGCACCGCCTACCTCGAAGAGCAGCCCTTGCGCCTTTACGTACTGGGATTGATCTACGGCGTATTGCTGGGGATGCTGGTCTACAACCTGTTCATCTACCTCAGCGTGCGCGACACCAGTTACCTCTACTACATCTTCTATATCGCCTCGTTCGGTTTGTATCAGCTGTCGGTAAACGGTGCGGCCGTGCAGTATTTCTGGCCAGACAGTCCGTGGTGGGCTAATGCTGCGACGCCGTTTTTCATCGGCTGTGCGGGGCTGTTCGGCAGTCAGTTCGCCCGCAGTTTCTTGCAGATTTCTACCCACAGTCGCTGGCTCGACCGCTTGTTGCTGGCGCTGGTTGCCTTCAGTGCGCTGGTGGTCGGCTTGTCATTGATGACCAGCTACGCCCTGGCCCTGCGACTGGCCACGGCCCTGGCGTTGGCATTCACTGTGGTGATTTTTGCCGCCGGGATCTTTGCCTGGCTGCGGGGCCTGCGCGTGGCGCGGTATTTCATCATTGCCTGGTCGGCGTTTTTGCTCGGCGGCATCGTCAATACGCTGATGGTGCTGGGCTACCTGCCGAACGTGTTCCTGACCATGTATTCCAGCCAGATCGGTTCGGCCATCGAAGTGGCCTTGCTGTCTCTGGCGCTGGCCGACCGCATCAACGACATGCGCGAGCAGCAGGCGCAAACGCTGTTCGACGCCAGTCAGAAGCTTGAAGTCCTCAACCAGCAACTGGCTCGCAGCAACAAGCTCAAGGACGAATTCCTTGCCACCCTGACCCACGAACTGCGCACGCCCATGAACGGGGTGATCGGTTCGCTGGAGCTGATGCAGACGGTCGAGATGGACCCGGAGCTCGAGCAGTATCAGCAAACGGCTTCGGGATCGGCGCGGGACATGATGCGCATGGTCAACGGCATCCTCACCCTTACGGAATTGCAGGCCGGCAAACTCAAGGCCTCGGCCGACACCTTCAGTTTGCGCGGTATGGTCGAGGCACTGCGCACGCAGTTCGAGGGCAACGCATCGGGCAAGTCGCTGGACTTCAAGGTCGATGTCGCGCCAGGTGTGCCGGATCGTTTGCACGGCGACAACGTCAAGATCGCGCAGTGCCTGGAATGTCTGCTGGATAACGCCATCAAGTTCACCCGGATCGGCGGCCTGGCCTTGCGGGTGACCGGCAAGGCCATTGAGCCCGACCGGCTGGCGTTGAGCTTTGCGGTGATCGACACGGGCATTGGTTTCACCGATTTGGGGGAGGCCACGATGTATCAACGGTTCTTCCAGCTCGATGGCTCGATGACCCGTGAATACGGTGGCCTGGGTGTTGGTCTGGCGATTTGCCGACAGTTGATCGAGTTGCTGGGTGGACGCCTGACGCATCGCACCGAGCCAGGACGCGGCAGCCGGTTTCAGCTGGATGTGGAAGTTGGGCTGGCGGTGGCCGAACGTACGGTGACGCCGTTGATGTCCGGGGATTTTCCGCGCCTGCGCTTGCCTCAGGATTGTGCGGTGCTGTTGGTGGATGACAACAGCATCAGCCAGTTGGTGATGCGCGGTATGTTGCTCAAGCTGGGGTTCCGCGTGCGTACGGCCGATAGCGCCTACGTTGCGCTCGATCTCTTGCAGCGCGAAGTGTTTGACGCAGTGCTGGTCGATTGTCAGTTGCCGCTGCAGGACGGTGAGTCGGTGTGCTGCCAGATCCGCGCGTTGCCGGGTTATACCGAACTGCCGCTGTTCATGATCGCTCTGGGCGGTGACCGTGAGCGCTGCTCGATCGGCGCGGTGATTGATCACTTGAGCAAACCGGTGAAATTCGAAGACTTGCAGGCCGCGCTCTACCGCCGCGTGCTCTGCTCGCAATAGGGCGAAAGCGCCGACAGTTAGGCGTATATGACACTTTTTTCAGCCGGGGGGCGGTGCTTAACTGAAGTCCCTTGGCCGACCAAAGGAGCCCTGTCATGAACCTGCATCAGTTCGCCGAAACCCACGAAGTCACCAACCAGCCACCGTCACTGGACGGCGCCAACCTGTACCGTATCGACTTGCCGTTGCAGGAATGGTCGCGGCGGTTCGGGGCCGGTTGGGCCGAATCGCGGATCGACGCCTATGGCGCGCTGGCCGGTGGCCCGTTGATGGAAGCCGGGTTCCTCGCCAATCAGAACAAGCCGGTGTTCAACAGCCATGACCGGTTTGGTCATCGCATCGACCTGGTGGAATTTCATCCGGCCTATCACCAATTGATGCGCACGGCGGTCGAACACGGCCTGACCTCGTTGCCCTGGGCGCACCCGCAAGACGGCGCCCATGTGGCCCGTGCCTCCATGACTTACCTACACAGCCAGGCCGAGGCCGGCAGTGGCTGCCCGCTGACCATGACTTTCGCCAGCGTTCCGGCCATGCGTCTGCAACCGGACCTGGCGGAAAAATGGCTGCCGAAAATCCTCGCCACCGAATACGACCCGCGCAACGTCGGCATGGCCCACAAGGCCGGGGTTACCATCGGCATGGCCATGACCGAGAAGCAAGGCGGTACCGATGTGCGGGCCAATACCACCAAGGCGTATCCGGTCGGTGCCAGCGGTCCGGGCCAGGCCTATGAACTGGTTGGGCACAAATGGTTTTGCTCGGCGCCGATGTGCGACGCCTTCCTGACCCTGGCGCAGACCGACAAGGGCCTGACCTGTTTCCTGCTGCCGCGCCATCGTCCGGACGACACGCGCAATCAGTTCTATATCCAGCGCCTGAAGAACAAGCTCGGCAATTGCTCCAACGCCTCCAGCGAAGTGGAGTTCCGTGGCGCACTGGCGTGGATGGTCGGTGAAGAGGGCCGTGGCGTTCCGACGATCATCGAGATGGTCGCCATGACCCGCTTCGATTGCATGGTCGGTTCCAGTTCGCTGATGCGTCAGGCGCTGACCCAGGCCAGCCATCACTGCGCTCACCGTTCGGTTGGCGGCAAGCTGCTCAGCGAACAGCCGTTGATGCAGAACGTGCTGGCGGATCTGGCGCTGGAAAGCGAAGCCGCCCTGGCCTTGAGCCTGCGCATGGGCCGGGCGCTGGATCATCTGGACGAATCACAGGAAGCCAAGTTCGCCCGGTTGGTGACGGCGGTGGGCAAGTACTGGATC
This sequence comes from Pseudomonas fluorescens, assembly GCF_040448305.1. NCBI lineage: Bacteria > Pseudomonadati > Pseudomonadota > Gammaproteobacteria > Pseudomonadales > Pseudomonadaceae > Pseudomonas > Pseudomonas fluorescens. The sequence goes on along the minus strand of NZ_CP148752.1, from coordinate 5,987,545 downwards.
TGCAAGCGGGCGCCGGCGATGATCAACGAAGCGGCCGAATGCATGGGCGGCGCGGGTTATGTCGAAGACAGCATCCTGCCGCGGCTTTACCGCGAGGCGCCGGTGAATTCGACGTGGGAAGGTTCCGGCAACGTGCAGTGCCTCGACGTGCTGCGTGCCCTGTCGAAAGAGCCGGGTGTGCTCGATGCGCTGTTCAGCGAGTTGGGCGATGGCCATGGCGACAAGCGTCTGGCTGCGCACATCAATCAATTGCAGGCGGCCTTCAAGGACACCAGCGACATTCAGTACCGTGCCCGGCAGTTGACCGAGGACATCGCGCTGGGCCTGCAGGCCAAGCTGTTGCTGGAAGCAGGGAATGCGCTGGTCAGTGATGCCTTCATCGCCAGTCGTCTGGATGGTGGTGGCCGAGTGTATGGCGCATTGCCTCGCGGCCTGGATGTGGAAGCCATTGTCGCCCGCTCGACCCCACAAGGCTTCTAAGCAACACCGGCCTCCTGTGGGAGCGAGCCTGCTCGCGAAGGCGGTGTCATATTCAACATTGATGTGACTGACAGACCGCTTTCGTCGGAACGCCGCCCGGAGCAGGCTCGCTCCCACAGTTGTTTTGCGTACACCGCAATGCTGTTTTGCCAACACACTACTGTTCCCGTGAAGCGACGATGCAGGCAAGATGAAGGTCTGCAAGTCAGAACACAGGATGCTGATCGTGACCGAAGCTTTTATTGTCGTTCAAACCGCCGAGCAAGCCGTGGACCGGCTTGCACACTTGCACAATCGTGCAACCACCGCGCTGAGTCAGGCGCTCAAGCGTTACCTCAAGGATCGCGTCGAGCCTGATGCCGAACAGCGAGCGTTGTTCCGTTATCCCGAACTGCGACTGACCTACCACTGCCAGGGCGAAGTCCCGCAGACCACCCGTGCCTACGCCAAGGTCCAGCTGCCGGGCACCTACAGCGTCACCGTCACCCATCCATCGGCTTTCCGTAAATACCTGCTGGAACAGCTCGTTCCGCTGATGCACGACTTCACCGTGACCGTCGAAGTCGGTGTCAGTCAGCAGAACATTCCGTATCCGTATGTGGTCGAGCAGGGCGATGAGCTGGGAGGTTCCGGCGTCACCGCCGCCGTGCTGGCGCGGGTGTTCCCGAGTACCGACCTGTCGGCCGCGACCGACGGCATTGCCGATGGTTTGTACGATTGGGAAAACACCGATCCGCTGCCACTGGCCCTGTTCGATGCTGCGCGGGTGGATTTCTCCCTGCGCCGACTGGTGCATTACACCGGCAGCGACTGGCGGCATGTGCAGCCGTGGATCCTGCTGACCAACTATCACCGCTACGTCGACCAGTTCATCGTCCATGGCCTGGAGCAACTGCGCAGCGATCCGCGTTTTGTGCGCATGGTCCTGCCGGGCAACGTGATCATCGAAAAGAGCATGGATCACGGTGAAGCCTCGGCGATTGCCGCCGGGGTGGTCTGGCACCGCTACCAGATGCCGGCCTATCACCTGATCGCCAGTGACGGCCATGGTGTGACCCTGGTCAACATCGGTGTCGGCCCGTCCAACGCCAAGAACATCACCGACCACCTGGCCGTGCTGCGCCCGCATTGCTGGCTGATGATCGGCCACTGCGGCGGCCTGCGTCAGTCGCAGACCATTGGCGATTACGTGCTGGCCCACGCCTACATGCGTCGCGACGGAATTCTCGACCGGGTGGTGCCGCCGAACATTCCGATTCCGGCGTTGGCCGAAGTGCAACTCGCGCTTCAGCAAGCGGCGGCCAACGTCACCGGCGAGAAGGGCGACGAACTGAAGAAACGCCTGCGTACCGGCACCGTGCTGACCTACGACGACCGTAACTGGGAGCTGCGCTGGGCGCAGGAGCGGCCGCTGATCAACCTGTCCCGCGCCGTGGCGGTGGACATGGAAAGCGGCACGATTGCCGCGCAGGGTTATCGTTTGCGGGTGCCGTACGGTACGTTGCTGTGCGTCTCGGACAAACCACTGCACAGCGAAATCAAGCTGCCGGGCTCGGCCAACGCCTTCTATGAACGCGCGGTCAGCCAGCACTTGAAGATCGGTATCGAGGCGGTGGATCTGCTGCGCACCGAGCTCAACTCGCTGCACTCGCGCAAACTGCGCAGCTTCGACGAGCCGCCGTTCCGCTGATTCACGATGGCCATTTAGCGGTTGGGGCACTAGCATTGTCAGCCCTGATCGCTAGATGTTCTCTCTGCCATGTCTCGTCCTCAACGTCCCGTTTCCAGCCGTCCTGGCGCGAAACCCTCTCCTTCAGCCCCGCGCCGTGTCGCCAAGGCACCACCGGCCGAGCCGAAGCTGATCCTGTTCAACAAACCTTTCGATGTGCTGACGCAATTCAGCGATGGCGAAGGGCGCGCGACGCTCAAGGATTACATCGATGTACCGGGAATCTATCCGGCCGGACGGCTGGACCGCGACAGCGAAGGCTTGTTATTGCTGACCAACGACGGCCAGCTTCAGGCGCGGATCGCCGACCCGAAACACAAGCTGGCCAAGACCTATTGGGTGCAGGTCGAGGGCGAGCCGAGCGCCGAGCAATTGCAGCGCTTGCGTGACGGCGTCGAATTGAATGACGGCATGACCTTGCCCGCCGAGGCGCGGCAACTGGACGAACCCGAGCTGTGGCCACGCAATCCACCAGTGCGCTTTCGTAAAAGCGTGCCGACCAGCTGGCTGGAACTGGTGATTCGCGAAGGGCGCAACCGGCAGGTGCGGCGCATGACCGCGGCGGTCGGGTTGCCGACCTTGCGTCTGGTGCGGGTCAGGATCGGCGACTGGACGATCGAAGGGCTCGATCAGGGCCAGTGGAAGGAAGTGCCGGCGCGCTTATAACGTGCCGGATTCGATCAGGCCGATCACTACGCTCTTGATGATGAACGCGGCCACGCCCAGGCCCAGCACGAAGAACAGAATGAACGAGCCAAAGCGCCCGGCCTTGGACTTCTTCGCCAGATCCCAGACGATGAAACCCATGAAAATGATCAGGATGCTGACCAGTCCGGTCATCATCCACTCTTCGAAAACGGCAGGATCCATCGAACATCTCCAGCGCGGGCGTGGCTAAAAGGGCGCGGGGAGTATACGCCTGCGCGGGTTCGCGCTGTATTGACCTGCGTCGGTGTGTCGCAGTCATTCGTCGCCTGTGCAGGCCTCTTCGCGAGCAAGCTCGCTCCCACAGGTTTTGTATGGATCACAATACTGCAGTCAACACAAAACCTTGTGGGAGCGAGCTTGCTCGCGATGGCGTCTTCAGCTACGCAGATGAGTCAAAGGCAGTTCGGTGCTGTTCAACACCTGATTCAATACAAAACTCGAACGCACGCTGGTCACGCCTTCAATCCGCGTCAGATGCCCCAGCAGCAGTTTCTGGTAGTGATCCATGTCCGGCACCACGACCTTGAGTTGATAGTCGGCATCCATTCCGGTCACCAGGCTGCATTCGAGCACTTGGGGCAGGGTGCGGATGGCCGCTTCGAAATTCTCGAAACGCTCCGGCGTGTGACGGTCCATGCCGATCAGCACGTAAGCGGTCAGGCTCAGGCCGAGCATCTTGCGGTCGAGCAGGGCGACCTGGCGGGAAATGTAGCCGTCGTCTTCCAGTTGCTTGACCCGCCGCGAGCACGGCGAAGGCGACAGGCCGATGCGCTCGGCCAGCTCCTGGTTGGAGATGCGTGCGTCGCGCTGCAATTCCGCCAGAATACTCAGGTCATAACGGTCGAGCTTGCTCATCAAACGGTCCTTTGTCGTAACTATTGCGGAGGATTATGTATCCTGGGTTAAAAATTGCGCAAGTGATGTTTAATTCAGCAATCTTCGCAATCCTCTGCTGGCGCTCCCGGCCTATTCTTATCACCAGAATCACTGCTCGGACAAACAGTCCAGTGCGGCTCGCCGAATCAGGCCCGCCGCGGTCGCCACCCCCACCGGGGATGTGCCGACCCCCGAGCTACACACTGTCCAGAAGACGGCGTGAGGTGAGCCGACGCCACAAGTGTCGAGCCAGGACGAAGTTCTCTAAGGGGAGGCCGACGGGTCTCCCTTTTTTCTTGTGTGGAATTTGACCCGCTGGCCTCAATAAATAAGTTGCGTGACAGATAACCTGTCGCAGAACCGGCCAGCGCTTTCCCAGTCTTACGTACAGGCCCTTACCCGCAATGAGGTAAAGCATGAAATCGCGCATCTGGCGTTTGGCCGGCGTTGGTTTGCTGTGTGTCAGTGTCACCGCGCAAACGATGGCCGATGAACCGCAAAACCGTGGCCATGATGGCGGGCAACACGGCCAGGGTGGGCATCAGGGCGATAACCAGGGCCATGGTGGCAGCAACCAGCCGCACCCGAAAAATGGCCAGCAGCAGAATCAGCCCCGTGCGCAAAACAACGACAATCGCCAGTACGATCACAACGGCCAGAATCAACGTCAGGACAATGACCAGAGGCAGAACCGTCCAGCGCCGGATTTCAACAGCCGGGTGCGATCGCCGCTACCCATGCCGCAGATGCCTGCCACTGACATGCCAATCCAGCCCCGGCCCGACACCGTGCGCCAGACCCAGCAGCCGCAGCGCGGTTACTACCAGGATCAGCCGCGTCGCAACGATTACAACCAGCGCTGGAATGGCTACACAGTCGCACCGTCCTATGACAATTACGGGCAGGGGCGCCCGAGTGGATACGGTAACAGCTGGGGACCTGGTCCCAGGTATCGCCCCGGCCAAGTGATCGACCGCTTCCCCGAGCGCAACTTCCGCGTGCCTTACCGTGGCATGGATTACTACTATTCCGGTGGCTACTGGTATCGCCCGCTGGGCCCGCGTTATGTGGTGGTGGAGCCACCGCGCGGGATTCGTGTCAGGTACCTGCCTGATTACGCCGAGCAGGTGTGGATCGGCGGGGCATTGCTGTTCCTCGCGGCCGGTTCCTATTACGCCTATCAGCAAAGCACTCAGGACTACGTCGTGGTCGAACCGCCGGTTGGCCAATCGCAACCTCCAGCCGGCAACAGTGGTTATGACGTGGAGGCGTATCCAGCCAACGGACAGTCGCCGGAGCAGGTCAGTCGGGATGGTTACGAGTGTTATCAATACGCGGTGCAGCAGAGTGGTTTCGATCCACGAGCCGCCACCTACCAGCCCGACCCGTCGGTGGTGCAAGCCTACCGACAGGCCCAGGGCGATTGCCTGAGCAGTCGCGGTTATCAGGTGACTTACTGATCCCGGGCGGCTTTCACCACTTCCTTCGGATCGGCATGCACCAGTACTTCGGCGCGCGGGTAGGCGCTGTGAATGGCAGCGGCCGCCTGATCGCTGATGCCATGGGCAACTGACAGCGTCAGCTCTCCCGGCAACTCCAGATGCAACTGCACAAACCACTGGTTGCCGGAGATCCGCGTGCGCAGGTCATGGGCACCCAACACGCCAGGCACGCTGCACGCCAATTCCAGCATGTGCTGGCTGACCTCCGGCGGCAGTTCTTCATCCATCAATACCGCAAAGCTCTCCCGGGCGATCTGCACCGCGCTCCACAGAATGTAGGCGGCGATTCCCAGACCGAACCAGGGGTCGACCTGATGCAGTCCAAACCCGGCCAACACCAGCGCGATCAGAATGCTGCCGTTGAGCAGCATGTCCGAGCGGTAGTGCAGGGAGTCTGCGCGCACCGCGTTGGAGCCGGTGGCCTTGACCACCCGATGTTGAAACATCAACAACGCCAGGGTCAGCACGAGGGAAAACACAATCACGCCGATACTGATCCACGGCGCGCCGACCGGTTCGGGATGTTTGAGCCGATCAAAGGCCTGCAACGCGATCAGTACCGCACTGCCGCCAATGAACAACGCCTGGGCCATGCCCGCCAATGACTCGGCCTTGCCGTGCCCGTAGCGATGATCATTGTCGGCGGGGCGCAGGGCGTAATGCACCGCCAGCAGGTTGAGCAATGACGTGACGCCGTCGAGTGTCGAGTCGGTGAGCCCGGCGAGCATGCTCACCGAGCCGCTCAGCCACCAGGCGATGGCTTTGGCGACGATCAGGATGCATGCCACCGCCACCGAGGCACGGGTCGCCAGCCGCAGCAGGCGGGCGTGTTCGGAGCTGGAGGTCATAGGGGCCATCGTTCCTTGAAGAGTCCTTTCACGCGTAGGGATTACGCGGCGGGTTGCAGGCCGAACATCGCCAGTTGCTGGGCGCTGCCCTTGCTCTGGATCAGGCGTGGATCGTCCAGTGGGAAGCTGCGGCCCAGCTCGCTTTCCAGAATAGTCTGCAACTTGCGGTTATCGACCTTGCCGTCGGGACCGATGGCTTCCTTGAGTTTTTCCGGTGCAACTTGTGCGGTCTCTCCCGGCGCGTAGTAAATCGCACCGGTGGCGAAGTCCACGGCAAACGCGATCAGGCCGGGGATGATGTAGAACAGCAGGCCCACGGCGTCGAGCGCGGCGATGGCCGGGTCGATCTTGCCTTCAATCTGGCCACGGCGATCCGGGTAGAAGATCGACCCGCAGGCGGTCACTTGAGTCAGCAAGGTTGCGACCAGAACACCGCCAATCAGGCGAAAGGGAGCACGCATATGAAATCTCCTGGGTAATCTCGAAACGAAACGTCGTCGGTATGAATTAGGACCGTGATTAACGCCACGCAGTTCGCCGTTATACTCGCCGCTCTGTTTGGGAGCCAGCATGATTTCTTTGCCGATCGATGAAGTTTTACCCGCCCTGCGTGAAGCCCTCGCTACACGCCACGAAGCCGTGCTCGAAGCACCACCCGGCGCCGGTAAAACCACCCGGGTGCCTTTGGCCTTGCTCAACGAACCGTGGCTGGCCGGGCAGACCATCCTGATGCTCGAACCCCGCCGGTTGGCCGCGCGTGCAGCGGCGGAGCGGCTGGCCAGTGAGCTGGGGGAGAAGGTTGGCGAAACCGTGGGCTATCGCATTCGGCTCGACAGCAAGGTCGGTCCCAACACCCGCATCGAAGTGGTCACCGAAGGCATCCTCACCCGGCGTTTGCAGGACGACCCTGCGCTCGAAGGCGTAGGCCTGCTGATCTTCGATGAATTTCACGAACGCAGTCTCGACGCGGATCTGGCGCTGGCCCTGAGCCTCAATGGCCGCGAACTGTTCCGTGACGATCAGCCGCTGAAAATCCTCCTGATGTCCGCCACGCTCGAAGGCGAACGCTTGGCCGGGTTACTGGACGACGCGCCGATTCTGCGCAGTGAAGGGCGTATGTACCCGGTGGCGATGCGCTGGGGCCGGCCGTTTCAGTCCGGTGAATTCATCGAGCCGCGTCTGGTGCAGACCATCCTCGAAGCCTTGAACGACGAGACCGGCAGCGTGTTGGTGTTCCTGCCGGGGCAGGCAGAAATCCGCCGCGTGCATCAGCAACTGGCGGATGCCTTGGGCGAAAATACTCAGGTTCTACTGTGCCCGTTGCACGGTGAACTGGACCTCGCCGCGCAACGGGCCGCGATCGATCCGGCACCGGCGGGCAAGCGCAAAGTGGTGCTGGCCACCAACATCGCCGAGACCAGTTTGACCATCAACGGCGTGCGCGTGGTGATCGATGCCGGGCTGGCGCGGGTGCCGCGTTTCGACCCCGGCAGCGGCATGACCCGTCTCGACACCCAGCGCATTTCCAAGGCCAGCGCCACCCAGCGCGCGGGCCGGGCCGGGCGACTCGAGCCGGGCGTGTGTTATCGCTTGTGGTCCCAGGACCAACACGAGCAACTGGCGGCCTATGGCAGTGCGGAAATCCTTTCGGCGGACCTCGCCGGGCTGGCCTTGCAACTGGGACGTTGGGGCGTGACGCCCGGACAACTGGTGTGGCTCGACGTGCCGCCGGCCGCCGCTTATGCACAGGCTCAGGACCTGCTCGAACGCCTGGGGGCTCTGGAGGGTGAAGCGCTGACCCGTCACGGTCAGGCCATGGCCGAGCTGCCGGCGCATCCGCGCATCGCGCATTTGCTGTTGCGCGGCCAGGCGCTGGGCCTGGCGGACATGGCCTGCGATGTCGCGGCACTGCTCGGCGAGCGCGATATCTTGCGCGGCGCCGGGGCGGACTTGCACAGCCGACTGGTACTGCTGTCTGGCGAAGAGCGTGCCGCACGCGGTGCCCAGGGGGGCGTGCAGCGCGCACGGCAACTGGCGCGGCAGTATCGTGGTTACCTGCGCGGCAAAGCCTCGGAGCCGGTCAGCGATCCGGATCACCCGCGCTGGCTCGGCGCGTTGCTGGCGCTAGCCTATCCCGACCGCGTCGCCCAGCAACGGCGCGCCGGTGGAGCGGAATATCGCTTGGCCAACGGCCGTGCCGCGCTGTTCGCCGAGGCTGACAGCCTGATGAAGCAACCGTGGCTGGTGATCGCCGATCTGGGCAGTCGCCAGGGCCAGCGTGAGGAGCGGATTTATCTGGCGACGGACTTCGATCCGGCGCTCTTCGATTCAGTGCTGGCCGAGCAGGTGCGCTGCGTCGATCAACTGGATTGGGATGAACGTGAAGGCGTGCTGCGGGCCGAGCGTCAGCGCAAGGTCGGTGAACTGATCCTCAGCCGCGAGCCACTGACAGGCCTCGACGAAACCGCCCGCAGCCAGGCACTGGTGAACCTGGTGCGACGCAAAGGCCTGGAGCTGTTGCCGTGGACCCCGGAGCTGCGTCAGTGGCAGGCGCGGGTTGCCTTGTTGCGTCAATTGGACCTCGCCGCCAAGGGCGAGAGCCAGTGGCCGGATGTCAGCGACGCGGCGTTGCTCAAGAGTCTGGAGCACTGGCTGATGCCGTATCTGGGCAAGGTTTCGCGGCTCAGTCACTTCGCCAATCTTGATCTGTCGAGCATCGTCCACAACCTGCTGCCATGGCCGCTGCCGCAGCGGCTGGACGAACTGGCGCCCCATCATTTGAGCGTGCCGTCGGGCTCCTCGATTCGCCTGGACTACAGCGAACAGCCGCCGATTCTGGCGGTGCGTTTGCAGGAGTTATTTGGCCTCGCCGAAACCCCGCGCATCGCCGGAGGCCGGCAGGTGGTCAAGCTGCATCTGTTGTCTCCGGCGCGCCGGCCGGTGCAGGTGACGCAGGACTTGGCCAACTTCTGGCGCAGCACCTACGCCGAAGTGAAGAAGGATTTGAAGGGGCGTTATCCGAAGCATTACTGGCCGGATGATCCGCTGGTGGCGGAGGCGACTGCGCGGATCAAACCGCGTAAATAACGGCTGAACGCTGGACTCTGTGGTGAGGGGGCTTGCCACAGAGTTACTGCGATCTTTCGGATTTCGCCGTGAGTTGCTCGCGGCAATAGTCCGCAAACAACTGCGCCGGCTTGGTCAGCTGCCCACGCTTGAGCCATGCCGCCACCAGCCCGGATCCGGTGACGTCTTCGGCGATGTCCACGCACACCACTTTCTGCCCGTCGTAGGTGCACTCCGAATGCGGTTTGGTCACCAGGATCGAGAACCCGAATCCCTGTCCAACCATGCCGCGCACCATCTCGATCGATGGCGAGCTGAAGGCGATGCGTGGCGTCAGGCCCAGTTCATCGAACAGGCTGACGAAATAGGTCCGGCTCGGCTGCACGTCCAGAAGAATCATCGGCTCCAGGTACAGGTCCCGCAGCGACACCTGTGCCTGCTGGGCAAAACGGTGATCCGCCGGCAGTAGCGCGTAAGGTCGTTGCGCCGGCATCAGCGGTTCAGTTTCGATGGTGCCGTCGAGGTCATGTTCATAGAGGATCGCCAGATCGAAGGCTCCGGAGGTCAGGCCTTGCACCAGTTCTTGTTGCTCGCCGTCGCGGATGCGGATTTCCACCCCCGGGTACAACGCCGAAAACCCGGCGATCAATTGCGGCAGGTACAGCGGCGCGACGGTTTCGAAACAGCCGATATCAATCTGCCCGGAGACCACATCGTTGTCGGCCAGGGCGTTCTGTTCGAACTCCTTGGCCATGCGCAGCAGTTCCTGGGCCTTGCGGTAGAAGCGTGCACCGCTGGGGGTCAATGAAACGCCCTGTGCATGGTGACGAATCAGCAGTTGCACGCCAAAACTGTCTTCCAGCCCTTTGATGGCCGTGGAGATCGAAGGCTGGGCGATGTACAGCTTGCGCGAGGCCTCGGCGACGCTGCCGCACTCGACGGTGGTGATGAAGTATTTCAGTTGACGCAGATTGTAGGCAGCCACAGCAAACCTCGGGGGAGAACGGATCAGGCATCCTGGCAATTTGCGCGCCACCCCGATCCGCTCGGGTAGCGATTTGTTGTGTTTGAACAATAACCACATGCTGCGCCAGAAGGGAGATTGGCTACGTAGTTTTTTCTTGGCCTGCGAACACATTTTTACTGGTTTTCCACCGCTTGGGCCTGAGCGACTATCCAATACACAAGAATGTCCTCTGGAGCATCTGAACGTGTTCGAGCTTGAGTATTGGCAACGCAAGGCCGCTTCCCTGCGGTTTCCCGACCAGGCCGTGATCGACGGCCAGCGCCGCCCGGCGCAGTCGGGACAGACTTTCGCCGCGATCAACCCTGCCACCGGGCAATGCCTGGCCAACGTTGCCGCCTGCGGTGAAGAAGACGTGAACGCGGCGGTGCACAATGCGCGGCAGGTCTTCGAGGCTGGCACCTGGGCTGCGCGCTCGCCGACCGAACGCAAGCAAGTGCTGTTGCGCCTGGCCGACTTGATCCTCGAAAACCGTGAAGAGCTGGCGCTGCTCGATTCGCTGAACATGGGCAAGCCCGTCACGGACGCCTACAACATCGACGTGCCGGGTGCCGCCGGGGTGTTCCGTTGGTACGCCGAGAGCCTCGACAAACTCTACGATCAGGTCGCGCCGAGTGCGCAGAACGTGCTGGCAACCATTACCCGCGAAGCCCTCGGCGTGGTGGCTGCCGTGGTGCCGTGGAATTTCCCCCTGGACATGGCCGCGTGGAAACTCGCCCCGGCCCTGGCCGCGGGTAACTCGGTGATCCTCAAGCCTGCCGAGCAGTCGCCGTTTTCCGCCCTGCGCCTGGCTGAACTGGCGCTTAAGGCGGGGATTCCGGCAGGCGTACTCAACGTACTGCCGGGCCTCGGCGAGCAGACTGGCAAGGCCCTCGGCCTGCACCCGGACGTCGATTGCCTGGTGTTCACCGGCTCCACTGAAGTCGGCAAATATTTCATGCAGTACTCGGCCCAGTCGAACCTCAAGCAGGTGTGGCTGGAGTGCGGCGGCAAGAGTGCCAACCTGGTGTTCGCCGATTGTCAGGACTTGGACCTGGCCGCCGAGAAAGCCGCATTCGGGATCTTCTTCAATCAGGGCGAAGTCTGCTCGGCCAACTCACGGTTGCTGGTGCAGCGCTCGATTCATGACGAGTTCGTCGAACGCCTCAAGGCCCAGGCCGAACGCTGGTTGCCGGGCGATCCGCTGGACCCGTCGAGCGCCGCCGGGGCCATCGTCGACAGCCGTCAGACCGCGCGCATCATGAAGTTCATCCAGCAGGCCGAGCAGCAGGGCGCGACCAAGGTTTGTGGCGGTCGGCAGTCGATCTTCAACGGCTCGGACAACTTCATCTTGCCGACGATTTTCACCGGCGTGACACCGGACATGCCGCTGTTTCGCGATGAAGTATTCGGCCCGGTGTTGGCGATCACGCCATTCGACGACGAGGCCCACGCCTTGCAGTTGGCCAACGACAGCGTCTACGGTCTGGCGGCTTCGCTGTGGACCGACGACCTCAACCGCGCCCACCGTGTGGCGCGACAATTGCGGGCCGGTACGGTGTCGGTCAACAGCGTCGATGCGCTGGACGTGACCGTGCCTTTTGGCGGTGGCAAGCAGTCGGGTTTCGGCCGCGACCTGTCCCTGCATTCATTCGATAAATACACCCAGTTGAAGACCACCTGGTTTCAATTGCGCTGATAACAAAACGGAGAACTGGCGATGACCACACCACGTGATACCCGCGACTACCAGGCCGCCGACGCTGCGCACCACATCCATGCGTTCGTCGATCAGAAAGCCCTTAACGACGAGGGGCCACGGGTGATGGTCCGTGGCGAACGCCTGCACCTGTGGGACAACGATGGCCGGCGTTACCTCGACGGCATGTCCGGGCTGTGGTGCACCAACCTCGGTTACGGGCGCAAGGACCTGGCCTTTGCTGCGAGCCAGCAACTGGAACAGCTGCCGTACTACAACATGTTTTTCCACACCACCCACCCGCAGGTGATCGAGCTGTCCGAGCTGCTGTTCAGCCTGCTGCCGGCTCACTACAGCCACGCGATCTACACCAACTCCGGCTCCGAAGCCAACGAGGTGTTGATCCGCACGGTGCGTCGCTACTGGCAGGTGCTCGGCAAGCCCGAGAAGAAAATCATGATCGGCCGCTGGAACGGTTACCACGGTTCGACCTTGGCCGCGACGGCGCTGGGCGGTATGAAGTTCATGCACGAAATGGGCGGCATGATTCCGGACATCGAGCACATCGACGAGCCGTACTTCTTCGCCCACGAAGGCAACCTGACCCCAGCCGAATTCGGTCTGCGCGCGGCACAGCAACTGGAAGCGAAGATTCTCGAGCTGGGTGCGGACAAGATCGCGGGCTTCATCGCCGAACCGTTCCAGGGCGCCGGCGGCATGATCTTCCCGCCGGAAAGCTACTGGCCGGAAATCCAGCGCATCTGCCGCAAGTACGACGTACTGCTGTGCGCCGATGAAGTGATCGGCGGCTTCGGTCGTACCGGCGAATGGTTCGCCCACGAGTACTTCGGTTTCGAGCCGGACACCCTGTCCATCGCCAAGGGCCTGACCTCGGGGTATATCCCCATGGGCGGCTTGATTCTGTCGAAGAAAATGGCCTCGGTGCTGGTGGAGCAGGGCGGCGTGTTTGCCCATGGCCTGACCTATTCCGGGCACCCGGTGGCGGCGGCGGTGGCGATTGCCAACCTCAAGGCCCTGCGTGATGAAGGCGTGGTGACGCGGGTCAAGGACGACATCGGCCCGTACCTGCAGCAGTGCCTGCGCGAAGTGTTCGGCAAGCACCCGCTGGTGGGTGACATCCAGGGCACCGGCATGGTCGCGGCGCTGCAACTGGCTGAAGACAAATCCATTCGCAAGCGTTTCGCCAACGAGAACGACATCGCCTGGCGCTGCCGCACGATTGGCTTCGAGGAGGGGGTGATCATTCGCTCGACCTTGGGCCGGATGATCATGGCGCCGGCGTTGATTGCCAGCCGTGAAGAGATTGATGAGCTGATCAGCAAGACTTTGAAAGCGGTGGATCGCACGGCGCAGGAATATGGTCGGCTCTGATATCGCCTGAAGGTCCTGCGGACCTTATTCGCGAGCAGGCTCGCTCCCACATTGGATTTGTGCCGATCTCAGTAATGAAGTCGGCATAGAACCCCTGTGGGAGCGAGCCTGCTCGCGAATGCTATTGATCATTCGACACATTTTTCATGCCTTGCACTGACCTTGTGCAACTTTGCCATTGCCGCCTTTTAGCAGTGCGCACTAACCAGTTTTTTCATCACTCGCATCCACATATTTCCTCATTTTCCTAATCCCGCCCTTGGGCCAACATCGATCTCGCCAGCCCACCGAATGCTGTCCGCCGAAGGGTCCCCGAGAGACCACAGGTTGCAGCCGATTCAGGGTTCGCCGTACTGCCCATGACAAAACTAAATCAACAGCTTTGGGAGTGCTCCATGATCAAGTCCTTGCTTACCCGCGTTGCCCATCCACTGGCGGTCACCGCCATCGCCGCGACGGTCGCCACCAGCGCCCAGGCCGGCACCCTGTCCATCGGTCATACCACCTGGGTCGGCTACGGCACCCTGCACCTGGCCCGGGACCTTGGCTACTTCAAGGAAAACGGTTTGACCGTCGAATTGCCGGTGGTCGAAGAAGCGGCGATGTACATGGCCGCACAAGCGTCCGGCGAATTGTCCGGCTCGGCGTCGACCATCGACGAGGTGCTCAAGTACCGTCCGCAATTCTGCTTCAAGGCCGTGGCCGCGCTGGACGACAGCCATGGTGGCGACGGCGTGCTGGTGGGCAAGGACGTCAAGAGCCTGCAGGAACTCAAAGGCCAGGCCGTTGCGGTCAACGAAGGTTCGACCTCGCAGTTCTGGCTGTCGTATCTGCTGAAAAAACACGGCATGAAAATGAGCGACATCACCGTGCAGAACATGACGGCCGACGACGCCGCCACCGCGTTCATCGCCGGTCGCGTACCGGCCGCCGTGACCTGGGAGCCGCACCTGTCGATGGTTCGCGACAAAAAGCAGGGCAAGGTGCTGATCGACAGCAGCAGCACACCGGGGGTGATCGTCGACGTGGTCGCACTGAACTGCAGCGTGATCGAAAAGCAGCCGGAAGACGTCAAGGCCCTGGTGGCCGGTTTGTACAAAGCCGTGCAGTACACCAAGGATCATCCGCAGGAAGCCTACAAAATCATGGCCAAGGGTGTCGGCGGTTACCTGGCCGATCCGAAGGAAATGGAAGCGGCCGCCCAGGGCGTGCGTTTCTACGATCAGGCCATGAGCGAAAAACTCCTGGGCTCGCCGGGCAAGCCGGGTGACAGCGCACCGCTGATCAAACTGGCCAACGAGACCGCCAGCGAGCTGCAAGGCAAGCCCTACAACGTCAGCAATGACGACCTGATCGACAACCGCTTCGTCACCCCGCTCTAGGAGGCTGCATGTTCAAGCGCAATTCATGGCTGAGCCGCTGCATCACGCCCAAGACCGGTTTGCCGGTCTCGGTGATCTGGAGCGCGAGCGGCCTGGCCTGGGTGTTGTTGGTCGGCCTGTGGGCCGGCTTGTCCTACGGTGGCGTGGTGCCGGGCATGTTCCTGCCGACGCCGGGCGCGGTGGTCGAGGCCGCCGTGCGCCTGGGTCGCGACGGCACCCTCGGCCAGCATGTATGGGCCAGCGTCGAAGTGGTGATGGTCGGTTTCATCGTGTCGTCCCTGGTGGCGGTGCCGCTGGGGCTGTTGATGGGCAGTTTCCGCATCGTCCAGGCGTTCCTTGAGCCGCTGGTGAATTTCATTCGCTACCTGCCGGTGACCTCGTTCGTGCCGCTGTTCATCCTGTGGATCGGCATCGGTCTGGAGCAGCGGGTGTCGGTGATCATCTTCGGCGTGTTCTTCCAGCAACTGGTGATGATCGCGGACGTGTCCAAAGGCATCTCCAAGGACCTGATCAACGCCTCCTACACCTTGGGTTCGAACCGCCGCGATGCGGTGTTGCATGTGATCGCTCCAGCTTCGCTACCCGGCGTGCTCGACACCCTGCGCGTGACCATGGGCTGGGCCTGGACTTACCTGGTGGTGGCTGAACTGGTCGCCGCTTCCAGTGGCCTGGGTTACCTGAGCCTCAAGGCCATGCGTGGCTTCCAGGTGGATGTGATTTTCCTCGCCATCGCGATTATCGGCCTGCTGGGCCTGGTCACCGATCAACTGTTCCGTTTCCTACGTCTGAGGATCACCGCATGGGCTCAGTAACCGCCGCCACTCATCGTTTTGTCGCCCCTCAGGCTGCACCGGTAAGCGCGCCCCGGCTGAAAGTGGACAAGGTCAGCCTGAGTTACAGGAAACCCGATGGCGGTACCTTTACCGCGTTGGAGGAAGTGTCGTTCGAGGTGCCGGACCAGCAATTTGCGGTACTGGTGGGGCCTTCGGGTTGCGGCAAGTCGAGCCTGCTGTACCTCACCGCCGGCCTGGCCGAACCGACCTCGGGCGAGATCTACGTCGGCGGCCAACAGGTGGAAGGCCCCGGCGCGGACCGTGGCATGGTGTTCCAGAGCTACACGCTGTTCCCGTGGCTGACGGTGCGGCAGAACGTCGAATTCGGCCTCAAGCGCCGCGGCATGCCGGCGGCGCAACGCAAGGACATCGTCGATTACTACGTCAACGAAGTGGGCCTGAGCGGCTTTGCCGACAACTACGCCAAGCAGTTGTCCGGTGGAATGATGCAACGCGTGGCGATTGCCCGGGCGTTGGCCAACGATCCACAGATCCTGCTGATGGACGAACCCTTCGGCGCCCTCGACAGCCAGACGCGCCTGCAAATGCAGCAGTTGTTGCTGCGGGTGTGGGGCAACAGCAAGAAGACCGTGTTGTTCGTGACCCACGACATCGACGAGGCGATTCTGCTGGGTGACCGGGTGTATGTGATGGGCGCCAGGCCGGGGCGGATCAAGCAGATCCTGGATGTGCCGATCGAGCGCCCACGTCACCTCGATATGGTCATGGAACGCTCGTTCATCGAGATGAAGCGCGAGATCTTCGGGCTGCTGCATGATGATCTGGAGGAGGTGCATTAAGGCTGATTGCGGCCATGCACCATCCCTGTGGGAGCGAGCCTGCTCGCGATGGCGTAGTGTCAGTCAATATTGATTTGCCTGACACACCGCAATCGCGAGCAGGCTCGCTCCCACAGGTTATGTGTCTGGCTGGAGTGAGGTGTCAGGGTGCAGCCGGTAGAAGGAACCGCGCAATCACCGGCAGGTGATCGGAGATACGCAACGTATCATCCTGCCGCACCATCGCCTCGACTCGTTTGATCCGCGGGCTGTAGAACAGGTAGTCGACAGTCCGGTCCGGGCCGTTCAGCCCGGGATCGTTCGGGTAATGGGTCAGCCAGCGTTCGCGGTCGATACCACTGGCTTCGTTGTTGGTCGGGATCATCGGGTATTTGTCCCACAGCAGGTGCAACGGGCTGTCGGCGGAGTAGGGGGCGCGTTGCGCGTCGGACAGGCGTCGATACTGGCCCAGCGGCAACAGGTTGAAATCCCCACCGATCAGCCACGGCGTGCCACGGCTTTCGAGTTTATCGAGGGCCCTGGCCACGGCGCTCACCTGGTTCTGCAAGGTATTGTCGGCTTGGTTGGCACGGTCCAGATGGGTATTGAACACCGCTATTTGCCCGCCATCACTCAACGGCAAGTAGCTCACCAGCAAGGCGTCTTTGGGTTTGAATTGGCGGCTGAGCGGATTGCCCGAGGCGATGGGCAGTTGCAGCCGTTCAGCATGTTCGATCCGGTAACGGCTCAGGGTCGCCAGTTGCCGGCCGACACTGCCGAAGATGTGCGGGTTCGGCACGAAGTCGGCCTTCCAGTCGAACGCGCTGGTGCCACAGGGATACAAGTCGGCGAGCCGTTCTTGCAGCAGTTTGAACTGGTGCTGGTAATCGCTGGCCTTGGCGCCGTCGTCCAGTTCCTGCAACAACACGATGTCCGGTTGTTCGTCGCGAATCACCCGCGCCACTTCGTCGAGGCTGAAGGCCATGTCTTCCGCTGTGGGGCGTTCGTCGGTACCGGCGGCCAGGTCATTCCAGAAGACGTAGCGCTTGCCGGCCAGGGACTGGACGTTCCAGGTCATCACCTTCAACGCCTGCCCGGGGACCAGGGAGGGGGCCTGGGCACTGCAACTGACTGGCAATACTTCTTTGGTGTCGGGGCGCCAGGTCAGGCTGTAGATCATCGCGGTGATCAGGCCGGTCACGATCAGCAGGCCCAGCAGGGTGTAGCGCAGTAGACGGGTCATGGCTCGGCTTATTAGCGTTACAGGATTATTGCCGAGCATACCCGAGAGCGATGGTCGTGCCCAAGGTCAGAGCGAGCTGTCATTTCTCTCAGGCAACGGGTTGATCAGCATGAACAGACGGAACAGCACCACGCTGGTAAACAGCTGCAGGAAACTGTGGGCGCTGTCGATCAGCACTGAAACCACCGGGTTCTGAGGTTCCGGGTACGCCGCCAGCGTCACGCCTTTGAGCAGCCACAACGGCCCCATCACACACAGAATGCACAGCAGGATGCGCAAGAAATGCCCTTGGGTCATGCGCAGGCTTTCCTTCATGGCCGCCAGCGGCGCCAGGCCGCGCAACACCAGCAGGTATTCGCCAAACGCCAGGGTCACCATCAGGTAGATACCCGGCAGGAAATACAGCGACAGGCCCAGCAGAATCAGCACGGTATTGAGCGCCGTCAGCAAGGCGAAGCGCGGCCACAGGTAGGCGGACCTAGACAGCAGCTCGCGGTTGCTCGGCGATTCGCCGCGGCTGCGAGCATCGAGAAACAGAATCAGCGCGGCGGTGTACAGCGGGTACACCAGCAAGCCGACAATCACGCTGATGCCCGGGAAACTGTCCGGCTCGGTGGAGTGGTCGACCACTTGTTGCAGTAGTGCCTCAAGCATCACCAGCGGCAGGCACAGCTGCACGATCTGGCGCAGATTGCGCTTGAAGAAATACAGGGAGTCACGCAGCACATCTAACGGATTCATCAGTTGGTATCGCAGGTTGGAAGCAGTGGCTCACTTTAACCGATCAAGCGCCGGGGGACGCAAACGTAAACGTTCGGTAAAGGACATTGAAACATCTTGTTTCAGCCTCCATTAAGGTCGAGCACCTTATCCTCATTGGATAAAGGCAACGATTTTCCCGGCAATCTACGAGGTCGCCATGAACAGCGAAGAACAAACCCTGATCGATGGACTGTTTTCCCGGCTGCAACAGGCCGAAACGGACTCAGCCCCGCGCGACGGCCAGGCCGCGGCGCGGATCAAGGAACACCTGACGCGCCAGCCCGCGGCAGGTTATTTCATGACCCAGGCGATTCTGGTGCAAGAGGCGGCGATCAAGAGCCTCGATGAGCAAAACAAACAACTGACCCAGCAAGTCCAGCAATTGCAGGCCGAACTGCAACAGGCCAAGTCCCAGGCGACCCCGGCTCCGGCACCCAACAGTGGTGGCTTTTTGTCGAGCATCTTTGGCGGCAGCTCTCGTGAGCCTCAGCCCGCGCCAACCCTGAGCACACCAGCATCGAATGCTGGCTGGCGTGAACCGGGACGCCCGTCGTTCGGTTCGCAACCGCCACAGCAGAACTTCGGCGCGCCGCCGCAAAACTATCCACAGCAGGGCTATGCCCCCCAGCAACAGGCTCCGGCAGCGGCTGGCAGCAGTTTCCTCGGTGGTGCGCTGAAAACCGCCGCCGGCGTGGCAGGTGGCGTGATGCTGGCACAAGGCATCAGCAGCCTGTTCCATCACAATCAGCAACCGGAAGTCGTCGAAGTCATCAAGGAAGAGCCGGCCCAGGTCAACGACCAGGGTAACAATGGCTGGGGCGATGACCAGCGCATGGCCGGTAACGATTCCTACAGCAACGATCAGGGCGGGTTCAGCGACGCCGACTACAGCGATGACAGCTCATCGTTCTTCGGCGGCGACGACGATTCCTTCGTCTGACACGCCATTCGTCCGGAGCGCAACCGCGCTCCGGGCCGATTATTCGCGGAACAATCCTTCGGGCTGGCATACTGGGCGACTTTTCGGGCCTGGTGCCTGATTCAGCCTTGAGGAAAGCCGGTGAAAAAAATCGCAGTGTTCGCCGATGTCCAGAACCTCTACTACACCGTGCGTCAGGCTTATGGTTGCCACTTCAACTACGCCGCACTGTGGGCTGACATCAGCAAACAGGGCGAGATCGTCGAAGCCTACGCCTACGCCATCGACCGTGGCGACAGCAAACAGCAGCAGTTCCAGCAGATCCTGCGCAACCTCGGTTTCACCGTGAAGCTCAAGCCGTACATCCAGCGCAGCGATGGTTCGGCCAAGGGCGACTGGGACGTGGGCATCACCCTCGACATCATGGATGCCGCCGACCATGTCGATGAAATCGTCCTGGCCTCCGGCGACGGTGATTTCGACATGCTGCTGGAACGCATCATCAGCAAACACGGAGTGCAAGCGGTGGCCTACGGCGTGCCGGGCCTGACCGCCAACTCGCTGATCCGCGCCGCCAGCCGTTACGTGCCGATCGAAGGCGCGTTGCTGCTCAAGAATTGATTTTTACGGAGTTGAACCAGGTTTGGAACGCATAGCAGTCATCGACTTTGAAACCACCGGGATCTCCCCGAGCAGCAGCTGCCGGGCCACGGAAATCGCCGTGGTGATCCTTGAACAGGGGCGCATCGTCGAGCGTTACCAAAGCCTGATGAACGCCGGCGTGCGCGTCCCGGCCTTCATCGAGCAACTCACCGGCATCAGCAACGCCATGCTGCGCACCGCGCCGTCGGCGGAGCAGGTGATGAACGAAGTGAATGAGTTCGTCGGCTGCACCCCGTTGCTCGCGCACAATGCCGCGTTCGACCAGAAGTTCTGGGACTTCGAACTGGGGCGAATCAAACGCACCCGCTTGCAGAATTTTGCCTGCTCGCTGCTACTGGCCCGCCGCCTGATGCCCGCCGCGCCGAACCACAAACTCGGCACCCTCACCACGTTCGCCAACCTGCCCCATACGGGCAAGGCCCACCGGGCCATGGCCGATGCCGAAATGGCGGCCAACCTGACGGCGCATCTGGCCGAGGAGTTGCGCCAGAAGCATGGCTTGCGCGAGCTGTCCCATGACTTGTTGTGCAAGTTGCAGAAGGTCCCGGCGGCGAAAGTGGGCGAACACCTCAAGCGCTATCGCGGATTCTGAAAACACCGCATACCCCCTGTAGGAGCGAGCCTGCTCGCGATGAACCCGAGAACAGTGCGGGGTGTCAGGTTTCCCGCGTTATCGTTGGCGACCATCGCGAGCAGGCTCGCTCCTACAGGTTCCGCGTTCGATCAAAGCTTGCCATTCCCTTCGATATGCCCCAACGGCACCCGCTTCTCTATCGCACTCGATAACACAATCGACGTCTTGCTGAACCCGAACGTAGCAATCCGGTTGATCAGCTCTTCCAGCTCCGGCATCGAGCCCACCGCCGCTTGCATGATCACGCACGGGTCGCCGGTCACACGATGGCATTCGGTCAATTGCGGGATTTTGATCAGGTCGTCGTAGGCTTTCTGGTTGCCGTGCTGGTTCAGGCGCAGTTCGATCACGCACTGGATCGGCAGGCCGAGCTTGGCCATGTCGACTTTCGCCTGATAACCGGTGATCACGCCGCTGGCTTCGAGCTTGGCCACGCGCTCGGCCACGGCCGGGGCGGACAAGTTGACCTTGCGCGCCAGGTCCGCGTAGGACGCGCGACCGTTTTCCAGCAGGGCGCTGAGCAGCATTCGGTCGTACTTATCCATCGGGGTGACTCCTGAAAATGGCCGACTTTCGAAAACATGGTTTATAGCGCTGAACTCCGTGATTTGAAAAGTGTACCGGCGCTTTAAACAGGTTTTGTAACTTATTTTCCGACGCTGGCCTTTCTAGAATAGCCGTTCACTTGTCCTTGCCTGTGAGCTGCCCCCATGTCCGGCCTTCGTCGCTTTCCCTTACCCTTGATCGCTGCCTTCTTCGCCTTGTATGTGATTTGGGGTTCGACCTATCTGGTGATCCGCATCGGCGTGGAGTCCTGGCCGCCGTTGCTGCTTGCGGGCATCCGCTTCGTGATCGCCGGAACCTTGATGTATGCCTTCCTGCGCTGGCGCGGGGCGCCGGCACCGACCTGGGCGCAGTGGAAAGCCGCCGGGATCATCGGGATTTTGCTGTTGGCGTGCGGCAACGGCGCGGTGAGCGTGGCCGAACACACGGGCGTGGCCTCCGGGGTGGCCGCTTTGGCGGTGGCGACGGTGCCGCTGTTTACCTTGCTCTGCGGCTATTTCTGGGGCGCGCGTAATACCCGTCTCGAATGGGCAGGGATCGTGCTCGGGCTGATCGGCATCGCCATGCTCAACCTCGGCTCCAATCTGCAATCGAGCCCTTTGGGCGCGGCGTTGCTGATATTCGCGGCGGCAACCTGGGCCTTTGGCTCGGTGTGGAGCAAACACTTGCCGCTGCCACAAGGCGCGATGGCCAGCGCAGTGGAAATGCTGGTGGGCGGCGTCGTATTGCTGATTGCCAGCGCAGTCAGCGGTGAACACCTGGAAAAGGTGCCGCCGATCGAAGGCTGGGCCGCATTGGCGTATCTGACCGTGTTCGGTTCGATCATCGCCTTCAACGCCTACATGTACCTGCTGAAACACGTGCGTCCGGCGGCGGCCACCAGTTATGCCTACGTCAACCCGGCGGTGGCGGTGCTGCTGGGGATCGTGTTCGTTGGCGAGACCATCGGTATCGAGGAAGCCCTGGCGATGGCGGTGATCATCAGTGCCGTGGTGTTGATCGGCTTGCCACAATGGCGCCGCACGCCAGAGCGGCCAGTGGTGGCGACGGCAGTACCGACAGAATCCCGTGTGAATTAGGGTAAACTGCGCGGCATTGCATCTTGTTTTGCACACTTGTTTTGAACAACCCGCGCTGAATTTTCCTACGGTACTCCCATGACTTTCGCCACCCTTGGCCTGATCGAACCCTTGCTGCGCTCCCTCGAGACGCTCGGCTACCAGACTCCGACGCCGGTTCAGGCGCAAGCCATTCCGGCGGTGCTGGCCGGTCGTGACCTGATGGCCGCCGCCCAGACCGGCACCGGCAAGACCGCCGGTTTCGCCCTGCCGCTGTTGCAACTGCTGGCCATGGAAGGGCCGAAAGTCACCGCCAACTCGGTCCGCGCGCTGATCCTGGTACCGACCCGCGAGCTGGCCGAGCAGGTTCACGAAGCCGTGCGCCAGTACGCCGAAAACCTGCCGCTGCGCACCTACGCGGTATACGGCGGCGTCAGCATCAACCCGCAGATGATGAAGCTGCGCAGCGGCGTCGACCTGCTGGTGGCGACCCCGGGCCGCTTGCTTGACCTGTTCCGCCAGAACGCGCTGAAGTTCAACCAGTTGCAGACCCTGGTGCTGGACGAAGCCGACCGCATGCTCGACCTGGGCTTTTCCGAGGAACTGGCGAACATTTACCGCGCTCTTCCGAAGAAACGTCAGACGCTGTTGTTCTCCGCGACCTTCTCCGATGACATCCGCCTGCTGGCCGGGCAGATGCTCAACGATCCGCTGACAATCGAAGTCAGTCCGCGCAACGTTGCGGCCAATACGGTCAAGCAATGGATCGTGACGGTGGACAAGAAGCGCAAGCCGGAGCTGTTCGTTCACCTGATGCGCAAGGGCAAGTGGAAGCAGGTGCTGGTGTTCGCCAAGACCCGCAACGGCGTGGATGCGCTGGTGGATAAACTCCAGGGCCTGGGCATCAATGCCGACGGTATCCATGGCGACAAACCCCAGGCGACTCGTCAGCGCGCACTGGATCGTTTCAAGGCGAGTGAAGTGCAGATTCTGGTCGCTACCGACGTGGCGGCCCGTGGCCTGGACATCGAAGACCTGCCGTTGGTGGTCAACTTCGACTTGCCGATCGTCGCTGAGGATTACATCCACCGCATCGGTCGTACCGGCCGCGCGGGTTCGACGGGCGAAGCGATTTCCCTGGTCTGCGCCGATGAAGTTAATCTGCTGTCGGCCATCGAGATGCTGACCCGCCAGACCTTGAAGCGGCAGAACGAACCGGACTTCGAACCGGAGCACCGCGTGCCGGACACCGATGCCAGCGGCCAGGTCGTGAAGAAGCCGAAAAAACCGAAGAAGCCAAAAGCTTCCGGTGGTGGCGGCAAGCGTAATCTTGGCAAGTGGGTGGATAGCGGAGAGGTTGCGCCAGCAGAGCTTTCTATCAAACCTGTTCGCAAGGTGCCGGTGTTCAATACCGGGCCGCGTAAGCGTAAGCCTTAATAGCGGTAGCGTCGGCTAGATCGCCTTCGCGAGCAGGCTCGCTCCCACACTGGATCTGTGTCGTACACAATTTCTGTGTTCACAGAAGATCAATGTGGGAGCGAGCCTGCTCGCGAAGGGCGCGCCTCGGTCTTTAAACTTGGCGCCTCAACCACTCCACCATCCCCAACCCCGCCGCCCGCCCGCTGGCGAAACACGCGGTCAGCAAATAGCCGCCCGTCGGCGCTTCCCAGTCCAGCATCTCTCCCGCGCAAAACACGCCCGGCAGTTGTTTGAGCATCAATCGCTCATCCATCGCTTCAAACAACACGCCACCCGCGCTGCTGATGGCCTCGTCCAGCGGACGGGTTTTCACCAGCGTCAGTGGCAATGCCTTGATCGATTTGGCCAGCAAGTCCATGTCGGCAAAGCAGTCGGCGCTGGTCAGTTCACGCAATAGCGCCGCTTTGACCCCATCGATGCCCAACTGACTGTGCAGGTGCTTGGCCATGGAGCGCGATCCCCGGGGCTTGTTCAACGCCGCCGCAACTTTATCCACAGGCCGGCCGGGCAAGAGGTCCAGATGAATGGTTGCCGAGCCGTGCCGGTTGATTGCCTCACGGATCGGTGCCGACAGGGCGTAGATCAAACTGCCCTCGATTCCGGTGGCGGTAATCACACATTCGCCGAGTCGCGGCACGTCGTCGTTAAGGCCGATGGCGATATTTTTCAGCGGCGCGCCGGCGAATTTGCTGACCATCAATTCGCTCCAAGCCTGCACCTCGAAGCCGCAATTACTGGGTTGCAACGGCGCCAGTCCTACGCCGTGCTGCTCCAGTGGCAGCATCCACGCGCCATCCGAACCCAGTCGCGACCAACTGCCGCCACCGAGGGCGAGCAGGGTGGCATCGGCTTGCACGGTTTTTTCGCCTTCCGGGCTGTCGATGCGCAATCCGCCACGCTCGTCCCAGTCGAGCCAGCGGTGGCGGGTGTGGATAACTACGCCGCTGTCGCGCAGGCGCTTGAGCCAGGCGCGCAGCAGCGGTGCGGCCTTCATGTCGGTGGGGAACACCCGGCCGGAACTGCCAACGAAGGTTTCGATGCCCAGGTCATGAATCCACTGGCACAGCGCTTCGGCGCCGAAGCCGCGCAGCAGCGGGGCGATCTGCGGGGCGCGTTCGGCGTAGCGCGAGAGAAACGCCGGGTAGGCTTCGGAGTGCGTGATGTTCATGCCGCCGACGCCGGCCAGGAGGAATTTTCGTCCGACCGAGGGCATGCCGTCGTACAGGTCGACCTTGATCCCGGCCTGGCTCAACACTTCGGCCGCCATCAGACCGGCGGGGCCGCCGCCGATGATGGCGACGTGAGGGGGAAGGGTTGACGAGGATTGGGTCATGGGATGCGCTGCGGTCTGACGGGATAAGCCGGGCATTCTACCAGCCCCGTCCCCTGTAGGAGCGAGCCTGCTCGCGATGGCGGCGGTACATTCAACATCTGTGGGCCTGACAGACCGCTATCGCGAGCAGGCTCACTCCTACAGGGTTTAGAGGTGTCTTTGAAGGGTGGTTAAAAAACAGTCAGTGTTCTGTAGCCTATACGCCGTGTGGGCTGCAGGCCCTTTCACTCAGGTTATCCACAGGCAGTTCCACAGGCATTGTGGGTAAAGCATCCACAGTTCAGTGACAACCTGATGACTGCCAGACACGCTGCGCGCTGTGATGGAGGATGCCGTGACGGCGTGCCAGGGCCTGGCGGTCCTTGCTGTAGCCGCCGCCGATTACCCCGACCAACGGAATGTCGCGACCCAGGCAATGGCGCATCACGCTTTCATCGCGGGCGGCGACGCCTTCGTCTGTCAGCTTCAGATAACCCAGGGCGTCGTCCTTATGCACATCGACACCGGCGTCATACAGCACCAGGTCCGGTTGGTAGAGCGGCAGCAGGTAGTTGAGTGCATCGTCCACCACCTTCAGGTAGTCGGCATCGCCCATGCCGTTGGGCAGCGGAATGTCCCAGTCACTTTCGGCCTTGCGCGCAGGAAAATTCTTTTCGCAGTGCAGGGAAACGGTCACCGCCTCCGGAGTGTTGTGCAGTATTCGTGCAGTCCCATCACCCTGATGCACGTCGCAATCGAAGATCAGCACCCGATTTACCCGACCACTTTCCAGCAGGTAATGGCTGATCACCGCCAGGTCATTGAAGATGCAGAACCCGGCCGGGTAGTCGTAGTGCGCATGGTGGGTGCCCCCCGCCAGGTGGCAGGCCAGGCCATGCTCCAGCGCCTGCTCGGCCGCCAGCAACGAACCGCCGACCGCCCGCACCGTACGCCGGGTCAGGGCTTCGTTCCAGGGCAGGCCGAGGCGGCGCTGGTCTTCGCGGGACAATTCGCCACTCATGTAGCGTTCGATATACGAAGGGTCATGGGCGAGGGCGAGAATCTCTGCCGGACACAGCTCCGGGCGCAACAGGTCAGCATCGCGGGTCAGGCCGCTGTCCACCAGGTGATCGCGCAACAGGCGGAACTTGTCCATCGGGAAGCGGTGGTCCGCCGGAAACTCGGGGCTGTAGTCTTCGTGATAAATCAGCGGCAGTGGCATGGTCATTTCATGTAGGAATGAGAGAAGGATCCTACCAGCGTTGTAGACTTGCGACATTGAAATGGAGGGGCGGGGCACGATGGAGCCAATACTGGAACTTGAAAGCGCTCGGCTGCTGTTGCGCCAGTGGCGCGATGAAGATTTAGCGGATTTTGCGGCGATGTGTGCCGATCCGCAGGTGATGCGCTATTTCCCGGCAACCTTGAGCCGGCTGGAAAGCGCATCATTGATCGGGCGAATCCGTGGTCATTTCGCCGAGCATGGTTATGGTCTCTGGGCTTTGCAGCGCAAGGACTCTGGCCAGTTCATCGGATTTACCGGGCTCAACGTGGTCGGATTCGACGCGCCTTTCACCCCGGCCACGGAAATCGGCTGGCGCCTGGCCCGCGAGCACTGGGGCCTCGGTTACGCCAGTGAAGCGGCGTGGACCGCTCTGCGCTGCGGGTTCGACCGCTTGCCGCTGAAAGAGGTCGTGGCCTTCACGACGCAAACCAATCTGCCGTCGGAGAAAGTCATGCAGGCCATCGGCATGCACCATGATCCGGCGGATGACTTCGATCACCCGCGACTCGAGGCCGATCATCCGTTGCGTCGGCATGTGCTGTATCGCATCAGCCGCGAGCAATGGCTGCAAACCTTGCATGGATAACCTGACACGGACGTTTACAATGGCCCTCATGGGTAGAGTCCAGAAACTGAATCGACCGTAGCAGCCAAGGCTGCGCGGCAATGTTTTGCGTGAGGAGCATCTGAATGAGCCAAGTGTTGGATGATCTGGTCGACCTGCTGACCCTGGAACCGATCGAAGAAAACCTGTTCCGTGGCCGCAGCCAGGACCTGGGGTTTCGTCAGTTGTTCGGTGGTCAGGTGCTCGGCCAGTCACTGTCGGCGGCCAGTCAGACGGTTGAAGAGGCGCGCCATGTGCATTCGATGCACGGCTATTTCCTGCGTCCGGGCGATGCCGGGTTGCCGGTGGTGTATCAGGTTGACCGGGTGCGTGACGGTGGCAGTTTCAGCACGCGCCGCGTGACGGCGATCCAGAAGGGCCACCCGATCTTCACCTGCAGTGCGTCGTTCCAGTACGACGAGGAAGGCTTCCAGCACCAGACCGAAATGCCGCAAGTGGTCGGTCCGGAAAACCTGCCATCGGAGCTGGAAATCACCCAGCAGCGCGCGCACCTGATCCCCGAGAAAATGCGCGAAAAACTGCTGTGCCCGAAGCCGATCGAATTCCGCCCGGTGACCGAGAAAGATCCCTACAACCCGCTGCCCTCCGATCCGGTCAAGTACGTCTGGTTCCGCGCCGACGGGGCTTTGGCCGATTCGCCAGCTCTGCATAAATACCTGCTGGCCTATGCATCGGACTTCGGTCTGCTGGTCACTTCGATGCAGCCCCACGGCAAGTCGGTGTGGCACAAGGACATGCAGGTCGCCAGCCTCGATCACGCGCTGTGGTTCCACCAGGATCTGCGTGCCGATGACTGGTTGCTCTACGCGATGGACAGTCCGTGGGCGGGCAACTCCCGTGGATTCTCCCGTGGCAGCGTGTTCAACCGCGCCGGGCAACTGGTAGCCTCGGTCACCCAGGAAGGCTTGATCCGTCACCGCAAGGATTGGGCATGAGCCTGGCCGACGTGCGTCACTGGGTGTTTGACATGGACGGCACCCTGACGGTGGCCGTGCACGACTTCGCGGCGATTCGCGTGGCGTTGGCGATCCCTGCCGAACACGACATCCTGACCCACCTCGCCGCGCTGCCGGCCGATGAAGCCGCAGCCAAACATGCGTGGCTGCTGGAGCATGAGCGGGACCTGGCCCTCGGTTCGCAACCGGCACCGGGTGCGGTGGAGTTGGTGCGAGAACTGGCCGGGCGTGGTTATCGCTTGGGCATTCTCACGCGCAATGCCCGGGAGCTGGCACATGTCACGCTGGAGGCCATTGGCCTGGCCGACTGCTTTGCGCTGGAGGATGTGTTGGGCCGAGATGATGCACCGCCAAAACCGCATCCGGGCGGACTATTGAAACTGGCCGAAGCGTGGAACGTGCCGGCGAGCGAGATGGTGATGGTGGGTGACTACCGATTCGATCTCGATTGCGGGCGAGCAGCGGGTGCGCGCACGGTGCTGGTGAATCTGCCGGATAATCCATGGCCGGAATTAACCGATTGGCATGCGGCGGATTGTGTTGAGTTGCGGCAGATGCTGTTGGCTTGAGTGCTTCGTTGCCTGGTCAACCGCCATCGCGAGCAGGCTCGCTCCCACATGTGATCTCTGGTGTCCACAAATGATGTGTTCACCGCAAAATCCTTGTGGGAGCGAGCCTGCTCGCGATGGCGTCAGTTCAAGCCCCGGAAATCTTACTGACCAAACAAAGCCTTCTGCCCCTGCGGCGATGTAAACATCCCGTCCCCGTCATGCCCGACCCCGGGTACTTCAATCAGTTGCTGCTTCAACCCTTGCGGTTGCAGCCGCTTCAGATAATCGAAGTAAAAACGCCCGCGGGCCAATCGAGACGGCCCTTGCGCCTTGGCCTCACAGCTTTTATCCAGCGCCGGATGATTCGGATCGATGTCCTGCTGCCCCAGCAGATAAACGACTTCACGCTTTAGGTAACTTTCCTGCAACTGCGCGGCAGTTTGCCCTTCGGCGTAGGCCGGTAAATCCGCCAGCCCGTACTTCCAGCGATTGAAGTTCGGGCAACCGGCGTGGCTGAACGCCACGGGCCGGCGCTCATCGAAATAAGCGTAGGAGGACGGATTGGCGATCACGTAGCGCACCTGCACGCCGGCCGCATCGAGGTCGGATTGTGCGTGACCGAGCAATGCATAGCGCTGAACCACCTGCGCGCCGCCGGAGTGCCCGGCGATGACGATTTGCTTCACCTCCGAAAACTGCTGACGGTCACCCAAGCGGGCGATGATTTCGTCGAGCGCCGCGTAGGAACTCAGCCGAAACGGCGCCGTGGATTCGCCGCCGGCCATCCATTCATTGCCTTGCCAGCGCAAGACTGTTTCGGCCACCGGATGGACCGCAACGTCGGTTTCATTGAGGAATTGCGGGGCGATCACCAGGGTCGTTGCGCTTTGCCCGGCCAGTTCGGCCGCGTGCTCAGCGCTCTGCAGATAGGTTTGCGCATTGCGCAAGCGGCCGTGGAGGATGATCAGCACCCGTTCGATTTTTGCCGGGGCGGGGCTGATGCCCACCGCGATTTCACCTGATTTCAACAGCAGGCGCCCTGAGCTGAGCTCCTTGACCCCCTGCTCGGCGGCCTGGGACGTTGCGCAAGTAAACAGAACAACCAATAACCACTTCTTCATTTACAGATTTTTCGTCGCAAAGGTATCGCACTGGCTTACCTGGCCTTGGGCGAAACCGGTTTTGAACCAGCGCACCCGTTGCGCCGACGTACCGTGGGTGAACGAGTCCGGGACCACGCGGCCCTGACCCTGCTGCTGCAAACGATCGTCACCAATGGCGTTCGCTGCGTTCAGTGCTTCTTCGATGTCGCCCGGCTCCAGCCAGTTCAGGCGCTTCTGCGCGTTGTTGGCCCAGACGCCGGCCAGGCAATCGGCTTGCAGTTCCTGACGAACCAGCAAACCGCCGTCGCCTTCCATCTGCCGGCCTTGTTGGCGTGCTGCCTGAATTTTTGCGGACACCCCAAGCAGGGTCTGCACGTGGTGTCCGACTTCGTGAGCGATCACGTAGGCCTGGGCGAAGTCGCCCGCGGCGGAAAAACGTTGGGACATCTCCTGGAAGAACGCCATGTCCAGGTAGACCTTCTGGTCGGTGGGGCAATAGAAGGGGCCGGTCGCCGAGGTGGCCAGACCGCAGGCCGAATTCACGCGATTGCTGAACAGCACCAGGGTCGGGTCCTTATATTGGCGGCCTGCCTGCTGGAAAATTGCGCCCCAGGTGTCCTCGGTATCGCCGAGGATCGAGCGCACGAATTCCGCGCTCTCATCGTTGACCGGCGGTGCCTGGCGACTCTGGTTGGTGGCGGGTGCCGATTGCTGGTCCATTTGCCCGGTCAATTGTCCGAGGATCTGCAGCGGATCCTGGCCGGTGATCCAGCCGATGCCGACGATCAGGAGGATCGCCGTCAGGCTCAGGCCTTTGCCACCGCCAAAACGCATGCCGCCACCGCCGCCAACATCATCGCCACGGGCGTCGACCACGTTGTCGCTGCGTCGGCCTTTTTTCCATAGCATGTGGGAATCCTCTTCTGTTCCGGGTAAAGCTCCGTGCGATGAGTGTTGCTGCCAAGTGGGAGCGGCGCCAGTCCGGCCGTCCGTCTTTTTTTCGCGCACAGGTTGATTCCCGGCTACCCGTGAAGGGCTACCGAGAAGGTTTCAGGCTTGTATTGAACACGGATAACCCATCGAATTCCGTCGGGCGATGGGTTTTTATCTTGAAGGCGATCGCCGGTCTTGCGGATTATTCATAAGCAGTGACGCCTGCGATGTGGCGCGCGGCGATGTAGCCGAAGGTCAGCGCCGGGCCGAGATTGATGCCGCCAGCGGGGTAGTGACCGCCCATGATGCTGGCCATGTCGCCGCCCGCCGCGTACAGGCCGGCGATGGGGTGCGCCGCGTCATCCAGGACCTGGGCATGTTGGTTGACCTTGAGCCCGGCGAAGGTGCCGAAGCTGCCCGGCTGGACTTTCACGGCATAGAACGGGCCTTGTTCGATCGGCGCGACGCATGGGTTGGGTTGTTGCAGTGCGTCACCCTGCTTGCGGTTGTAGGGCGTGGAACCACGACCGAACTGCGGGTCTTCGCCGTTGCGCGCGTGGCGATTGTAGTCCGACACGGTGCTGCGCAAGCCAACCGGGTCGATGCCGCAGGCTGCCGCCAATTCCTCAAGGGATTCGCCGGTTTTCAGATAGCCGCTGCGGATGAAGGATGCCAGCGGCACCGGAAATGGCCGAGAGATGCCCAGGCCATAACGACGTTGAAAACCATGGGTGCAGATCAGCCACGACGCCAC
Source organism: Pseudomonas fluorescens (assembly GCF_040448305.1). Taxonomy (NCBI): domain Bacteria; kingdom Pseudomonadati; phylum Pseudomonadota; class Gammaproteobacteria; order Pseudomonadales; family Pseudomonadaceae; genus Pseudomonas; species Pseudomonas fluorescens. The sequence continues at coordinate 5,956,407 of NZ_CP148752.1, read as the reverse complement.
TTCTTCACCCGGCGGGGCGGCGGCGACCATGGCCGTGACGTAGTCGTAGTAGCCGTTGGCTTCATTGACGAAGCGCTGGCCGTTGCTCAGCACACCGATGATGCCTGGTTTGCCACGCTCGATAATGTGCGGGAAGTGTCCCGTGCTGCCGTCGCTGTGCGGCACTTGCGAAACCGGCGCCCAGGCGACGGCGGACGCCATGTCGCTGTTGACCCGGGCACCGACACTTTCGCCCAGGCGCAGGCCATCGCCGCAAACGCCGAGGGGCGGCAAGGCCAGATGCTCATGCCCGGTCGGTGTGCGGGGGAACAGTGCCTTGCGACGTTCGATGTCATTGGCGAAACCACCGGCCGCGAGCACCACGGCCTTGCGTGCATGGATGCGCACCAAGCCTTTGGCGGTGCTGATCACCGCACCTCGTACCTGATCATTCTCGCGCAGCAATCGGGTCACGGGCGCTGATTCCCAGAGCAACACGCCGAGGTCATCGGCGGATTTCGTCAGGCGCGCCACCAAGGCCACACCGTTGACCAGTTGCATCGCCCGGCCATGCATGGCGAGGTCGAACAGATGACGGCTGAAACGTCGCGTAACGTGCCAGGCCGCCGACAGCGAACGGGTCAGGTTGAGGAATGCCGTGAGGTCCGCCCCCGCCATGATTGGCATGCCCATGAACGAAGTTTCCCGCATGGTTTTGCGCAGACGCTTGAGCAGTGTGCCGACCTTTCGTGCGTCGTAAGGGGCGGCGATCACCGAGCGTCCACCGGTGCCTGCCCCGGGCGTGTCGCCATGAATGTCGGCAATGGCGTTACCGTCGGAAAATTGCAGTGAGGTGTGCTGCTCGAAGAACGACACCATCCGCGGGCCGGCTTCCAGGAAAGCGTCGATCATCGCTGGATCAAAGCGCTCGCCCAGTTCGTGTTTCAGGTAAGTGCGCGGCAGTTCAACGTCTTCGACGATGCCTGCGCGTCGGGCCAGCGGGTTGCAGGGCACCCAGGCCCAGCCACCGGACCAGGCCGTGGCGCCGCCGAACACCGGGTCCTTTTCTACCACTATGACTTTCAGCCCGTGCCACGCGGCGGTCACGGCCGCCGACAGTCCCGCCGCACCGGAGCCAACGATCAGCACATCGCAGTCGATGTCGGGAAGAAAGTGCGCTTCGGCAGGCATTGTTTGAACTCCGGTGCTTTATCGTTTTGGAATCTGGTTCCAGAAAATATAAGAATCAGGTCAGGCCTAACAAGTCTGGAGGGCGTAAAGCGGGCGGTTATCGAACGGTCAGTTCCAGATTTCGCATTCGTGCGGTTGTCTTCTAGAATCGAGCAAATTTTGCGTGGAAGTGACCATGGCCGGCAGTCAGATCGAACGTGTTTTCAGTGTGCTCGAAAGCCTCACCAGCGATCCCCGTGGCCTGCCGATGCAGACCCTGGCGGAGCAACTGGACATCCCCAAGAGCGCGACCCATCGCCTGCTGGCCGAGCTGATCCGCCTCGGTTATGTGCGGCAGAATCCGGATAATTTGCGTTATCACCTCTCGACCAAATTGGTGGCGATGGGCTTCCGTTACCTGTCGAGCAGCGGTGCCGACATCGTGCAGCCGGTGCTTGACCGCCTGGCTCTGGAAACCGGCGAACTGGTGCGTCTCGGGGTGATCGACGGCGAGCGTCAGACCTGGATCGCCAAGTCCCAGGGTGCGCGCTCCGGTCTGCGTTACGACCCGGACATGGGCCGCGATGCGCCGTTGTTCTACACCGCCTCGGGGCATGCGTGGCTGGCGTGCATGAGCGATGCCGAAGCCTTGTCGCTGGTGGAACGACAGGGCGCACAGGAGCCGGAACATGTGGGGCCGAACGCGCCGCGCTCGAACATCGAATTGCTCGAGCGCCTGCGTCTGGCGCGGGAGACGGGCTACGCCTGGGTTGAGGAAAGTTCGGCGGTCGGCACTTCGGCGATTGCGGCAGTGGTGCGCCATCCCGCCGATGGACGGGTGATCGGTGTGCTCAGCATCGCCGGGCCGAGCGCACGGATGCCGGGGGCGCGGCTGCATGAGCTGGCGCCGTTGTTGCTGGCGTACACCGAGGAGTTGAGTGCAGCGAGTTTGGCGTCGGAGTTGTTCAACTAAGGCCTGTGCAAATCGACTGCATTCGCGAGCAAGCCCGCTCCCACATTTTGAACAGCGTTTAACTTGAGAAGCTGTGCGCTGTTCGAACACTTTCAGGACAAGTCTGTGTAAGAATCTGGAACCAGGTTCTAAATTATTGGAATTCATCGCTCCAATAATACTCACAAGAGGACCTCATCTTGAATTCGCCACTTCGCATCGCCCTGATCGGTGCTGGCAACATGGGCCAGCAGCACTACCAGCATCTGCAATCCCTGACTGAAGCGACGTTGTGCGCCGTGGCCGATCCCGGACCGCAGGCGGCCAGTCTTGCGGCGCAATGGGGCGTAGCCTGTTTCGCCGATCATCGTCAGATGCTGGAGCAGGCGAAGCCAGACGCAGTCATCGTCGCCAACCCGAACACGCAGCACGTCAGTACTGCCCTCGATTGCCTCGCGGCCGGCGTGCCGGTACTGCTGGAAAAACCGGTGGGTGTGCATCTGGATGAAGCCAGGGAGCTGGTGGCTGCCTCGAAGGCGAGTGGCGTTCCGGTACTGGTCGGACATCACCGCCGGCACAATCCGCTGATCGTCCGCGCCCACGAACTTGTCCACAGCGGCGCATTGGGTCGGTTGACCACGGTCACGGCGCTCTGGCAGTTGCGCAAGCCCGGCAGCTATTTTGAAACACCCTGGCGCCGCGAGGCTGGCGCGGGGATGTTGTTGACCAACCTGATCCACGACCTCGATCTGCTGCGGCATTTGTGCGGTGAGGTGCGTCAGGTTCAGGCCATCACCAGCAATGCCATTCGCGGGTTTGCCAACGAAGATTGCGCGGCAGTACTGCTGCAATTCGACAACGGTGCACTGGGCAGCCTGACCGGCTCCGATGCGGTGGCGGCGCCCTGGAGTTGGGAGCTGGATTCGGGGGAGAACCCGGTGTATCCGCGTCATCCTGATCAGCCGTGCTACTTGCTGGCCGGAACGGGTGGGGCGCTGAGCATTCCGCAGCTTAAACGCTGGCACTACAACGAAGTCGATGGCGGCTGGCATCAACCGTTGCTGGCAACCCAGGAAAGCTTCAGTGCCGATGAAGCCCTGCGTCTGCAGTTGCAACACTTCGTGCGCGTAGCGCGCCGGGAAGTCGAGCCGCTGGTGAGTGCCGCCGATGCCGCGCGTACGTTGGCGCTGATCGAAGCCATCCGCGAAGCCGCCGAAACCGGGCGTGCCTGCACGCCATCCTTGATCGAGGGTTGAGCATGAGCGAGCGTATTTTCTCCCTGGCCAGCCTGACCGTGCTGGAGTTGTCGCCGCCCGACATGGTCGAGGTAGCCGCGCGGGCCGGTTACAGCCATGTCGGCTTGCGTCTGGTACCGGCGACCCCGGAGGAGCACCATTTTGCCTTGGTGGCCGACCACGAATTGCGGCGCCAGACCCTGGCGCGTCTGCGCGATACCGGTATTCGGGTGCTGGACGTCGAAATCCTGCGGCTCAAGCCGGAAACCGTCGTCGCCGATTTCGAGAAAATCCTGGCAGTGGGTGCCGAGTTCGGCGCCAGTGAGTTGCTGGTGGCCGGTAACGATCCTGACGAGCAGCGGCTGACGCAGCATTTTGCCGAACTCTGTGATCTGGCGGCAGCCTATGGGTTGCACCCGCATCTGGAGTTCATGCCCTGGACCGATGCGCGCAATCTTCAACAAGCCGCGCGTATCGTGGAAAACGCCGGGCGTGAAAACGGCGGCGTATTGGTCGACGCCTTTCACTTCGACCGCTCTGGATCGCGGCTGGAAGAACTGGTCAAAGTTGCCCCCTCACGGTTACGGTATGCACAGTTGTGTGACGTCGCAGGACCACGGCCGACCGACATGGCGGAGATCTTGCGTCAGGCGCGTAACGAACGGCGTTTCCCCGGCGATGGCGATTGTGACCTGCCGGGGTTGTTGCGCGGTTTGCCGGCTGACATTCCATTGAGCCTGGAGATTCCCACCGTGCAGTTGCTGGAGCAGGGCGTGAGTGGATTGGACCGGGCGCAGATGGCGCTGGATAAAACCCGGGAATTGTTGGCGCGGTTGTAAGCGCTGCTGCGCACCTATCGCTTGGAGGAGCGAGCTTGCTCGCGATGGACGTGAGGGCGCCGTGTTTGTCCAGGCGGCCATCATCATCGTTGACGACCATCGCGAGCAAGCTCGCTCCTACATGTGATGCTTTTGACTTCAAGTAAGGAAACCCCATGACCGTCAGCACCCCGCTTTCCGGCGTCAATCAGCCCTTCAAAGGGATCCTGCTGATCGTTGTCGCAACCTTCCTGTTTTCCAGCCACGACGCCTTTTCCAAATACCTCTCCGGTTTCTACCCCATCGTCATGGTGGTCTGGGCGCGCTACGTGGTTCACACCTTGCTGATGGCCGGGATTTTCCTGCCGCAGTCCGGGCTGCGGGTGCTGCGTACCAAACGGCCATTGCTGCAGCTGATCCGGGCGCTGTGCCTGCTGGGCACCAGCCTGTTTTTCACCACGGGGCTGATGTACATCCCGCTGGCCGAGGCCACGTCGGTTAACTTCCTCGCGCCGGTACTGGTCACCGCGTTGTCGGTACCGCTGCTTGGCGAGCGCGTGACCCGGGGGCAATGGCTGGCGGTGATTTTCGGTTTCAGCGGGGTGCTGATCATCGTTCACCCCGGTGGTGATCTGTTTACCCCGGCGGTGTTGCTGCCGTTCTGCTCGGCGTTGTTTTTCTGCTTCTACCAACTGCTGACCCGCAAGCTCAGCGAGATCGACAGCCCGACCACCAGCAACTTCTTCGCCGGCTTGTGCAACACGCTGGTGATGAGTGCGCTGGTGCCGTTCTTCTGGCAGACGCCGAACCTGGTGCATGGCGCGATGATGCTGGCGCTGGGGGCCTGTGGGATGACGGCACACCTGTTCCTGACCCAGGCGTTCCGCCTCGCGGCACCGGCACTGCTGGCACCGTTCAGCTATTGCCAGATCATCTTCGCCGGCCTGCTGGGCTGGCTGCTGTTTTCCCATACGCCGACACTGACCACCGTGCTCGGCATTGCCGTGATCTGCTGCAGCGGGTTGGCAGCGGCCTGGCAGCAAAGCCGACGGTAAAAGCCCAAAGAGAAACGACCTGTAGGAGCGAGCCTGCTCGCGATGTTCGTCAACGATGACGCGGGTTGTCTGGATACCCGCGTCGCTCTCAGGTTTTTCGCGAGCATGCTCGCTCCTACAGGGGGCATTGCGGCGATCTTTAGTCGGTGACGGTCGGAATCTTGCGCGGTGCCATGAAGTACATCCAGATCAGCGCAATGAAGTACATCGCCGGAATCATGGTGAACAGCACGGTGTAGTTGTTGTTGGTGATGGTCAGGATGTGGCCGACCAGTTGGGTCATGAACATCCCGCCAATCGCCGCACACATGCCGCCGAAGCCGAACACCGTACTCATCATGTGCTTGGGCGTGTAGTCCATCACCAGGCTCCAGATGTTCGCGGTCCAGGCCTGGTGTGCGCCGATGGCCAGGGAGATGGCGGCCACCGCGACCCACAGGTTGCTGGAGCCGGCCGCCATGATCACGCCGATGATGCAGCAGGCGAACAGGAACATGGACATCAGTCGCGCCTTGATCGGGTTGACGCCGCGACCGATCAGGAACGAGGAGAGGATGCCGCCGCCAACGCTACCGAAGTCGGCAGTGAGGTAGATGATGATCAGCGGGATACCCATCTGGGTGACGTTGATGCCCAGGTTGTATTGCTGGTTGAGGAACGGCGGCAGCCAGTACAGGTAGAACCAGAACACCGGCGCAGTGATCGAGTAGGCGAGGGCGAAGGCCCAGGTGCCACGCATGCGCAGGATTTTCGAGAACGGCACGCGGGTTTGTTCAGGTTCGACTTCGTTCTGGATGTAGTCCAGTTCCGACTGTTTGACGCTTGGGTGGTCTTCCGGGTTGAAGTACTTCAGGCCCCAGAACAGCAGCCAGATCCCGCCCAGTGCCGCCATGCACAGGAACGCGGCTTGCCAGCCCCAGACGTGCAGGATCAGCGGCAGCAGCATGGGTGTGAACATCGCACCGACGTTGGTGCCGGCGTTGAAAATGCCGGTGGCCACGGCGCGCTCGCCGGCCGGGAACCACAGGCGGGTGGTTTTCACGCAAGCCGGGTAGTTGGCCGCTTCGGTCAGGCCGAGGATGAATCGGCAAACCATGAAGCCGACCGCCGAAGTGGCCAGGCCGTGGGCGCCGGTCGCCAGGCTCCAGAGCAGCACCGCGCAGAAGAACACGCGCTTGACGCCGACCCTGTCGATCAAGCGGCCTTGCAGCACGAAACCAATGGCGTAACCGACCTGGAACCAGAAGTTGATGTTGGCGTAGTCCATCGCCGTCCAACTCATTTCCTTGGCCAGGATTGGCTGCATCACGCCCAGGGCGGCGCGGTCGATGTAGTTCAGGGTGGTGGCGAAAAACACCAGTGCCAGCATCCCCCAACGGGTTTTGCCGACAGCCATGGCGCCGCGAATTTTGTCGCCGATGCCACCGGCAGTGACGTTCATGGCCGGAGCCATGCGTGAGCTTTGGGAAGGAATCATGTGTACCACCCGTTTTTTGAATTTGTTATTTGGTGTTTTGGACATCGCGACCGGTGTTGCGTGTCCGGACTTAATGTGAGGACGATGTTGGGCAGTGGACAAAAAATCGTCAATTCGCTAATCACCATTTTGTTCGATAATCGAACACAAAACTAACTGGGTAGTACACTTTAAATTGCTCAATGCACCGACCGGCTCAATAATCGGTTCACTCTTTTAAAAGCGGCGCAAATTCCCTGTAGCCGAAGCCTCCACCGGGAGCCGAAACATGCAGCGTTCCATTGCCACCGTATCCTTGAGCGGTACCCTGCCGGAAAAACTCGAAGCCATTGCCGCCGCCGGTTTCGACGGCGTCGAGATTTTCGAGAACGACCTTCTCTACTACGACGGTAGTCCACGGGAAATTAAACAGATGTGCGCCGATCTCGGGATCGCCATCACCCTGTTTCAACCGTTCCGCGATTTCGAAGGCTGCCGCCGCGATCGCCTGTCGCGCAACCTGGAGCGCGCCGAGCGCAAATTCGACCTGATGCAGGAGCTGGGCACTGACCTGGTGCTGGTGTGCAGCAACGCCTCGGCCGAGTCCATCGGTGATGAGCGGATTCTGGTCGACGACTTGCGACTGCTGGCTGAGCACGCCGGGGCACGCGGCCTGCGCATCGGTTACGAAGCGCTGGCCTGGGGCCGGCATGTGAACACCTGGCAACAGGTGTGGAACATCGTGCGTCAGGCCGATCACCCAAGCCTTGGCGTGTTGCTGGACAGCTTTCACACCTTGTCGCTCAAGGGCGATCCAAGCGCTATCGCCGAGATTCCCGGGGACAAGATTTTCTTCGTGCAAATGGCTGACGCGCCGATCCTGGCCATGGACGTGCTGGAGTGGAGCCGGCATTTTCGCTGCTTCCCGGGTCAGGGTGAATTCGACTTGCCGGGCTTCCTCGCGCCAATCATCAAGAGCGGATATACCGGGCCGCTGTCGCTGGAGATCTTCAACGACGGTTTCCGCGCCGCGCCGCCACGGGCCAACGCCGCCGACGGCTTGCGTTCGTTGCTGTACCTGGAAGAGAAGACCCGCGAGCGCCTGGCGCAGGAAGCCAAGCCTGCGGCCAACTCTGAGATTCTTTTCGAAACGCCCAAGGCCAGTGAGTACAACGGCATCGAGTTTCTGGAGTTTGCCGTGGACGAAAGCCTCGGCGCCAAGCTCGCCCATTGGCTTGAGCGACTGGGTTTCGTCAAGGCCGGGCAGCATCGTTCCAAGAGCGTCAGCCTGATGCGCCAGGTTGATATCAACCTGATCCTCAACTCCGAGCCTTACTCGTTCGGTCACAGTTTCTTTGAGGCCCACGGCCCTTCATTGTGCGCCACCGCCGTGCGGGTCAAGGACAGCGCCAGCGCGCTGGCCCGCGCCGTGGCCTATAAGGGGCAACCCTATCGCGGGCTGGTCGGCCCCAATGAACTGGAACTGGCGGCGGTGCGTGCGCCGGATGGCAGCCTGATCTATCTGGTGGACCAGGATGCCGACGTCTACGGCACCGACTTCAATCTGCTGGCGGATGCGCCGGTCAGCGGTGGCCTCAAGCGCATCGACCACATGGCCATGGCGCTGCCGGCCGACAGCCTCGACAGCTGGGTGCTGTTCTATAAGAGCCTGCTGGATTTCGAGGCGGACGATGAAGTCGTACTACCGGATCCTTACGGTCTGGTGAAGAGCCGTGCCTTGCGCAGTCGCGACAGTTCGATCCGCCTGCCACTGAACATTTCCGAGAACCGCAACACCGCGATCTCACACGCGCTGTCGAGTTATCGCGGCTCCGGTGTGCATCACATCGCGTTTGATTGTGATGACATCTTTGCCCAGGTCAGTCGTGCAAAAGAGGCGGGCGTGCCGCTGTTGGATATCCCGCTCAACTACTACGATGACCTGGCGGCGCGGTTCGATTTCGATGACGAGTTCCTCAGCGAACTGGCCTACTACAACGTGTTGTACGACCGCGACGCCCAGGGCGGTGAGCTGTTTCATGTGTACACCGAGCCGTTCGAGGGGCGATTCTTCTTCGAGATCATCCAGCGTAAAAAAGGTTATGCCGGCTACGGCGCGGCCAACGTCGCGGTGCGCCTGGCGGCCATGGCCAAATCCCGTAGCGGCGCATTGCGCCAGGCGAAGTTGTAGGAAATTCGTAAACGCGGGATTAAACGTGGGCTGCGCGGCTTCCTTCACCGTGCCGCGCAGCCCATAATCGCCAGCCTGTGCAGTGATGGCCGTGAGCCCGCAATGACAATGACCTCAGAACTCCCCGCAGCCTCCGTAGAACCTGGTACCGAGCCGCGCAAGAGTCGCAAGAACAATCCGGAAAAGACCCGCGAAAACATCCTGCAGGAGGCGATTGTCGAATTCGTCCAGCAGGGGCTTTCCGGGGCTCGCGTCGATGCCATCGCCGAGCGCATCCACACCTCCAAGCGCATGATCTATTACTACTTCGGCAGTAAGGAGCAGCTCTACGTCGAGGTGCTGGAGAAACTCTACGGCGATATCCGCAACACCGAAAATCGCCTGCACCTGGCGGAACTGGCGCCGATCGAAGCCATTCGGCGGCTGGTGGAGTTCACCTTCGATCACCATGATCGCAACGTCGATTTCGTGCGCATCGTCAGCATCGAGAACATTCACAACGCCGAGTACGTGAAGCGCTCCGATGCGATCAAGGCGATGAACAACACCATCCTTGATTCACTGGGCGAGATTCTGCGCCGCGGCGCCGAGCAAGGGCTGTTCCGTACCGGGCTTGATCCGCTGGATGTGCATCTGCTGATCAGTTCGTTCTGCTTCTATCGCGTCTCGAACCGCCACACCTTTGGTGAGATTTTTCAGATCGACCTGCCGGACGAACGCATCAAGCAGCGTCATCGGGAGATGATTTGCGAGTCGGTTCTGCGGTACCTGCAAGCCTGAGGCGAGGTGAGGGGGTTGCCCTCTCACCTCACTTATTCAGTCATTCATTCATGCTCTGAAAATGCTCAAGCATCCGCTGGGCATCCGGCACCACGCCGCTGAACAACTCGAACGCCTTCACCGCCTGAAACACCGCCATGTTGCCGCCGTCCAGCGTCCGGCAACCGAGAGCGCGGGCGTTGCGCAGCAGTTCGGTTTCCAGCGGGAAGTAAACGATCTCCGCCACCCACAATTCGGCCCGCAGCAGCTCGACCGGCACCGGCATGCCCGGCAGCTTTTTCATGCCCATCGGCGTGGTGTTCACCAGGCCATCTGCCTGTGCCATGGCGTTGGGCAGGTCATACCCGGCCACTGCTCGAGCGACGCCGAAATGCTGATTGAGATTGTCAGCCAGATCCTGGGCGCGGCGGATGTCCACGTCAAAAATGCTCAGCTGTTGTACGCCTTCGCTCAACAACGCGTGGGCCACCGCCGCACCTGCGCCGCCGGCGCCCATCTGTACGACACGTTCAACGGCAACGCCTTTCAAACCCCGGCGAAAGCCCTCGGCAAAGCCCAGGCAGTCGGTGTTGTGGCCGATGCGTTTGCCATCCTTGAGCACCACTGTGTTGACCGCACCGATGCCGCGGGCCTCCGGCGAGAGTTCGTCGAGCAGCGGGATGATCGCCTGTTTGCATGGAAAGGTGATGTTCAGCCCGGTGAAGTTCATGCGCTCGGCAGCCATCAACAGGTCGGGCAGGGCGTTGCTGTCGAGTTTCAACTGATCAAGATCAATCAGGCGATAGAGGTAGCGCAGCCCCTGGGCATCGCCTTCATGCTCGTGCATGGCCGGTGTGCGGGAAGCCTGGATGCCGGCGCCAATCAGCCCGGCCAGTATCACGTGGTTCTGAGTCACGGCGATCACCCCTTCAAACGATGACTGAAGTGTTCCAGCGCCAGGCGATAGCCATGACTGCCAAAACCGGCCAGCACGGCGGTGGCAATGGCTGAAACGAAGGAATGGTGGCGGAAGGGTTCGCGGGCGTGGACGTTGGACAGGTGGACTTCGATCACCGGCAGTTCGCTGGCGACCAGGGCATCGCGGATCGCAACGGAGGTGTGGGTCCACGCGGCAGGATTGATGACGATCCCGGCGCAGCGGCCGCGGGCGGCGTGAATCCAGTCGAGCAATTCGCCTTCATGGTTGGTCTGACGAAACTCCACTGCCAGGCCGAATTCTTCGGCGGTACGTGCGCACAGGACCGAAATGTCTGCCAGGGTTTCGTGGCCGTAAGTCGCCGGTTCACGGGTACCGAGCAGGTTCAGGTTCGGGCCGTTGAGCACCAGAACGATAGGGGACATCGGAATCTCTCCACTTATTATTTTTGGAATCGGCCGAGGACTTCAGCCTGTGGAGATAAATTGTACTAACTAGTTAATTTGGTCAATTGAAGTGACGACGCACAGGCTGTTTGTGGGCGGTGATCGGACACTTTCGCAGGTCAGCGCGGCAGGTGCTCCACAAGGAAATCGATAAACGCCCTCAAGCGCAGCGGTACATGACGACTTTGCGGGTACAGCAAGGTAAACGGCCGCGACCGCCCGCCATAGGGCTTGAGCACTTCCACCAGCGAGCCGTCGGCCAGTTCCTTTTCCACGATAAAACGATAGGTCTGAAACAACCCCGCCCCGTGTTTGGCCAAGGTGACACCGCCCAGCACATCGTCGGAACAGCTGAGGCTGCCCTCGGCCAGAATCTCCCGGGGCACGCCTTCATCGTTGAACAGCCAGGCAATGCGCCGGCCGCTGCTGGGCAATTCGTACTGGATGCATTCGTGGTTTTCGAGGTCGTCGAGGGTTTGCGGAATGCCGGCCCGTTTCAGGTAATCAGGGCTGGCGATCATCACCAGGGCGGCATCTTCCAACGGTCGGGCGATCAGGCCGGAATCCGGGATGGCTCGCACGCGAATCGCCATGTCGTAGCCTTCGCCGACGAAATCGATGTTGCGATTACTGATGTGCGACTCGACCTTCACCGCCGGATAGCGCGCCCGAAATTCGGGCAACAAAGGCAGGATTCGATGATGCGCGTAGGTGGTCGGAATACTGATGCGCAAGGTACCGGAAGGCACTTGCTGCTGGCCCATCACCTCGCGCTGGGCCTCGATCAGTTGCGCCAGGGCCAAGCGGCACTCCTCGTAATAGCGGCGGCCACTGTCGGTCAGCTTCACGCTGCGGGTGGTGCGCGCAAACAGACGCACGCCCAGGCGCTCCTCCATGCGCGACACCGAACGGCTCACGGCCGCGGGGGTGACACCCGCCACCAGCGCCGCGGCAGTAAAACTGCCGGCCTCGGCGGCCAGGCAAAACAGCTCAATGCTGCCCAACTGAAGATCGTCGAATTGTCGCTGCATGATTGATTACACCGGGGATCAGATGAAGATACTGGATCAGTATTTATCAGGTGCCAGCGCCGTAATGAAAGGATTTCTTACCATTTTGCGTGGTGTTCCGCAGGGCCGGGAAACGCCAGGACGCTAGCCTGAGGACGCAAGAAATGATTCGACGGCCGATGCCAGCGGTCGGGTTTTCCAGGGAATGCCGAATTCTCGGATTCATTAACCTAACGGATGGGTTAGCATGAAGGTATGCAATTACAAAGGACTGTCGGTAGTGATCATGTTGCGAGACGAGCATTGTCCGCCTCATGCGCATGTGGAGGCGGGTACGTGGAGTGCGAGATTCAGGTTCAGCTTTTGGCACAACGGTGTCGAGCTCTGGGATGTAGTTCCGCTATCGCGTCGGCCACCGTTGGCGGTGCTTGAGGGATTGCGCCAATCGCTCCAGCAACCTGCCCATTTGCGGCGCGCCCGGGGCATCTGGTGGCGAAAATTACAAACAGCCTGTCTTGATAATCAACTGTGGGACTGGCAAAGCAACGAAGTCGTTGTGGTGAAAAGGGTTGTCAGTACCACCAATATGATTGGATCGGCTTGCTACGAACCTGAATCGAACAAGACGTTGCTGTCCCTGATAGGTGCACAGGAAGGTGTGGAGATCGAATTATGAAAACGATAAAAGCCAAGGTTCAGGTCGATAGTCCCGTTACGGAAAGTAGCCTGGACAAAGCCATTGAACGTGGCGAACTACGTAGAAAAAATAGCCTGCAAGCGACAGCGGTTACCTACCTGGCCCCCTGTCTGGCCGTCAGCTTCGAAGACGGCAGCGGCGTATTGTTGCCCGTGGCCAACTATCCGGAGTTCGATGATTTTGAGGGCGGGGACTTCGCCAGTCTGACTGTCGGCTACGCGGGTACTGCCCTGTGCCATGAAGGTAAGGACCTGCATGTATCCATCGCCGGGATGATTTCTGCGAGCAAGCCGCTGATGGCCATGGCGACCTCGGTCGTCGCTTCGCGCAATGGTCGCCAGAGCAGCGCCGCAAAGTCTGAAGCTGCGCGGGCCAACGGCAGGAAAGGCGGGCGCCCGCGCAAGGTCGATGTTGTCTTGCAGGTACCCACAAAAAAGCCGTCGTGAAGACGGCTTTTTTGTGCCTGGCAGGCGCCATCAACGCCGGGTCAGCATCACCCCGGATTCCATGTGATGGGTCCACGGGAACTGGTCGAACATCGCGCATTGGGTGATGCGGTGGGTGTCGTGCAGTTGGGCGATGTTGGCTGCCAGGGTCTCCGGGTTGCAGGAGATGTACAGGATGTTGTCGAAGCGCCGGGTCAGCTCGCAGGTGTCCGGGTCCATGCCGGCACGGGGCGGGTCGACGAACACGCTGCCGAACTCGTAGCTCTTGAGGTCGATGCCATGCAGGCGCCGGAACGGGCGCACTTCATTCAGGGCTTCGGTCAGCTCTTCAGCGGACAAACGCACCAGGGTGACGTTATCCACCGCGTTTTCGCTGAGGTTGCTCAGCGCTGCGTTGACCGAGGTCTTGCTGATTTCGGTGGCCAGCACTTTGCGCACGCGGGTGGCGAGCGGCAGGGTGAAGTTGCCGTTGCCGCAATACAGCTCCAGCAAATCATCGGAGCGATCGCCAAGCGCATCGTATGCCCAGTTGAGCATCTTCTGGTTCACCGTGCCGTTGGGCTGGGTGAACGCGCCTTCGGGCTGGCGATAGCTGAAGGTGCGGCCGCCGACTTCCAGCTTCTCGACCACGTAATCGTGACCGATGACTTCGCGCTTGCCCTTGGAGCGGCCGATGATGCTGACGTTCAGGTCGGCCGCGAGTTTCGACGCCGCCGCATGCCAGTGCTCGTCCAGCGGGCGGTGATAGCACAGGGTGATCATCGCGTCGCCGGCCAGAGTGGTCAGGAACTCCACCTGGAACAGCTTGTGGCTCAGGGGCGCACTCGCTTGCCACGCTGCCTTCAGCTGCGGCATCAACTGGTTGATGCGCAGGCTGGCGATCGGGAACTCTTCGATCAGGATTGGCGTGCGTTTGTCTTCCTGGGAAAACATCGCGTAGTGACGCTCGCCGGCCTCGCGCCACAGGCGGAACTCGGCGCGCAGGCGGAAGTTCTGCAGCGGCGAATCGAAAACGGCTGGCTCCGGTGCATCGAACGGGGCCAGCAGGTCACGCAAGCGCGTGATCTTTTCTTCGAGCTGAACGGCGTAGGCCTGGGAATCAAAAGTCATGCGTTGAACCAACCCAGCTTGATCACGAACAGAATCGACAGGATCACCAGCGCCGGGTTCAGCTCACGGCCGCGACCGGACATCAGCTTGATGGCGGTCCAGGAAATGAAACCGAAGGCGATGCCATTGGCGATGGAGTAAGTGAACGGCATTGCCAGCGCGGTGATCACCACCGGCGCGGCGACGGTAATGTCGTCCCAGTCTATTTCGGCCAGGCCGGATGTCATCAGCACGGCGACGAACAGCAGTGCCGGTGCGGTGGCGAAGGCCGGAACGCTGGCGGCCAGTGGCGAGAAGAACAGCGCCAGCAGGAACAGGAACGCCACTACGATGGCGGTCAGGCCGGTGCGGCCACCGGCACTCACGCCGGCGGCGGATTCGATGTAGCTGGTGGTGGTCGAAGTGCCCAGCAGGGAACCGGCCATGGCTGCGGTGCTGTCGGCGATCAGCGCGCGGCCCATTTTCGGCATGTGGCCGTCTTTGCGCATCAGACCGGCGCGCTTGGCCACACCGATCAGGGTGCCGGAGTTGTCGAACAGGTCGACGAACAGGAAGGCGAAGATAACGCTGACCAGACCGATGTCCAGCGCACCCTTGATGTCCAGTTGCAGGAAAGTCGGGGCCAGGGACGGCGGCATCGACATCACGCCGCCGAATGGGGTGAAGCCCATCACGATGGAAATGATGGTCACCACCAGAATGCCGATCAGCACTGCGCCGCGCACGGCAAGGGCTTCGAGGGCGACGATCAGGGCAAAACCGAGGGTAGCGAGGATCGGAGCCGGTTGTTTCAGGTCACCGAGGCCGACCATGGTCGCCGGGTTGCTGACCACGATGCCGGCGTTGTGCAGGGCGATCAGTGCCAGGAACAGGCCGATGCCGGCGGCAATCGCCGAGCGCAGCGGCAGCGGGATGCTGTTGATGATCCATTCACGGATGCGGAAGATCGACAGCAGGAAGAAACACACCGCCGAGATGAACACCGCGCCGAGCGCCACTTGCCAGGTATGGCCCATGTGCAGGACCACGGTGTAGGTAAAGAAGGCGTTCAGGCCCATGCCCGGTGCGAGGGCGATCGGGTAGTTGGCGATCAGGCCCATGGTCGTCGAGCCGATGGCGGCGGCCAGACAGGTGGCGACGAACACCGCGCCCTTGTCCATGCCGGTCTCGCCGAGGATGCTCGGGTTGACGAACAGAATGTAGGCCATGGCCAAAAAGGTCGTGACGCCCGCCAGAATCTCGGTCCGCACGTTGGTGTTGTGTGCCTTGAGTTGAAACAGCCTTTCCAGCATGTCTGCTCCCCGTGGCGCGCCGGGCGCCGTGAATGTATCGACCTCAACAGCAAAGCACAGGCAGCAGAGCGCGCCTGGAAATTACTGTGGGCCGGAAAAAGCCGCGCATCATACCAGTAGCTTGGGAATATGGCTGCTTTGGCGGTGATCGTCGTCGATGTTTTGCGACAAAGCCAAGTGCGCCATACTGCGCGCTGGTTTTTTGGGGTGGATGGGTCCTGCATGAAAAAGCGTCTGGTTGCCGCCTTCGGAGCATGGGTGGCGTTGTTTCTCGGGACTCAAACGGCCGTGGCGGCCTCTGCTGCGCCACTGACGCAATTGAAAGTACTCAAAGTCGCGTCGCCGTCCTGTGGTGTCGAGAACATCGACGAAGGGCAAACCCGGACGCGCTGCGATCACAATGGCCCGAACATCACGGTGTACGTGCTGGAGGTGGGTTACGGGCGTGAGGCCCATGTCGCCCTCGACGGTTTCGAGGTGAACGGCACACGGACGCCGGTTTGCGCGTTCAAGAACGGCAACCTGACCAGTTGCACCCCCGGGGAAAAAACCGTCGGCTATTTGTACGCCCTCAATCTGGCGGGCAAGCAGGAAGGCACGTTGACCTTCAGCAATACCTCGATCAACGCGCCCGGCAACACGATGTCGACGCAGCTTTACATCAAGTAAACACACGCCTCGAACAAGGGTCGGGAAAGCTGACTACGCTTAAAAGATCATTCCGTGGACAATACCTGATGACCTTTAGAGCCTTGATTGCCCTTGCCGAGGGCACCGACGACCTGCAAACCGTGACCCTGATCGACGTACTGCGCCGCGCCAAAGTAGAAGTGGTGGTGGCCAGTATCGAAGGGCGGCGCATGCTCACCTGCGCCCGCGGCACTCGCCTGACGTCCGATGCGATGCTGGTGGACTTGCTGGCGCAACCCTTCGACCTGATTGCCTTGCCGGGAGGTGCGGTGGGTTCGCAGCACCTGGCAGCACACCAACCCTTGCAACAATTGATCAAGGATCAGGCGGCAGCCGGTCGCCTGTTCGCCGGTATCGCCGAAGCGCCAGCCGTGGCGCTGCAGGCCTTTGGCGTATTGCGTCAACGGCGCATGACCTGCCTGCCCTCGGCCAGCCATCAACTGTCGGGCTGTACCTTCGTCGATCAACCGGTGGTGGTCGACGGCAATTGCATCACGGCCCAAGGCTCAGGCGCCGCTTTGGCGTTTGCCCTGGCGCTGGTGGAGCAACTCTGCGGTAAAGCCATCAGTACAGCGGTGGCGGGGGAGTTGTTGGTTTAGCCTGCTTAGACTTTCGCCTCTTCCTTCTCTTCATCTTTAGCCACGTGCATGCGATCGCGGCTGGCCAGTGTCGGGAACAGTTTGACCCACACCCCGGTCACCACCAGCGTGCCGATCCCGCCCATGACCACGGCTGGCACAGTGCCAAACCAGTGGGCAGTCAGGCCCGATTCGAATTCACCCAACTGATTCGAAGCACCGATGAACAGACCATTGACGGCGCTGACCCGACCGCGCATTTCGTCCGGGGTTTCCAGTTGAACGAACGAGGCGCGGATCACCATGCTGATCATGTCTGCCGCGCCCAACACCACCAACACCGCCAGGGAAAACCAGAACGAGGTCGACAGGCCGAAGGCGATGGTTGCCACGCCGAAGATGCCCACGGCGGTGAACATCACCCGCCCGACGTTGCGCTCCACGGCAAACCGCGCTAGGAACAGCGACATCAGTAGCGCGCCCACCGCCGGTGCCGAGCGCAGCAGGCCCAGCCCCCACGGGCCGGTCAGCAGAATGTCCTTGGCGAACACCGGCAGCAGCGCCGTCGCACCACCCAATAGCACCGCGAACAGATCGAGGGAGATCGCCCCGAGAATGTCCGGACGACTGCGGATAAAGCGAATACCCGCCAGCAGTGAGTCCAGAGTGGCCTTGCCCTTGTTCAGCGGGGTTTGCCGGGCCGGCAGGTTGAGCATCAGCGAACAGGCGATGACATACAGCAGCACCGTCGGGCCATACACCCACACGCTGCCGAAGGCGTAGAGCAAACCGCCGAGGGCCGGGGCGACGATGGTGGCTGATTGCTGGGCCGATTGCGCGGCGGCCACTGCACGGGGAAACAGCGCGCTGGGCACGATACTGGGCAGCAGGGCCTGGGTGGTCGGCATTTCAAAGGAACGGGCGGCACCGAGCAGGAAGGCCAGGATAAAGATCATTTCCCGGGTGACATGATCGGTGGCGCTGCCGATGGCCAGCGACAGGGCGATCAACGCCTGCAGGAACTGGCAGATCGCCGCGACCTTGCGCCGGTCATAGCGGTCGGCGACGTGCCCGGTGTGCAGCATGAACAGTACACGCGGGGCGAACTCGACCAGGCCGACCAGACCCAGGTCGAGCACGTTGCCGGTCAATTGATACAGGTTCCAGCCGATGGCCACGGTGAGCATCTGGAAGCCGCTGGCGGTAAAGACCCGGGCCAGCCAGAACGCGAGAAAAGGGCGATGGTGACGTAACAGCAAGGGCTCTTGGCTGGGCATCTGCGGCAAATCTGGGGAAGGGGAGAGGCGAGGTTATCACCAAGCTGTAACAGGAAGTTGCAGTGACAGAAAATTTAGTTAGCCAGACATCGATTTTCTCCAGGTTCCCACAGGAAATGCATTTCAGCTCGTGACCAAGTCCGTGAGGCAACTTGTCACGCGGCAAAAGACCACGCGAGTCATCCCCGAAATTGGGACTACTCTTTCAACGTTGATTGATCCAGGTCAAAACCCACAAAAGGATTTGATCCGGCGGCCGCAAGGCCAGACTCCCTGCGTTGTGATGCGTGCAAAAAAAAGAACAAGCAGAGATTCGCCACACTCCATATCCGTGGGGGCCGTGGGTGCAGGCTTTAAGCCAGCAGCCGTACTACCTGACAGAGGAAGACTTATGTTCGGTTTAGAGGCACTTGATCTCGCCCGAATTCAGTTCGCGTTCACCATCTCGTTCCACATCCTGTTTCCGGCCATCACCATCGGCCTGGCGAGTTACCTGGCAGTACTCGAAGGCCTGTGGCTGAAAACCCATAACGACACCTACCGTGACCTCTACCATTTCTGGTCGAAGATCTTTGCCGTCAACTTCGGCATGGGGGTGGTTTCCGGCCTGGTGATGGCCTATCAGTTCGGCACCAACTGGAGCCGCTTCTCGGACTTCGCCGGTTCCGTGACCGGACCGTTGCTGACCTATGAAGTGCTCACGGCATTCTTCCTCGAAGCCGGGTTCCTCGGCGTCATGCTGTTTGGCTGGAACAAGGTCGGGCGTGGCCTGCACTTCTTCGCCACCGTGATGGTGGCCATCGGTACGTTGATCTCCACGTTCTGGATTCTCGCTTCCAATAGCTGGATGCAGACCCCGCAGGGCTTCGAGATCGTCAACGGTCAGGTCATACCCACCGACTGGCTGGCGGTTATCTTCAACCCGTCGTTCCCGTATCGCCTGATGCACATGGCCACGGCGGCGTTCGTCGCCACGGCCTTCTTCGTCGGCTCCTCCGCGGCCTGGCATTTGCTGCGCGGCAAGGACAACCCGGCGATCCGCAAAATGCTCTCGATGGCCATGTGGATGGCATTGATCGTCGCGCCGATCCAGGCGGTCATCGGTGACTTCCACGGTCTCAATACGCTTGAGCATCAGCCGGCAAAAATCGCCGCGATCGAAGGCCACTGGGAAAACAAGGGTAACGAGGCGACTCCGCTGATCCTGTTCGGCTGGCCGGACATGAAAGAGGAGAAAACCAAGTTCGCCGTCGAAATCCCGTACCTGGGCAGCCTGATCCTCACCCACTCACTGGACAAGCAAGTCCCGGCGCTCAAGGAGTTCCCGCCTGAAGACCGACCGAATTCGACCATTGTGTTCTGGTCGTTCCGGATCATGGTGGGCCTGGGTTTCCTGATGATCTTCACCGGTTTGTGGAGCCTGTGGCTGCGCAAGCGCGACACCCTCTACACCTCGCGGCCGTTCCTGTATCTGGCGCTGTGGATGGGGCCGTCCGGCCTGATCGCGATCCTCGCTGGCTGGTTCACCACGGAAATTGGCCGTCAGCCATGGGTGGTCTATGGCCTGATGCGTACGGCGGATGCGTCGTCCAACCATAGTTTTATGCAGATGAGCATCACCCTGGTCCTGTTTGTCGTGGTTTATTTCGCGCTGTTTGGCGCCGGTCTTGGCTACATGATGCGCCTGGTGCGCAAGGGGCCGAAGACCGACGAAGGCAAGGAAACCAACGACGGAGGCCCCGGCCAGAAACGCACACCGGCCCGTCCGCTGTCCGCCGCCGCCGACGATGCCGGCCACAGCCTGACCAAGGAGATTTGAATCATGGGTATTGATCTTCCGCTGATCTGGGCCGTGATCATCATCTTCGGCATCATGATGTACGTGGTCATGGACGGTTTCGACCTGGGCATCGGCATTCTCTTCCCGTTCATTCCGGGCAAGACCGATCGCGATGTGATGATGAACACCGTCGCCCCGGTCTGGGACGGCAACGAGACCTGGCTGGTGTTGGGTGGCGCGGCGTTGTTCGGCGCGTTTCCGCTGGCCTATTCGGTGGTGCTCTCGGCGCTGTACCTGCCGCTGATCCTGATGTTGATCGGGCTGATCTTCCGCGGTGTGGCCTTCGAGTTCCGCTTCAAGGCCAGGGACGACAAGCGCCACCTGTGGGACAAGGCATTCATCGGTGGCTCGGTCACTGCGACGTTCTTCCAGGGCGTTGCGCTTGGCGCGTTCATCGACGGGCTGCCGGTGGTCAACCGGCAGTTCGCCGGTGGTTCACTGGACTGGCTGACACCGTTCACGATGTTCTGTGGTGCGGCGCTGGTGGTGGCGTATGCCTTGCTCGGTTGCACCTGGCTGATCATGAAGACCGAAGGCAAGTTGCAGGAACAGATGCATGATCTGGCACGGCCATTGGCCTTCGTGCTGCTGGCGGTGATCGGCATCGTCAGCATCTGGACCCCGTTGGCCCACACGGATATCGCCGCTCGCTGGTTCACCATGCCGAATCTGTTCTGGTTCATGCCGGTGCCGATCCTGGTGCTGGTGACGATGTACGGCCTGATCCGCGCCGTGGCCCGCAACGCGCATTACACGCCGTTCCTGCTGACCCTGGTGCTGATCTTCCTTGGTTACAGCGGGTTGGGCATCAGCCTGTGGCCGAACATCATCCCGCCGTCGATCTCGATCTGGGACGCCGCCGCGCCGCCGCAAAGCCAGGGCTTCATGCTGGTGGGCACGCTGTTCATCATCCCGTTCATCCTGGGCTACACCTTCTGGAGCTACTACGTGTTCCGCGGCAAGGTCACCCATGAAGACGGCTATCACTAGCCCTGTGCGCCACGAAACTAATGTGGGAGCGAGCCTGCTCGCGATGGCGTCCTGACAGACGCCATCGATCTACATCGGAGGATTTATCAATGAACGGCAAACATTCCCTGCACGACATTGAAGAAGCCGAAAAAAAGCCGCTGTGGCAGCGGCTCGGCTGGTTGGTCCTGATCTGGGTCGGCAGCGTGGGCGCCTTGTTCATCGTCGCCAGCCTGATGCGACTGTTCATGAACGCGGCCGGCCTGACCACGCACTGACATCTCTCCCGTGGCCTCGAGGCGCGGATTTACGACCCTCCGACCGGAGGGTTTTTTTTGCCTGTTACTTGCGCGCCTTGAGGATCACGAATTTCGGATTGGCCGCCACTTGCTCGACACCGCGGAACAATCGCGCCAGCTTGCTGTGGTAACCCAGGTGACGATTGCCGACGATGTACAGCGCGCCGCC
Source organism: Pseudomonas fluorescens (assembly GCF_040448305.1). Classification (NCBI taxonomy): domain Bacteria; kingdom Pseudomonadati; phylum Pseudomonadota; class Gammaproteobacteria; order Pseudomonadales; family Pseudomonadaceae; genus Pseudomonas; species Pseudomonas fluorescens. Next base: position 5,935,032 of record NZ_CP148752.1, on the reverse strand, counting down.
CACGACCAGCGCTTCGCGCGCCTGCTGGAACATTCGCCAGGCCAGGAAGTCGCCCACCACCTGTTGCTGGTGAAACGGTGGATTGCACAGCACGACGTCAAGCGATTGCGGTTCCTGGCCGGCCAGGCCATCACCGGCTCGCACGATCACTTCCCGTTCACCCAAGGCTGCGCGCCAGTTCTCGGACGCCGATTGCACGGCCATGAACGACTCGTCCACCAGCGTGTAGTGGGCCTCGGGGTTTTGCAGGGCGCTGGCGATGGCCAGGACGCCGTTGCCGCAACCGAGATCGGCGACCCGCGCCGAGCCAAGGTTTTTCGGCAGGTGTGGCAAAAATGCCCGGGTGCCGATGTCCAGGCCTTCGCGGCAAAACACATTGGCGTGGTTGAGCAGTTCGATATCCGGTTCGTCGAGTCTGTATCGCGTTGGGTAAGGCGACACCGCTGGCGTTTTGTCCTGAGCCGTGGCAATCAACAGCCGCGCCTTCTTCACCGCCAACGAGGCTTGCACGGGGCCGATGTAACGCTCCAGCAAGTCGCCCGCCGCCCGGGGCAGATGCTTGATCATGGCGGCGGCAACCACTTGGGCGCCGGGTGCCAGTTGGCCTTGCAGGCGGATCAGTTGTTCTTCCAGCAGCGCCAGGGTTTTCGGTACACGGATGAGTACGCAGTCGAACGGCCCGGCTGGGGTTTCGCTGGCGGGTACGCTCGGCACCGCATCAAACGCCAGGCCGTTGCGCACCAGGTTCTTTTCCAGACCCTGCAAGGCCAGGAACGAATCACCGCTGCTGGCCACCCGCACCTTGCCCGCGAGGCTGGCCGCCAATGCGCCGAAACTGTCATTGAGCACCAATACCCGGGTGTCCGACGCCGGCTGCTGTTCGGCCAGATGATTGAGCAGGTATTCATCGGCTGCATCGAAAGCTTGCAGCGGTTCGTTCTGCTGTTCGGGCTGGCGGATCAGGTCAAGGCTGGCGAAGGGTGTTTCGAGCAAAGGCATGGGGCGGGGCTCTGGGTAATCAACGGATATCCCGCTGCCTGAAGGCGTTGGAGCGGGCGGAGCCGTCCGAGTGTACTGCGTCGTGAAGGTCTACACGCCATCACTCAGGAGGGACCGCAAATGGTACGTTTTTTTTGCCTGGATTACCCGCAGGTTTTCCCGCAGTCGGGCGCTTTCAGATGGCTCCGGACCGGGCCGCGGCGATGACTGCCGCAATCTTGTTGTTGACGCCGAGCTTCTCGATAGCCCTGTGCACATGAAAATTGACCGTGCGTTCACTCAAATTGAGGATCCTGGCAATTTCATAGGCCGTCTTGCCATCGGCCGACAGTTTCAATACTTCGAGTTCCCGCCGTGACAAGGGAGGAACCTGGGGGCGAGCCTTTTTTTTCGGTTGCATCTCGAGCGCCAGAGCGTGCAAATGGCGACTGATGAACACCGAGAATCCGAGATTCTCGTACAGCTCATAAGCTGAAATCGGGCAGTGGCTTCTGGCCAGGCTGAGAATACTGTGCAGGCCGCTCTCCTCATCGTGGATCGCCTGGGACCAGCCATGCCGCAAACCTTGTTGCTGCAGCAACTGCCATAGCCATGGCGTCCTGGAAAAAAGCTCTTCGCTCCAGAGAACAGGCAATGTTGAGTGATTGCAGTGCGCCACTACCGGGTCTATTTGCGTGGTGTTGTTTTTTTCATATTGAATGTTCCACTCATGGGGAAAATTGTTCAGGTTCACCGGACTGGCGCCGGTCACGACTGAGTTCGAAGTAATTGAAAAGCCACAAAATTTATATCCAAGGTTTCTAGCGAAGTTGAGCGCGATTCGATAGGCGGTATTGATCTCTTGTGTGTGTGCCAATTGGTTGAGCTGTGACTCCTTCCAGATCTCCATACAATGATCTCCATTAACGTGTCTTCCGGATGCAATCTTGGATCCAAGATCCGGCACGCCACGAAGTGTAGGACAGTTCCTACGATTATGGTTCGACAATTTTGCTCTTTTGACTGTTGAAAAAGTGTGTTCCTGGTTCTTAGGCAATTGATGAATTATAAAATGCCATTTGTCATTTTGTATTGATGGTTGTGTGCCGCATTTAGTATTCGGTCACTAGTACAGATTAATGTCACTACAAATTGTCGGTGGTTACGCTGCTTTCTTTGCGGGACACTGGGGTATCTTTTGATTGGAGCCTTCCATGTCCGTCAGTGAAGAAAAATTTACCCGTCAGACCTTGCTCGAGGTTCATCCGTTGACCCCGAACCTGTTTACCCTGCGCGCCACGCGGGATGCAGGGTTTCGTTTTCGGGCGGGGCAGTTTGCCCGATTGGGCGTCACCAAGGCTGACGGCAGCACGGTATGGCGCGCCTATTCGATGGTGTCCTCGCCCTTTGACGAGTTCCTCGAGTTCTTCTCCATTGTTGTACCGGGCGGTGAGTTCACCAGCGAACTCAGCCGACTGGGCGTTGGTGATGCATTGCTGGTCGACCGCCAGGCCTTCGGTTACCTGACGCTGGACCGGTTTGTCGATGGGCCTGATCTGTGGTTGTTAGCCACAGGCACGGGCATCGCGCCGTTCCTGTCGATACTCCAGGACTTCGAAGTCTGGGAGCGATTCGAGCGGATCATTCTGGTCTACAGCGTTCGCGAAGCCCGGGAACTGGCTTATCAGGAACTGATCGCAGGGCTGGCGAAACTTGAATATCTGGCGGAGTACGCACACAAACTGCAATTGATCACCACAGTCACTCGTGAGCAACATCCCGGTGCATTGAACGGGCGGATCACCGCGCTGATTGAAAACGGCGAACTGGAGCGCACCGCGGGTGTTGCGCTGACGCCCGAGCACTCACGGGTCATGCTGTGCGGCAATCCGCAGATGATCGATGACACGCGCAAGCTGCTCAAAAAGCGGGATATGCACTTGAGCCTCAGCCGGCGACCCGGCCAGGTGGCGGTGGAAAACTTCTGGTAAGAAAAACGGCGCCTCGAAGGCGCCGTTTTTTTTTGCTAATGCTGTCAAGGCCGGTTGTTCTGGGCCTTGAGCAAGTCGCGGATCTCGCCCAGCAACTCTTCTTCCTTGGTTGGAACCGGCGGCAGGCTAGGGGCCACGGCCTCTTCGCGCTTCAGGCGGTTGATGGCCTTGACGCCCATGAAGATCGCGAAGGCGACGATGACGAAGTCGATGATGGTCTGGATGAATTTGCCATAAGCCAGCATCACTGCCGGAGCAGCACCCTCCGCTGCCTTGAGCGTTATGGCCAGATCACTGAAGTCCACGCCACCGATCAGCATCCCGATTGGCGGCATGATCAGGTCACCGACAAACGACGTAACGATCTTGCCAAAGGCCGCACCGATGATGATACCGACGGCCATGTCGACCACGTTGCCTTTGACCGCGAAGGCCTTGAACTCATTGAGCACGCCCATAGGTTATTTCCTTGTTACAGATGAGGTTGATGCACGCAGTGTAAATCAGCAAATCGCTTCCTGCTCGAATCAACTGCCTGCTGTGCTTGCCAGCAATCGACCCGGGTGGTGTTGAAAAATTCACCGATGGATCTCATCTGTGGGGCGGCCAGGCCTTCTGCGGAGTTTTGCATACGACGATTTTTTTCAGCGAAATGGCGTCGTTTGTGTGGGCGAGCCAAGGTTGAGAGACCATCTCTGAATCGGGGCGTTAAAGATGATCTGGCAGTTAGTGGTCAGAAGGCTCTATTGAAAATTAATTGTAGTTGCAGTGGTATTAACTGTTTCGTTAGTTTTGGGTGTCAGACAAGTTGCGTGTTTCTCTGAATCAATGCTGTGTATTGTGTGAGTGTTTTTGGAATTGTGCATAAAGTATGTAAATGAATAAAGTTTGTATAGGTTTTCAAAGCGTGCGATATGGCAAGTCACTAGAGTTTGTTGGCCGAGTTGAGAAAAATACTTATACAAGGTTTTGTATGGAGGGTGTATTTCAATATACCTGTATTTAATAGGGTTATTTGAAGTCATCAAAGGGGTTGCGAAATATCTGGCCGCACTCGCGCGCCTTGGCTGAGCTATCATCGCGGTTTTTTCCGGGAGTTCCGATGGCCAAGGCCAAGCGCATGTACGGCTGCACCGAGTGCGGCTCAACCTTCCCCAAATGGGCCGGCCAGTGCGGTGAGTGCGGGGCCTGGAACACACTCACCGAAACCATGGTGGAAAGCGGCGGGGCAGCCGCCCCCAGCGGTCGTACCGGGTGGGCCGGACAGCAGGCGCAGATCAAGACCCTGGCCGAAGTCAGTGTCGAAGAAATTCCGCGCTTCTCCACCGCCTCCAGCGAGCTCGACCGGGTTCTGGGTGGTGGTCTGGTGGATGGCTCGGTGGTGCTGATCGGTGGCGACCCTGGCATCGGCAAGTCGACCATTCTGTTGCAAACCTTGTGCAACCTCGCCAAGAGCATGCCGGCGCTGTACGTCACCGGTGAGGAATCCCAGCAGCAAGTGGCCATGCGTGCGCGGCGCCTGGGGTTGCCTCAGGATCAACTGCGCGTCATGACTGAAACCTGCATCGAAGCCATCATCGCCACGGCCCGTCAGGAAAAGCCCAAGGTGATGGTGATCGACTCGATCCAGACGATCTTTACCGAGCAACTGCAATCGGCACCGGGTGGTGTATCCCAGGTGCGTGAAAGCGCGGCATTGCTGGTGCGTTATGCCAAGCAGAGCGGTACGGCGATTTTCCTGGTGGGCCACGTCACCAAGGAAGGCGCGCTGGCTGGCCCTCGGGTGCTGGAACACATGGTCGACACCGTGCTGTATTTCGAAGGCGAGTCCGACGGACGCCTGCGCCTGCTGCGAGCGGTGAAGAACCGTTTCGGTGCAGTCAATGAACTGGGCGTGTTCGGCATGACCGACAAGGGCCTGAAAGAAGTCTCCAACCCCTCGGCGATTTTTCTTACCCGTGCCCAGGAAGAAGTCCCGGGTAGCGTGGTGATGGCAACCTGGGAAGGCACGCGGCCGATGCTGGTGGAGGTACAGGCGCTGGTGGACGACAGTCACCTGGCCAACCCGCGTCGGGTCACACTGGGGCTGGACCAGAACCGGCTGGCGATGTTGCTGGCGGTGCTGCACCGTCACGGTGGCATTCCGACCCACGACCAGGACGTGTTTCTCAACGTGGTCGGCGGGGTCAAGGTGCTGGAAACGGCGTCCGACCTGGCGTTGATGGCAGCGGTGATGTCCAGTTTGCGCAACCGGCCGTTGCCCCACGATCTGCTGGTGTTCGGTGAGGTCGGGCTTTCCGGTGAGGTGCGTCCGGTGCCGAGCGGTCAGGAGCGTTTGAAAGAAGCTGCCAAGCATGGCTTCAAGCGGGCCATCGTGCCCAAGGGCAATGCGCCGAAAGAGGCGCCGGCAGGGTTGCAGATCATTGCTGTCACTCGTCTGGAGCAGGCGTTGGACGCGTTGTTCGAATAGTTTCTGGTTAATACGCAACCCTGTGGGAGCGAGCCTGCTCGCGAAAGCGGTGTATCAGTCAACATATCCGTTGAGGCTGACGACCCCTTCGCGAGCAGGCTCGCTCCCACATTGGTAGCCGGCGACCTCTAGATTTCGATCAGCGCCCCCAATTCTCGCTCCAGCTCCTGCGGGTCAGCGAGGTTGAACTCGATCAATCGTCGCAGGCGCTCGATGGACTCCAGACTGATGTGCAGGCAGACAAACCCTAGTTGGTCATGGTCGTCGTGGGCCAGTTGCACATCCATGGTGATGTCGGCCTCTTCGCTCAGATGAATGTCGACCAGAAAATCCTGCTGCGGATTGCCCAGCCACGGATCGGGTCGCTCGATCAGCAAGCCCTTGAGCGACAGGTCAATCAACTTCACCTGCCACGTGGACTCCCCCTGACTCAGCTCGGTTCGGGCATCGAACGCAATACGTTTGAAGCGGCGACGTTCGGCAGGGTGCTCGCTCATGGCGCGATCCTCGGAAATGTACGCTGACTATAGACCCGCATGATCAACGGCTGCCAGCGCGTGCAGGTGTCCAGACCAATGTCGGGTATGGTCTTTGTCGTCAGGAGCGCTAAACTCGGTGAGGCTGTCTTTCTTGTCCACTCTGGCTGGAATAAAAAAATGAAAAATAATAATAGCCCGCTACGCCATTTGCCTTGGCTGGTGTTGGCAATCGTAGGTGCGTGCGCCCTGGGTGTCGTGGCATTGCGTCGAGGCGAGGCAATCAACGCCTTGTGGATTGTGGTCGCTGCCGTGGCTATCTATCTGGTCGCCTACCGCTACTACAGTCTGTTCATCGCTAACAATGTCATGCAACTCGATGCGCGACGGGCCACTCCCGCTGTGCTCAACAATGACGGTCTGGACTACGTTCCAACCAACAAACACATTCTTTTTGGTCACCACTTTGCGGCCATCGCTGGCGCGGGTCCTCTGGTCGGTCCGGTATTGGCGGCGCAGATGGGCTACCTGCCCGGCACGCTTTGGCTGATCGCCGGCGTGGTGCTGGCCGGTGCGGTGCAGGACTTCATGGTCCTGTTCATGTCCACCCGCCGCAACGGTCGTTCCCTGGGCGACATGGTCCGTGAAGAAATGGGCCGTATTCCCGGGACTATCGCGCTGTTCGGCTGCTTCCTGATCATGATCATCATCCTCGCGGTGCTGGCGCTGATCGTGGTGAAAGCCTTGGCCGAGAGTCCGTGGGGGATTTTCACGGTGATGGCGACCATCCCGATCGCGATGTTCATGGGCATCTACATGCGTTACATCCGCCCGGGTCGCATCGGTGAGATCTCGGTGATCGGCGTGCTGTTGCTGCTTGGTTCAATCTGGCTCGGCGGGCAGATTGCCGCGGATCCGGTGTGGGCCAAGGCATTCAGCTTTACCGGTATCCAGATCACCTGGATGCTGATTGGCTACGGTTTTGTGGCGGCAGTGTTGCCGGTGTGGCTGATCCTGGCGCCCCGTGACTACCTCTCCACGTTCCTGAAGATCGGCACCATCGTCGCACTGGCCATCGGTATCCTGGTGACCATGCCCGAGCTGAAAATGCCGGCCCTGACCCAGTTCGTCGACGGCACTGGCCCGGTATGGAAGGGCGGTCTGTTCCCGTTCCTGTTCATCACCATCGCCTGTGGCGCGGTCTCCGGTTTCCACGCGCTGATCTCTTCCGGCACCACGCCGAAACTGCTGGATAACGAAACCAACGCCCGCTACATCGGTTACGGCGGCATGCTGATGGAATCGTTCGTGGCCATCATGGCCATGGTCGCCGCATCGGTGATCGAGCCTGGCGTGTACTTCGCCATGAACAGCCCGGCGGCCGTGGTCGGCGGTGATGTGGTGGCCGTTGCGACAGCCGTCAGCAACTGGGGTTTTGCCATTACCCCGGAAGCCCTGCAAGCGGTAGCCCACGACATTGGTGAAACCACCATCCTGGCCCGTGCCGGCGGTGCACCGACCCTGGCGGTCGGTATCGCGCAGATCCTGCACAGTGTTCTGCCGGGTGAAAACACCATGGCGTTCTGGTACCACTTCGCGATCCTGTTCGAAGCGCTGTTCATCCTGACCGCGGTCGACGCCGGCACCCGTGCCGGGCGCTTCATGCTGCAGGACTTGCTCGGTTCCTTCGTCCCGGCGCTCAAACGCACCGAATCCTGGACCGCCAACCTGATCGCCACCGCCGGTTGTGTGGCGATGTGGGGCTGGTTGCTGTATCAGGGCGTGATCGATCCATTGGGGGGCATCAACACCCTGTGGCCACTGTTCGGTATCTCCAACCAGATGCTGGCCGGTATCGCCCTGATGCTCGGCACCGTCGTATTGATCAAGATGAAACGCCAGCGTTATGTCTGGGTCACCATGTTGCCGGCGGTCTGGCTGTTGATCTGCACCACCACCGCAGGTTTCATCAAGCTGTTCGACGCCAACCCGGCGATCGGTTTCCTGTCGCTGGCCAAGAAATACAGCGATGCCCTGGCCAATGGCCAGATCCTCGCCCCGGCCAAGGACATCACCCAGATGCAGCACGTGATCTTCAACGCCTACACCAACGCAACGCTGACTGCGCTGTTCCTGTTCGTGGTGTTCAGCATCCTGTTCTATGCACTCAAGGTCGGTATTGCCGCCTGGGGTAAAAAAGAGCGTACGGATAAAGAATCGCCATTCCAGGCGCTGCCGGATGCGTAACCAGAGGATTGCAGCATGTTCAACGACTTGAGTCGCCTCGGTAAATACCTCGGTCAGGCCGCGCGCCTGATGGTCGGCATGCCCGACTACGACAACTACGTCGAGCATATGCAGACCAAACACCCGGACAAACCGGTGATGAGCTATGAGATGTTCTTTCGCGAACGTCAGGAAGCCCGTTACGGTGGCAAGGGTGGGCCGAAGTGCTGTTGATCCGGATTGCGGGTTAACAGCAAAACCTGTGGGAGCGAGCCTGCTCGCGAAAGCGGTGTATCAGTCAGCATATTTGTTGAAGCTGACGGCCCCTTCGCGAGCAGGCTCGCTCCCACATTTGTTTTGTGTTGTTTATTAGTTTTGTGAAACAGGAGATCAATTTTGTCCTCTCCCATCCCGGTCACGATCCTCAGCGGCTTCCTCGGCGCTGGCAAGACCACTTTGTTGCGTCACCTGCTCAAGGCCGAGCACGGCCTGAAAATTGCCGTGATCGAGAACGAATTCAGCGATGCCGGTATCGATACCCAGTTGTTGGGCGATGAACCGGTACAAGTGATGACACTGTCCAACGGGTGCGTCTGCTGCACCATCCATACGGACCTGACTAAAGCGCTTTATCTGTTGCTCGAGCGTTTGGACCGGGGCGACATCGCCTTCGACCGCCTGGTGATCGAATGCACCGGCCTGGCCGATCCGGCACCGGTGGCACAAACCTTTTTCATCGACGAAGAGTTGCGCGAGCGCTATATCCTCGACGGCATCATCACGCTGGTCGACGCGGCACATGCCGACTTGCACCTGACCCAGACCATCGCCCAGGCGCAGATCGGTTTCGCCGACCGCTTGCTGGTGAGTAAGCGCGACCTGGTGGACGAACCGACCTTCACCGCGTTGAGCGAGCGTCTGACCCGCATCAACCGGCGTGCGCCGATCCGCGTGGTAGACCACGGCAAGATCGACCTCGCCGAGTTGCTCGATGTACGCGGCTTCAACCTCAATGCCGACCTCGGTGGCGGCGTGAGTTTGCGCCCGGTCAGCCAGGCTGCTCCGTCCATAGACCGCATTTCCAGCCTGGTGCTGCGCACTGAAAAGCCGCTGGATATCGACAAGCTCAGCGAGTTCATGAACGAACTGCTGGAAGACCATGGCAAGCAACTGCTGCGCTACAAAGGCGTGTTGAATATCCTCGGCGAATCGCGTCGCATGGTGTTTCAGGGGGTGCTGAAGCTTTATGGTTTCGACTGGGATACCGAGTGGGCGGAAGACGACGTGCGCGAAAGCGTGATCGTGTTCATTGCCGATGATTTGCCGGAAGAAAAGATTCGCGAGGGGTTTGCGCGGGTGGCGGCGGATTAAAGTCAGAAATTGCAGCGAGCCTTGAGTCGCCATCGCGAGCAGGCTCGCTCCCACATTTGAAGTGCAGTCCTCCGTGGGAGCGAGCTTGCTCGCGAAAACGGACTAACCTGCGGCACAGTTCTGGCCCAGTGCCGATGCAGGGCTCAGCAACAAGTCTTCCAGATAATCCAGATGCCGGTTGAGCACGGCTTGCGCCGTCGCGGCATCTCCTCGCTCCAGCGCATCCAGAATCCCCATGTGCTCCACGCAATACTCTTTCTGCTGCAGATCAAACTGCGCAATCGCCAACGAAGTCAGCGGTACCAAGCTCTCAAGAAAATGCGCTAGCGGTGCATTCCCCGCCATTTGTGCCAACTGCAGATGAAACTCTCCCGACAAACGAATCGCCCGGCCACGCTCGGCGCATTGACGCTCGTTTTCGACCAGTGTCCGCAGGCGCTTCAAGTCTTGCGCGCATGGACGCTGACAGGCCAGCCGCACCAGCATGATCTCGGCCAGACGTCGGGCATGCAGCGTCTGCCGGGTCTGCTCGACATCAAGTTCGGCGACGCGGGGACGATGGTTGACTCGAAGGATGATGATCTGCTGGTGGGACAGCCGCGTCAGCACATCACGCATGTCGCTGCGCCTTGCACCGAACATCTGCGCCAGGCTTTCTTCCGTAAAGCGACTGGCCGAATGGATGCGCTGTTCGAAAATGGCATCGAGGACCCGCGAATACAGATCATCCACCGAAGGGCGGACGGGCAGGGTAGCGAGCGTTTGTGGCGAGGCAAAGCTGTTCATGGCCAATCTCCAGTTCGAAGAGGTTTCAACTGCCGAGGTTGTCTTCCGGGATGTTCAGTTCGATGCCCATGCGCTGGCCTTCGCGCAAAATGTGCCGACGCATCTCGGCGCTGGCCTGGGCGCTGTTCTTGCTGCGGATCGCCCGCACAACCGCTTCGTTTTCTTCAAGGCGCTCAGCCAGATGCTCCGGGGAGTTGCGCAACACTTCGGCGCTCTGTTTGAGGGCGTTGCTGGTCTGCTGGACCACGCTCTGGAAGATGGGGTTGGATGTGAGCGTGAACAATTCTTCGTGGAACGCGATGTAGGCATTCACGCCGGCTTCACTGTCGATGGCTTCCAGGGCTTCGCGCATGTCCATCAGGGTCAGGCGCAGTTGCCCGACTTCCTTGCTGCTGATGGACTGCGCCACGAGGCCGACGATGAACGGCTCGAGGGTGTAGCGCAGCTGCAGCACGTCTTCCAGGCTCGCTGCGGCCACTGCACTGTCATACGTCTGGCTGTCGACGAGATTGGCTTCGAGCACCACCACGCCTTTGCCCGGCATCGAACGCACCAGACCGAGGGTTTCCAGGACGATGACGGCTTCACGCAGGCTCGGACGGCTGATACCCAGCTGTTCGGCCAGTTCACGTTGCCCCGGCAGCATTTCGCCGGAGCGCCACTGACCTCGGGCCAAAGCGGCCCGAAGTTTTTCTACCACTGAGTTGACGACGGTTGATGAGGTAATCACTTGTTCGCTCCATGAGCCGTGCCTGCGGTCGGCAGGCACGGCGGTCATTCAGAATTCTTTGGCTGCCGCTTGAGCAACCGGTTTTCTCGGCTGGAAGGTATAACCCGCCTGGCCCGAAAGTACCTTGTTCGCCCGCTGCACATCGATGTCCTTTTCCCATCGCGCGATGGCGACGGTCGCCACGCAGTTGCCGATCAGGTTGGTCAGCGCCCGGCCGATGCCCATGAACCAGTCCACGGCCAACACCAGCACCAGACCCACCACCGGAATGGCCGGAATGGCTGTCAGGGTGGCCGCCAGAATCACCAGCGCGGAGCCTGGAATGCCGTGGGCCCCCTTGGAGGTGATCAGCGATACCAACAGAATCGTCAACAGGTCGGTCATTGCCAGCGGCGTGCCGGTGGCATTGGCGATGAACACGATGGCCAGGGTCAGGTAGATCGAGAAACCGTCGAGGTTGAACGAGTAACCCGTTGGAATCACCAGCCCGACCGTTGAACTGCCGATGCCCAGGTGCTCAAGCTTGCGCATGATTTGTGGCAGCACAGCGTCGGACGAAGCGGTGCCCATGACGATCAGAAGCTCTTCGCGCAGGTACTTGAGCAACGGCCACATCTTCAAGCCGGAGAGGCGCATCACCAAGCCGAGAATCAGCGTCACGAAGGCCACGCAGGTCAGGTAAAACAGGCCGACGAGGCTGCCCAGGTGCTGCAGCGAGTCCAGGCCATATTTGCTGGTGGTGAAGGCGATCGCACCGAATACACCGATCGGCGCCAGGCGCACGATCATGCCCATGATGCGGAAGATCACGTGGCTGAGCTCATTGATCAGCCGCGAAATACCCGATGCCGCCTCACCCACCAGATTCAGCGCACTGCCGAACAGCACGGAGAACAGCAGGACCTGCAGGATGTTGTTATCGGCAAAGGCACCGATCACCGACGTCGGAATCAGGTCCATCAGGAACTGTGTGGTGGTGTGCATGTGCTGGCTGCGCTGGGCAATGTCGCCCATGTCGGCTGCTGAAAGCTGTTCCAGGTGAATGTTTGCGCCGCTGCCGATACCGGTGCTGAAGGCGAACACCAACCCGATCACCAGGGCGATGGTGGTCAGGATTTCAAAGTAGATCACCGATTTGAGGCCGATACGGCCGACCTTCTTCAGGTCGCCGGCACCGCTGATGCCGCTGACCACTACGCAAAACACAATCAAGCCAATGAGCATTTTGATCAGCTTGATAAAACCGTCACCGAGCGGTTTGAGCTGAGCGGAGTATTCGGGAAGGGTCAGCCCGCAGACGATGCCGAGCACCAGTCCGAGAACCACTTGGAGGAAGATTGAACGCGAGCACCATCTGAGCATGGGAGGAATCCTGGTCGGTGTCCTGGCTGCCGTGTGCGGAGCACATCAGATTCAGGACTTAATTATTTTGGTCTTACCGGTATGTCCAGTGCAGGCGCAGTCTACGCTCGTTTTTTTCGAGATGACAAGGGGAAATGGAAAAATTGGCATGACCGGTCTTACCAGTTTTGCCTGTGGACTGATGCAATGCGTGAGCCGTTCTGGGCGCTCTGTCAGATTTCGTCCGGATCACCCAGAAAGGAGGCGTTTCGCTCGATGATTCTCAACTTGAATACCACGCCTTCTTCAAGGATCTCGGCCAGATAGCTGTAAGGCGCTCCATCGCGGCGAATGGCGCCGATACGCCCCGAACTGCGAGCCTTGAGTCGAACTCGCTGGATATCACCGTTCATGTCTTCCAGCGTTATGATCCGGTTTTGCAGGCTCAGCAAATTGAAGGATGTGGTATAGCCGCCGGCCGGAAGAAATGCACCCAGCACCCCTGCAAGGTCCTTGCTTATGCAATGCCCTGTGTAAGTGGTATGTGAGCGGATATAGAGGTGGTAATAGTTTTCTGTGCAGCGAAAGTAAATGATTAGTGGCGCAGGGTTTTTTACCTCTCGAAGGGAGAGGCTGCCGAGCAAGTGAGAGTCATCGTGTTCTCTCGACGCACCGGTAAAAAAACCGCCCGAGAAAAGTGTGTCGTGCCGGATCGCGGGAGTGCCATGCAGCGCTCCCAGGAAATCCACTTGTCGCTCGTCAAGTTCCAGTGTCGCAATGAAAGATTTCTGCCTGTTTGTAGTCATGAGTTCATCCTTGAATTTGTAGGGGGAAGTTGATTGTCAGAGCGGATTGCCACTTATTTAGGTATTAAAAATGCCAATGCCCAAGCGCGTTGGGGCATTGGCTTTAATCTTTAAGGCTTAAGGCACAAAGTAATTAAACTGTCGGTAGTGAAGCCGGATGTCGGAAGTTGTGGAGTGTCAGATCTGTTCAGTGTCCGTTGGAGGTGGAGCGTTTGATAATGTTCAGGTTAAAGATTGCCAGGCGCCCGCCTCGGTTAGGGTAATCGGTAATGACTGGGAAACTGGGGAGCTCTCCATAGGTGCAAACTTTCCTATGTTGTGGGCCGCTATAAAGCAGGAAATAACCGCCTTCAAGTGGAATATCATCCAGCTTTATGACAGCGCCGTTATTGTCTTTGATACGGAAATAAGTGGGATCGTCTCCTTCAAAAACAGACCAGTTTCGCAGTTCTCCCTCCATGCTGACCGTGTTAGCGAACTCTCCATTGCTACCCTGGATTTTGATGATGTAGACGCCGTCGTAATATTCGAAGAGGAATAGCTCAGGCGTGAGGCCCTCATCGAATGTCAGAAGGTCAGTGATCGAGCCAGATTCAAGTTTACTTTGGTAGTAGTTGCGCAGTTCTTCGCTGGTCTGCGGATCATCCAGCTTTTGTTGAATGCCTCGCTGATACAGAACTACGGGTTTGTTATCAATGGAAAGTGTGGCGGTAAAAGATTGTTGTGGATCTGGATTGCTCATGGTCGATATGTTCCCTTGCGGGTTGGGCTGGGTTAGGTGTCGTCGGTGTTAAAGCCTTGGGCTTCAAGTAGGATCAATGCTCCCTAGGAGTAGCGTTTCGTGATGTTGACTCTGAAGGCTGCAAGTTGACCGCCCCTGTTTGGGAGGTCGGTGATGACCTGAACATAGGGTAGTTCACCATAAGTGCAAACAGGACGCTCTTGGGGGCCGCTGTATAGAAGAATGTCGTGTTGATCTGAGAGGTCGGTCATTTTTAGAGTGTCGCCTTCGGCATTCTTGATGCGGAAGTAAGTTGGGTCGGTGCCGTCGAAGAGTGTCCAGTTTCGAAGGCTTCCTTCCATACTGGCAGTATTGTCATAGCGGTCGTTGTCATTGATCTCGATGATATAGACACCATCGTGATAGCCGAAAAAAAATAATACAGGAGTTACTCCGTCGCCGAAGGTGAGGAGGTTGTGTGTGTATTCAAGCTCTTCCCGGTAAATGCGTCGCTGTTCTTCGGTCGCTTCCGGGTCGTCCAGTTTTTTTTGCAGGAGTTTTTGAGCCAGCACTACGGGTTTGTTGTTGGTCGAAAGTGTTGCTGCGAACGATTGTTGAAAGTCTGGATCTTGAAACATTGGTGTCTCTCCCTGTTTTCATTGATGGGTGCTGTTGTTTGCTGTGTGTGATGAAGTTAGTGAGTTAACGTGTGAAGCGTTAGTTGAGTTATCCGGTTTGCGTTGGTCTTGTGTGGTTCGGTTTTTTGTGGAAAGGTGCTGATTGGGTTTTTGGATATTAACAGCTTGATTGTTTGTGTGGCTGCTGTTGAGGCTGAATTGTTGTTTCAGGGTTTATTCGAAATTTTAACTGTGGAAATAATGCTATGCATTGTTTCTTGTTCGAAAACTGAGTTTAAGTGAGGGCGAAAAAAAACCGGCACAAGTGCCGGTTTTTTACTGCGGTTTAGCGGGGCGGATTAAGCGCCGTATACCGGCAGCTTCTTGCAGATAGCCTTGACCTTCTCGCGAACGGCGTCGATCACCGCTTCGTTGTTCAGGTCAGCCAGGATGTCGCAGATCCAGCCGGCCAGTTCCTTGCACTCTGCTTCCTTGAAGCCACGAGTGGTCACAGCCGGAGTGCCGAAGCGCAGGCCGGAGGTGACGAACGGGGAACGCGGGTCGTTTGGCACCGAGTTCTTGTTCACGGTGATGAACGCTTTACCCAGAGCGGCGTCGGCGTCTTTACCGGAGATTTCCTGCTTGATCAGCGACAGCAGGAACAGGTGGTTTTCAGTACCGCCGGAAACCACGTCGAAACCGCGCTCGATGAACACGCTGGCCATGGCCTGGGCGTTTTTCACCACTTGTTGCTGGTAAGCCTTGAACTCAGGCTGCAGCGCTTCCTTGAAGCAGATCGCCTTGGCTGCGATCACGTGCTCCAGTGGGCCGCCCTGGGCGCCCGGGAATACCGCGGAGTTCAGCTTCTTCTCGATGTCGGCGTTGGCGCGAGCCAGGATCAGGCCGCCACGTGGACCGCGCAGGGTCTTGTGGGTGGTGGTGGTCACGACGTCAGCGAATGGAACCGGGTTCGGGTAGACGCCAGCGGCGACCAGACCGGCCACGTGGGCCATGTCGACGAACAGGTAGGCACCTACCTTGTCGGCGATTGCACGGAAGCGCGGGAAGTCGAGGATCTGCGAGTAGGCAGAGAAACCGGCCACGATCATTTTTGGCTTGTGCTCAACGGCCAGGCGCTCGACTTCGTCGTAGTCGATCAGGCCATTGGCGTCGATGCCGTACTGAACAGCGTTGTACAGCTTACCGGAGGAGGAAACGCTGGCACCGTGGGTCAGGTGACCACCGTGGGCCAGGCTCATGCCCAGGATGGTGTCGCCAGCCGACAACAGGGCCAGGTAAACGGCGCTGTTGGCTTGCGAGCCGGCGTGCGGCTGAACGTTGGCGTAGTCGGCGCCGAACAGCTCTTTTGCTCGATCAATGGCAAGCTGCTCGACGATGTCGACGTACTCGCAACCGCCGTAGTAGCGCTTGCCCGGGTAGCCTTCGGCGTACTTGTTCGTCAGTACCGAGCCTTGAGCTTCCATCACCGCTGGGCTGGTGTAGTTTTCCGAAGCGATCAGCTCGATGTGTTCTTCCTGGCGCTGAGCTTCTTGCTCCATGGCGGCAAAAAGGTCGGCGTCGTACTTGGCAATGGTCAAATCACGGCTGAACATGGCGGTCCTCAGGGATCGGGGGCGGAAAAGGGGGGCATTCTAACCCAATGGGTTTTAGATGGCATATGAAACGGCATCATGTCGCAGACAAGTGGTGTTCATGCGGGGATTAGCGGTGATCGTGCCGGCCTCTTCGCGAGCAAGCCCGCTCCCACAGGGTTCTCGGGTGCACACAAAATGTGCGAACACTGTAAATCCACTGTGGGAGCGAGCTTGCTCCGGCCGGCGTTCCGACGATGAGGCCAGTCGCCGCGCCGCAAATCTCAATCGAACAAGAAGAGCGCATCATTGCTGAACTGCCCTTCGAACCGACTCGCCGGCATCGGACGGCCGAACAGGTAGCCCTGAACCTCGTCGCAACCGTGCTCCCTCAGGAAATCAAGCTGCTCATGGGTTTCCACGCCTTCGGCAATCACCGCCAGGTTGAGGCTGTGGGCCATGGCAATGATTGCCCGGGCAATTTGTGCGTCCTGCTCGCCGCTGGGCAGGCCATCGACGAAGGTGCGGTCGATCTTCAGCACGTCGATGGGAAATTGCTTGAGGTAGTTCAGGGATGAGTAACCGGTGCCAAAGTCATCCACCGCAATGCTCAGCCCAAGATTTTTCAGCCCGGCGAGAATCTGCATCGCCTCGCTGACTTCGCGCATCAGGATACTTTCGGTGAGTTCCAGTTCCAGGCACGCCGGCGGCAGGCCGGTTTCCTTGAGGATGGTGGCGATCCGCGTGCCGAGCTGACCATCGGAGAACTGCCGCGCCGAGATGTTCACCGACACTTTCGGCACCCGTACCCTGGCCTGATGCCAGGCCTTGAGTTGACGGCAGGCCTCGCTGATCACCCAGTCGCCGACATCCACCACCAGCCCGAGCTCTTCGAGCACCGGAATGAAATCCCCCGGCGGCACCAGGCCGCGGCGTGGATGACGCCAGCGCAGCAGTGCCTCGGCACCGGTCAGACGCTTGCCGTCGCCGCTGAGCTGCGGCTGGTAATACAGCACGAACTCGTTCTGTTCCAGGGCATGGCGCAAGTCGCTTTCCAGCTCAAGTCGCTCCAGGGCGCTGGCGTTCATGTCCGCCTGATAGAACTGGAAGTTGTTCTTGCCGCGCTCCTTGGCGTGGTACATCGCGGTGTCGGCATTCTTCATCAGCTGGCTGAGTTCGTTGCCGTCCTGCGGACTCAGGGCGATACCGATACTGGCCGTGACGAAGAACTCGCGGCCTTCGAGCACGAATGGTTTCACCAGGCTGGCGAGAATCTGTTCGGCCACATGGATCGCCCGATTCAGGGCGATTTCACGGTTGGCTCGCGGTTGCAGGAGCAAAGTGAATTCGTCACCGCCCATGCGCGCCACGGTGTCGTCATCGTCGACGCAACCGAGCAGACGCGTGGCCATTTCCTTGAGCATGCGGTCGCCGGCGGCGTGGCCCAGGGAGTCGTTGATCGGCTTGAAGCGATCGAGATCGAGGAACATCAGCACCACCCACGACTTCTGCCGTTCGGCCGATTGCAGTGCCGTGTGCAGGCGATCCTGAAACAGTGAGCGGTTGGGCAGGTGGGTCAGGGCGTCGTAGTAGGCGAGGCGGTGAATCCGCTGCTCGCTGGCCTTGCGCTCGCTGATGTCGCTGAAGAAACACACATAACTGGCCAGGTCACCTTCGTCGTCGAGTACGGCGGTGATCCCGACCCAGGCCGGGTAGTGCTCGCCATTACGGCGCTTGAGCCAGACTTCGCCTTCCCAGGTGCTGTGCTGGCCCAATTGCTTGAGCACGTAACGCAGATGGGTTTCCTGCTGTTCGTCGACGGTCAGCATGTTCGGCAGCTGGTCGAGGACCTGCTCCACGGCATAGCCGCTGACACGGCTGAAGGCTTCGTTGGCCTGGACGATGTAGCCGGCCGGGTCGGTGATCAGGATTGCCGAGGTCGAGTGTTCGAATACCGTGGCGGCCATGCGCAAGTCTTTTTCGGCCCGGCGTTGCTGGCTGATGTCGCGGCCGACGCCGAGCACGCCTTCGAACGTACCCTGTTCGTCCCAGACCAATACCAGGCGCAGTTCGATCGGGATCTTGCGCCCGTCGGCCCGCAGGCAATCGAACAGGAACAGTTGGGTTTGCACCTGGCTGCGTAACAGCGCCAGTTGGCCCGGTTGATCCAGCGCTTTGCTGACCCGGTCCATCAGGTTGTAGATGCCGGTCAGTTGTTGCGGGTTGGCGATGGTCGATTGCCAGCCGTTCTGGAAAATCCACTCGGCGTCGTAACCCAGCACCGCTTGCACCGAAGGGCTGACGTAATTGAGGTTGAGGCGGCTGTCGGTGGAGAAGATCACGTCGCTGATGCTTTCGGCGAGCATCCGGTAGCGCTGCTCGCTGTCGCGCAGGGATTCGCTGGCTTCGATCTGGTCGGTGATGTCCTTGGCCACGCCGATGATTCGCGTGACCTGATCGTCCTTGTCCCGAGCCAGTGCCTGCTCGCGAATCTCGAAGCGTCGCCACTGGCCGTCCCGATGGCGGAAGCGCAACTGGCACTGCATCAACTGGCGATAGCCGGCCTGGCGCTGGACCTGGCGGGAGCGATGGTAATAGTCGGCGTCTTCGGGGTGCAGGAGGATTTCCCAGAAGTATTCGCCCATCTGGTGCAGTTCGGTGCGGTTGTAACCCAGTGTCTGGCCCAGATGGTGGTTGCTGTAGATCATGCGCTGGCTGATCACATCCTGCACATACAGGTGATCCGGCACGGTGCGCACCACGTCCGACCAGAACCCTTCGCGTTCCTGCAGCGACAGTTCGATGAGCTTGCGGCTGGTGATGTCGGTGATGCTCAGGATCACCGCTTTATAGTCGTCCGTTGCTTGCGGCAGGCGCAGCACCAGCCACAGGTGCTGGTCGCGACCGCTGGCATCCTGCAGTTTGATTTCCAGCTCAAGCTGTTGCTGCTGGTTGAGCACCGCGTCGAGTACCTGGTTGCCGATGGCGGTGCCGTGCTGCGGATGGCCATCGATCAGCAGTTGCCAGGCTTTGTCGGCGCTATCGACATTGAGCAGTTGCAGCGCGACCTGGTTGACCTCGGTGATCCGCAGTTCCTTGAGCAATTGCCGGCGTTGTTCCGGGATCGCCAGCCACGCTTGCAGTTGTTCGCTGCCCTGCAGTTGTGCCTTGTCGAAAAAAACCTTGAGCCCGGACATGTCGAGGACACACAAGGCCACGCCGGTGCCTTCGAAAATGTCCTGGTAACGCCGACGGCCTTCGCTCAATTGGCGCTGACGTCGGCGCGTGTTCAGCAAGGCGATGAACGGCAGCATGGAAAACGCCAGGCCCAGCAGGCATTTGCCGATGAACGCCGGCAGCAGCTCTTCCAGCACGCGCTGGCGGTCGAACAAGCCGCGCAGTTGCCAATCGCTGCCGCTCAGCGCAACCGTCAGCACGCTGTTGGCGACATCATCCGCGGTCAGCGTGCCCGGATTGACCGAGGGCAGCGCTTCGTCGCGGCTGATGATCTGATGATTGATGCGGTTCTCCACCAGCCACAACGGGCGGCGGACGGCTTCGCTTTGCTTGGTCAAGGACGAAAAGAAGGTGGGTGTCAGGCGCAAGACCCAATAGCCTCGGGAACTGCCGCTGGCCTGATGCAACAATAAATGCACCACGGAACCGTCGGTGGCGTTGCTGAAGTAGTGCGTCTGGGCGTGGCTGCGGCGTACCAGTTCACCCAGGTAGTCGCTGTCATCGCTGTCGGGAGCGCTGTCACTGATGACTCTTCCCGAGGGGCTGAGCAACGCCAGGCTGCGCAGATCCGGCAGCGACTGTTGCAGCTTGCGCAGCAGGGCCTGCAGTTCATCGGCGCCTTGCGGTTGTTCGACGATCGGCAACAGGTTGAGGGCGATCTGCGCGTTGAGCGCCATGTTCAGGCTGACCTGCGCGGCCAGATCGGCGGTGTAGTCGATGGTGTACTGACGCTGGTTCTTCTGGTTTTCCCGTAACTGGTCGAGCAACTGCCAGAACAGCAGGGCCAGCAGCAATAATGCGAGTGTCGCCAAGGTGCCCTTCAAGGTCCCGCGCAAGGGGGAGCCGGGCGCTGTGGCCGGCGCGCTGGAAGTCAGAGGCGGAGGGACTTTGGACAAGCTGTCATCCTGCGGTTTGGCTGGACTGGCGCGACGTGCACTATAAGCCGGACGCCCGAAGGGCGGCTAGCATGCCTTGAGTTGTGGCGAAGTGCCAGCCCCTGTCCGTCGGCTGGACTGCCACCGGTCATTAAGGTAGCTTTGCCGGTTACGCGGGAGCGTTCCAGCTCCTAGACTCAGACTTTTTCAGCGTCGCCTCTTACGGACGACGCGCACGGTCTGGCCGGGCATTGCCTGCGCTCCAATCATTCATCAGTCACTGACCCTAGGTTCTCCATGGCTCAATACGTATTCACCATGCATCGGCTGGGCAAAGTTGTTCCGCCGAAGCGGGAAATCCTGAAAAACATTTCTCTGTCCTTCTTCCCTGGCGCCAAGATTGGCGTACTCGGCCTCAACGGTTCGGGTAAGTCCACGCTGCTGAAAATCATGGCTGGCGTTGACACCGAATTCGACGGCGAAGCCCGCCCGATGCCGGAGCTGAACATCGGTTATCTGCCGCAAGAGCCGATCCTGGACCCGACCAAAACCGTGCGTGAAGTGGTCGAGGAAGCGGTCAGCGTGATCAAGAACGCCCAGGCGCGCCTGGACGAGGTCTACGCGGCTTACGCTGAAGAAGACGCCGACTTCGACAAACTGGCTGCCGAACAGGCCAAGCTCGAAGCGATCCTGCAAGCCAGCGACGGTCACAACCTCGATCGTCAGCTGGAAGTCGCCGCCGACGCGCTGCGCCTGCCAGCCTGGGACGCCAAGGTCGAAGTCCTCTCGGGTGGTGAGAAGCGTCGTGTGGCCCTGTGCCGCCTGCTGCTGTCCGCACCGGACATGCTGCTGCTCGACGAACCGACCAACCACCTGGACGCCGACTCCGTTGCGTGGCTCGAGCACTTCCTGCACGACTTCCCGGGTACCGTGGTCGCGATCACGCACGACCGTTACTTCCTGGACAACGTTGCCGGCTGGATCCTGGAGCTCGACCGCGGCGCGGGCATTCCTTACGAGGGCAACTATTCGGGTTGGCTGGAAGCCAAGTCCGATCGTCTGGCTGCCGAATCCAAGCAGCAGTCGGCTCACGAAAAAGCCATGAAGGAAGAACTGGAGTGGGTGCGCAAAGGCGCCAAGGCCCGCCAGTCGAAATCCAAGGCTCGTCTGCAACGCTTCGAAGAAATGCAGTCGCAGGAATTCCAGAAACGCAGCGAAACCAACGAGATCTACATCCCGGCCGGTCCACGCTTGGGCGACAAGGTCATCGAGTTCAAGAACGTCACCAAGGGCTATGGCGACCGCGTGCTGATCGACAATCTGTCGTTCGCCATGCCTAAAGGCGCCATCGTCGGCGTGATCGGCGGTAACGGTGCCGGTAAGTCGACCCTGTTCCGCATGCTGATGGGCAAGGAAACGCCGGATTCGGGCAGCATCGAAGTCGGTGAAACCGTGCAGCTTGCTTGCGTCGACCAGAGCCGTGAAGACCTGGACGGCAGCAAGACCGTGTTCCAGCAGATCTCCGACGGTTCCGACCAGATCCGCATCGGTAACTACGAGATCCCGTCGCGTACTTACGTCGGTCGCTTCAACTTCAAGGGTGGCGATCAGCAGAAGTTCGTCAAGGACCTGTCTGGTGGTGAGCGCGGTCGCTTGCACCTGGCCCTGACCCTGAAGGAGGGCGGCAACGTCCTGCTGCTCGACGAACCGTCCAACGACCTCGACGTTGAAACCCTGCGTTCCCTGGAAGAAGCCCTGTTGGACTTCCCGGGCGCCGCCATTGTGATCTCCCACGACCGGTGGTTCCTTGACCGCGTCGCGACTCACATCCTGGCGTACGAAGACGACTCGCAAGCGGTGTTCTTCGAAGGTAACTACACCGAGTACGAAGCCGACCGTAGAAAGCGCCTCGGCGAAGCGGCTGCCCAGCCGCATCGTGTACGCCACAAGAAACTGGCCTGATTTCAGGTTGGTTGCATAAAGAGCGGAGCCTTCGGGCTCCGTTTTTTTTGCCTGTGTTTTTTCAATGATTCCGCGGCGCGGCTATCGCGAGCAGGCTCGCTCCCACAGGGTTTTGTGGAGGCCACAAATCCCGATCCACCATAGATCCCTTGTGGGAGCGAGCCTGCTCGCGATAGCGGTGTTTCTAATGGTGCAAGACTTGAATTGCGAATCCCTGTACAGGTGCAAAAATGCTGAAAAAAACAGGTTAATTTATATCCCGTGCACCATTTAATTTCATAAATGCGACATTCTGCGCTGTTCTTGTGCGTGAATCGTTTGTTACAGTCCGGCTCAATCTCCTCCAACGACAATAAATTTGCCGAGACTTTTCCATGATCGAATCCGTCGAATCCTTCCTTGCGCGCCTGAAAAAACGCGACCCGGACCAACCCGAATTTCACCAGGCTGTCGAAGAAGTCCTACGTACCCTGTGGCCGTTTCTTGAAGCCAATCCGCATTACCTGACCTCCGGCATCCTGGAGCGCATCTGCGAGCCGGAGCGGGCGGTGGTGTTTCGCGTATCGTGGGTCGACGATCAGGGCCAGGTCCAGGTCAATCGCGGATTCCGCATCCAGATGAACAGCGCGATCGGCCCGTACAAGGGGGGGCTGCGTTTCCACCCGTCGGTGAACATGGGCGTGCTGAAATTCCTCGCCTTCGAACAGACCTTCAAAAACTCCCTGACTTCATTGCCCATGGGCGGCGGTAAGGGTGGTTCGGACTTTGACCCCAAAGGCAAAAGCGACGCGGAGGTCATGCGCTTCTGCCAGGCCTTCATGAGCGAGTTGTACCGCCACATCGGTGCCGACGTTGACGTGCCGGCCGGGGACATCGGTGTCGGCGCGCGGGAGATCGGTTTCCTGTTCGGCCAGTACAAGCGCCTGAGCAACCAGTTCACCAGCGTGATGACCGGCAAAGGCCCAAGCTACGGCGGCAGCCTGATTCGCCCTGAAGCCACCGGTTTCGGTTGCGTGTACTTCGCCGAAGAAATGCTCAAGCGCCGCGGTTTGGCAGTCGAGGGCAAGCGAGTGGCAATCTCCGGTTCCGGCAACGTTGCGCAATACGCGGCGCGCAAGGTCATGGACCTGGGCGGCAAGGTGATTTCGCTGTCCGACTCCGAGGGTACGTTGTATTGCGAAAGCGGTTTGACCGAGGAGCAATGGCTGGCGGTTCTGGAGCTGAAAAACGTACAGCGCGGGCGCATCCGTGAACTGGCCGGCCGTTTTGGCCTGGAGTTCCGCGCCGGTGAGCTGCCATGGAGCCTGAGCTGCGACATCGCGCTGCCGTGCGCAACGCAAAACGAACTGGATGCCCAAGCTGCTCGCACCTTGCTGCGCAACGGCTGCATCTGCGTGGCCGAAGGCGCGAACATGCCGACCACCCTTGAGGCAGTGGATCTGTTCATCGAGGCGGACATTCTGTTCGCGCCGGGCAAGGCATCCAACGCCGGTGGTGTGGCGGTGAGCGGGCTGGAGATGTCGCAGAACGCCATTCGCCTGGCGTGGACCGGTGGCGAAGTGGACAGCAAGCTGCACGCGATCATGCAGTCGATTCACCACGCTTGTGTGCATTACGGCGAAGAGAATGGCCGGGTCAACTACGTCAAGGGCGCGAACATCGCCGGCTTCGTCAAGGTTGCCGATGCCATGCTGGCCCAAGGCGTCGTTTAAGCCGGTTCGATGCGGATCACTTCTATCAATTGATCCCCGACGGGGCGCTGCCACAGCACTTCGTCGTTGAGTCGTGCACCGAGCAGTGCCCGACCCAGCGGCGAACTCCAGTTGATCAGGCCGTGAGCAGCATCGGCCTGATCTTCGCCCACCAGTTGTACCCGGCGTTCGGTGGCATGTTCGTCGGCGTAAGTCACCCAACTGCCGATTTGCACTTTCTCGGTCGAGGTCGCAGCGAGTACGACCTGAGCGCTGCCCAGGCGCTGCTTGAAGTAACGCAAATCACGTTCGAGATCGGCCAGGCGCTGTTTGTCCGCCTGCTCGCCTTTTGCCGATTGCTCGGCATGCAGGGTTTGCAGTTCGGCGACTTTTCCCTGCAACAGGTCCAGGCCTTGCGGCGTGACGTAATTGGGCTGCGCACTGACCTGCCGTTCTACAGGCTGATCGGCTTGCGAGGCGGCGTTATCTTCATTGACGAAGGCACGGCTCATGGAATTCTCCCGGTATAGGGTTTTGGCCATGGTCGCAGGCATTTGGTTTCAGCAAATGTCTGAAAGCGACTTACGGCGAGCGATAGGCCCGTGCGGCGTCCTGATCCTTCTGCTGCCAGGCTTTGTCCCGTTCCTCCAGATGACTGTTGCGTTCATCCCCGCGGTCCTGGATACGCCGCCCATAGTGAAAGTCTAGAAGTGGATTCGTCGGGTGTATGTGAAGGGGGGGCATGCATTTTGTCGAACGCCACATAACCCCTGTGGGAGCGAGCCTGCTCGCGATGGCGGTGTATCAGCCCAACAAATGTTGGCTGACACTACGTTTTCGCGAGCAGGCTCGCTCCCACAGGGAGTTGCGTTGCGTTCGGGTCAGTAGTGATACCACTTCAGCTCCAGCATCACTTCGTTCTCGGCCGTCGCCAAATGGCTGAACTCGCGCTGGGCGCTCAAGCGCAGGCCGAGATTGCGGGATATTTCCCACTGCTGATTCAGGCTCAGGCTACGACGCACTTCACCATTGGTGAAGAAATCGCCCTTGGCTTCCAGGCTCAAATTGCCCAGCGGGTTTTTCCACAGCACACCACTGTTGAAGCCGGCGGCCGGGACAATAAATGCGGCGAAGTCGTTGTTGTGCTCGATACGCACGGTGCCCAGGGCAAAGCCGAGCGTGTCGTCGCCCAGTTGCCAGGTGCCACCGCCCCCGCCGTTGACGTGGCTGACCAGGGTTTGGTCATCATGCTTGCCCGGCACCCGCTCCAGACCACCGGTGACTTGCCATGACAGCGGTTGCAGCAACTTGTTGCGCGGGGTAAGGGAACGAATGGTTGCCAGGTCCAGTTGCTGCACTTGCCATTCGTTGCCTTCGTACTGGCGCAGTTTCAATTGCAGGATTTCGATCTGCGCGCCAAGGGGAAAGCTTTCGTTGTTGTCATTGAGGTCGTGATAAGCCATGCGCAAGCCGTACTCGCCAAAGGCTTTATCTCCACGGGTGCCGAGGCCGAGCTGCCAGGTGCGGGACTCGTGACCGTCCTCAGGCAGGCCCGGTTGCGGGATATCCAGCTCCGGCGCTGGGTTCTGGTTGATTGCCCGCAGCAGTTCGAAGCTGCGCTGGGCGCGCGCCGGGTCGCGCTCCTGACCGTTGGCGCGGTAACGCTCCAGGCGATAGGCCGCATCGATGATCAGCGCCTGGCGGTCGCGGGGTTGAGCCTTGAAGGCCGGGTCTTGCAATTGTTTCTGATCGGCGCTGACTTTCAGCACCCATTGCTGTTCTTCAGGGTTCAACGGCTCGGCGCGACTGAGCAGTTCGCGCTCCCGGGACGGGCGATACTGGATCGATTCCACCAGCCCGGCCTCTTTCACGGCTTTGACGGTGTCGGTCGGGATGGCGGTGAGCGGGAATTGCTCGGTCAGGCGCAAGCCCGGGCGGGCCACTTGCAGCAGTTCCAGCAAGCGGTACGAGCAGTTCTCGTCGAAGAAGAAATAGTCGAACTTGATCTGCTTCAGCTCCCAGACGTGCTCGACCATGCGCGCGGTTTCCTGTTGGGTCAGGTTCAGGCGGTACTCCCACAGGTCGCGGTTTTCCAGGCTGCGGTATTCCGAGAGTTTTTCCTGGTAGGGCACCATCGCGAACAGACCGGGATAGCCGCCCATCAGGCCTTTCCAGGCATAGATGATGCTGTTGTCCGAGCCCTCGATGTAGGCGCCGAAGTTGATCGCGTAACTGAGCAGCGAAGTCTTGTCGCTCTTCACTTCGGCCTGGTCGATGCGCAGCAGGGTATGGCCGAACATCGAGGACGGACTGTTCAGGTAAGCCGCCGGGAAGATCATCACCGCGCTGTCGGGCGAGACGTCCTTGAACCATTGCTTGAACCCGGCGCAGTCCGGCGTCGGCAGGCCGGCCAGGCCGAGTTGTTCTTTCAGCCAGCGGGTGCGGGCAGGGTAGACGCATTGAGCGTGTGTTTCACCGGCACTGGCCGGGGCGTACAAGGCTTGTACAGTCGCCGCCAGTTCATGGTCCGGATGTTCATTGCCGTCAGCGGCGAGGAAAAATTTCCGGTCGCTGACATAGCTGCGCCAGCCACCTGGCTTGGCGGTTTCGTAATGGCCCAGGGATATCCAGAAAGGGTCGTTGGCCAGTTGCTGCAAACGTTGTGGGTCGATCTGAGGCGCGGCGGACAGCGGGGCGCAGGCACACAGCGCCAGCCAGGCAAGGCGTTTGAGCATAGATGGCAACTTAAATACTTGAGAAAAAGACCCAAAAAGAGGCAGGTCCAAAAAGCAAAACCCGCTTCCCGAAAGAAGCGGGGCAGGTCGAGCTTAAGCTTGAGTTGCGTACTTGGCCAGACGAGGGTCGGCTTTGAGCACGGCCAGGGTGTTGGTATGCACGTCTTCGGCAGTCACGTCAGCCTTGCTGAAGATCTGCTGGAAGTGCTCGTGAGTGACGGCGGCGAAGTGCGCACGGTCTTCCGGCGCCACGCCCAGTACCACGGCATAGGTGGTCAGCGCTTCGCCCTGACCCTTGGCCATGTCTTCGGACAGCTCGTTCATCATGCCATTCATGGCAAACCAGGATTTGCCGCCATAGGTCAGCGACGAATTGGTCGCGCAACCGTTGGTGCCGGAGGTCATGCCGAAGGTTGCGTTGCCGGAGGTGCCGTTGGTGGTGGATGCCAGGAAGTGAGCCGGAGTACCACGCTGGCCTTCGAACAGCATGTTGCCCCAGCCGCAATCCGGGCCGCCTGGCGCCTGAGCCATGGCGTTGATGGATACAGCAGTGAAGAGAGTACCGAGAAGAATCCGTTTCATAGCTTTGTTCTCTTTATGTGCCTACCAATGGACAAGGAGTCTGGCCCGTCTGGTGCCAGTGGGCCGGTCATTAGTCCAGCCGCGCAGTTTGGAGTTTAGGCACGATCACGGGGTTCCGTGATTTTTTGCAAAACATTCATGGGAAACGGCAGCGCAGGCCCGGCCCGCCTGGGGTTGGTGGGTTGTCGATGCTCAGGCCTGCGGCGCTCCTTGCCAGTCGGGCATGGGCGGCGCCAGAATGCTGTCATCTGCCCCGCCTGATTGTTAAGGAAGCCCGATGCCTGATCCTGTTGCTGCCAGCTTGCGTCTAGCGCCCGAAGCGCTGACCCGTCCGTTTTCCGCTGAACAGTTCAGCTTCTCTACCACCAATGATCTGGAGCCCTTTCGCGGTGTGCTTGGCCAGGAACGTGCGGTCGAAGCCTTGCAGTTCGGTGTGGCCATGCCACGCCCCGGTTACAACGTATTCGTCATGGGCGAGCCCGGCACTGGCCGGTTCTCGTTCGTCAAACGCTACCTCAAGGCCGAAGGCAAGCGCCTGCAGACCCCGGCGGACTGGGTCTACGTCAACAATTTCGATGAGCCGCGCGAACCACGTGCCCTGGAATTGCCGTCGGGCACTGCCGGTAACTTCATTGGAGATATCAACGGTCTGATCGACAACCTGCTGGCGACCTTTCCGGCAGTCTTCGAGCATCCGTCCTACCAGCAGAAGAAAAGCGCCATCGACCGCGCCTTCAACCAGCGCTACGACAAGGCCCTGGACGTCATCGAGCGTCTGGCACTGGAAAAGGACGTCGCGCTGTACCGCGACGCCAGCAATATCGCCTTCACCCCAATGGGCGACGGCAAGGCGTTAGACGAAGCTGAATTCGCACAATTGCCGGAAGCCGAGCGCGAGCGCTTCCACGAGGATATTTCCGTGCTGGAGGAGCGCCTGAACGAAGAACTCGCCAGCCTGCCACAATGGAAGCGTGAGTCGAGCAACCAACTGCGTCACCTCAACGAAGAAACCATCACCCTGGCCTTGCAGCCATTGTTGTCGCCATTGTCGGAGAAGTACGCCGAGAACGCGGCGGTATGCGGTTATCTGCAAGCCATGCAGGTGTACTTGCTCAAGACCGTGGTCGAGCAATTGGTGGACGACAGCAAGATCGACGCTGTCGCCCGCAAGTTGCTGGAAGAACAATACGCGCCGAGCCTAGTGGTTGGTCATTCGGCCAGCGGGGGTGCGCCGGTGGTGTTCGAGCCGCACCCGACCTACGAAAATCTTTTCGGTCGCATTGAATACAGCACCGATCAAGGCGCGCTGTACACCACCTATCGGCAGCTGCGGCCGGGTGCCTTGCACCGGGCCAACGGTGGTTTCCTGATCCTTGAAGCGGACAAAATGCTCAGCGAGCCGTTCGTGTGGGACGCGCTGAAACGCGCCCTGCAATCGCGCAAGCTGAAAATGGAATCGCCGCTGGGTGAACTGGGCCGTCTGGCCACCGTGACCCTGACACCGCAACACATTCCGTTGCAGGTCAAGGTCGTCATCATCGGTGCCCGTCAGCTGTATTACACGCTGCAAGACCTCGATCCGGACTTCCAGGAAATGTTCCGCGTCCTGGTGGATTTCGACGAAGACATCCCGATGGTCGACGAGAGCCTGGAGCAGTTTGCCCAGTTGCTCAAAACCCGTACTTCCGAAGAAGGCATGGCTCCGCTGACCGCCGATGCGGTGGCACGCCTGGCGACCTACAGCGCGCGTCTGGCCGAGCACCAGGGGCGCTTGTCGGCGCGTATCGGGGACTTGTTCCAACTGGTCAGCGAGGCGGATTTCATTCGTCACCTGGCAGGCGATGAAATGACCGACGCGGGGCACATCGAGCGTGCGCTCAAGGCCAAGGCCACGCGGACCGGGCGGGTTTCGGCGCGGATTCTCGATGACATGCTGGCCGGGATCATCCTGATCGACACCGCGGGCGCGGCGGTCGGCAAGTGCAACGGCTTGACGGTGCTGGAAGTCGGTGACTCGGCCTTTGGTATTCCGGCGCGGATTTCCGCCACGGTATACCCGGGCGGCAGCGGCATTGTCGACATCGAGCGCGAGGTCAACCTCGGCCAGCCTATCCACTCCAAAGGCGTGATGATCCTTACCGGTTATCTGGGCAGTCGTTACGCCCAGGAGTTTCCGCTGGCGATTTCCGCGAGCATCGCCCTGGAGCAATCCTATGGTTATGTCGATGGCGACAGTGCTTCCCTGGGCGAGGCCTGCACCCTGATCTCGGCCTTGTCGAAAACCCCGCTCAAGCAGTGCTTTGCCATCACCGGTTCGATCAACCAGTTCGGCGAAGTGCAGGCGGTCGGCGGAGTCAACGAAAAGATCGAGGGCTTCTTCCGTCTGTGCGAAGCCCGCGGGTTGACCGGCGAGCAGGGGGCAATCATTCCTCACGCCAACGTCGCCACGCTGATGCTCGACGAGAAGGTGCTGGCGGCGGTGCGTGCGGGGCAGTTCCATGTCTACGCGGTCCGTCAGGCCGACGAAGCCTTGAGTTTGCTGGTCGGCGAGCCGGCCGGCGAGCCGGACGAGAATGGCGCGTTCCCTGAAGGCAGCGTGAATGCGCGGGTCGTGGAGCGCCTGCGGGTTATCGCGGAAATGATCAGTGAAGATGATCTGAAGGAAGCCGAGAAGGAGTTGGCGCAAGAGGCGTTGGCGGAAACCAAGCCGGCTTGATGCGCACTTGAACTAACTCACACCGCTCTACTGTGGGAGCGAGCCTGCTCGCGATGAGGAACTGACATTCAACCCATGTGTTGACTGACGGTCCGCCTTCGCGAGCAGGCTCGCTCCCACATTTTTATATATGTATTGCCGAAAAAGCGTCATCGAAATGACGTCAATATTCACGCTGTGACCATTCGGCGCCTTTCGGTCTCGCCTCGGCCTGCAAGGCAGACTTTTCTTCTATTCTCAGCTCAAGGATATCGATAGTAATCACAGGATCGAAACAGCCTTCCCATGGGGGCTGAATACCGGATCTACCGAGGGTCGCCGCCATGTCGCGCAACCTCTGCCTCACCCGTCAATGCCTGGGCCTTGTGACCCGTATCGAGTGCTCCATCCGTCCATTGGCGGGAGATACGGGCATGTGGACTCTGCTGTTCGCCGCCGGAATGGCCGGTGAACAACCTTCGGCCATCAAGGCCCAAGGCCCGTTTCACGGTCCATTCGTCGCTGAATCAATCCTCGACACCATCGTTGAAAGCCTGACCTTGCACGGCTACGAGTTGGCCGACGATCCGCAAATCTGGTGCCTGCATCTGCAAGCCCAGCTACGGGAAATCAACGGTGGTCGCTGCCGGAACATGGGCGGTTTCGAGTTTCACCCCGAGCACTGAGTCGCACTATTGATCAAGGCGCGTCATGTCGGCCTTGTCGAGTTTGACCTCGAAACCATATTGCACGGTGTCGAGGTCAGTGCGCTGATAGGTTTCCAGGCGCGTAGGCTGCCCGTAGAAGTAATGCACGGCAAACTGCGCCGGACCTTGTGCGCTCGCGTCATGACTGACCGATAGAATCTCCTTCAAGTAATTACCGCTGTCGTCCTTGGCGAAAAAGCGCCAGTCCTGGGCGGGGAATGCCTTCAGGTCCACCACCAGTGCGTTGTCCTTGAGCGCGAGGCCTTTGGGCATTTGACGGGCATCGACGGTTTTCTTTTCGACCGTGGCCAGGAACAGCGGCATGGAGCCCACTGCATAGGCTGGGGTTTGCGGAAACAGATTCAGATCGTAAGTGATGGTGCCGCGCAGAGGGTCAATCTGGTACGCCTCTGGTGGCAGTTCGATCGGTTCGTCGCGTTTGCCAGCAGCGTCTTCGGTAAAGAAACTCACCGGACTTTCACCGGGGTTGAACGAGGTGCCGAGCAGTTCATCGTTAAAGGTGCGCAGGTGAGTGAACTCGATTCGCGCAGCGCTGGGGTCGTCGACCGACTGACTGATGTTGACGTTCTTTTTCAGTTGCTCCTCACTCAGCGTTGCTCCTTTCAGCCAGCCCACCGCCTGGTCGTCATAGACCACCACGGGCAGGTTCAAGGGCTGGATGGACTTGGCCGTGGTATTGGCATCGAAACGCCGGATCGGAAGGTCGAGGTTCTTTCGGGTGGCCGTGACGGCGGAAAAATCCAGCATGCTGACTTCGAGGGTTTCGATCGTCCCGTTGAAGTACACCTTCGAATAATGTCGAGCCTGCTGTTTCTCAAAGTTGCGTTGTTCTTCGTCGAGCTGTTTTTCCAGGGCCTCGCTCCAGCTCTTCTGCTGCTGCATCTTGGCCAGCTGCTGCTGATAGAAGGCAATTTGTACCGAGGTTTCATTGATTGAGCCGGCGCGCGAGATAAATTGCCCGGTGCTGTCTTTGGCCTGGACGATCAGCGGGTTCAGCGGTGTATCACTGACTTCAGGGGCCAGCGGCGCGCTGTTGTTGTATTCGATTTCCGCGTAGTTGTTCGTCAATGTGAGCAGGGTGACGCTCAGGTTGTCATTGGTGCGGGTCTGGCCTACGTCCTTTTTCGTCAGGTCGAAGCTGTAGAGGCGGCGTGGCGCGATGACTTCGACTTTGCCTTGCAGGCTCACCGGTTGCGGTTGCTGCTTTCGGTCGATGTCGAGGCCTTCGATGAAGGGGTAGGCCAAGGTCAGGTCATCGGGGTTGGTCAGGTTGGAGCTCGATGGGCTGAGCTGAATGCCGGGGTCGGTTTCCGACCATTCCGGCTGGAATGGAATCACCCGTTTGTTGCTTAGCGTGACCGACTGCCATTCCAGGCCGTGGGGAAACAAAAACGCGGCAGGAACGCTGAAAGTGAAGGGGAACACTGGCTGCAGATCGGTCAGGTAGTCGGAGCCGGAGTCCTTTTGCAGCACGAACAACCCGTTGATGTAGGTATCGACCAGAGCCTGCGGGGTCGGGTAGTGCTTGAGCATGGCGAGGGCGTCTTCGCCGTATTCGGTTTCCACCGGCTTGCTGTCGAGCTTGAGTTGCGCGCGTTCGAGCAGCAGCAGTGAGCCGCCCAGCTCTGACACGGCATCCTTGAGCTTCGGATCCTGGATGGCGTCCAGCGATTTTTCGAACAGCGCGGTTTTTTCTTCGAGGCTGAGCTGGCGCTTTTCATCGCTGGGTGAGCAGCCGCTCAGCAGCAGCGCCAGGAAAATTCCGGCACTCGTCAAAGGCAATCGCACATCCATTTCCAGTCTTCCTGTCCGACATCGCTGAGCAGTCAATGATTTGGACACTAGCAGAAAAACTTTGATACACAGGCGCAGGTGGCGGATTTTTCGACGGTTTCTGGCTGCTTCTGGGTATAGACGGGTGGCTGGTATACTCGCGGCCATTTTCAGACCAACATGTGAGATTCAATGGAACGCTTTATCGAAAATACAATGTACGCCTCGCGCTGGCTGCTGGCGCCGATCTATTTCGGCCTGTCCCTCGGGCTGTTGGCGCTGGCACTGAAATTCTTCCAGGAAGTCTTCCACGTCATCCCAAACGTGTTTTCGATGGCCGAATCGGACTTGATCCTGGTGCTGCTGTCACTGATCGACATGGCGCTGGTGGGCGGTTTGCTGGTGATGGTGATGATTTCCGGCTACGAGAACTTCGTCTCGCAACTGGACATCGACGACAGCAAGGAAAAGCTCAACTGGCTGGGCACCATGGACTCTTCGTCGCTGAAGATGAAAGTGGCCGCGTCGATCGTGGCGATCTCGTCCATTCACCTGCTGCGCATCTTCATGGACGCCAAGAACGTTGATCCTGAACATCTGCAGTGGTACGTGATCATCCACATGACCTTCGTGATCTCGGCATTTGCCATGGGTTACCTGGATAAACTCACCAAGCACTGATTTCAACTTCCATTGCGGGTTGCAAACCAGACGGGCGGCGTCGTTTGTGGCTTGTGCTTTGATGCGCTGAAGCCTATCCCTGTAAAGAGGCTCGCTACTGCGTGAGGTGCGCTCATGAACCTGCAAGAGTTGAATGCGTATGCCATCGCCGGGAAGGTGGACGAGCTGAACCTGATCTCGATGGAGGGCGGCATCTACCTGCTGGAGGCGCGGATGCATGGCACGGCGTATCCCTTGAGCGATACGCACGGGCACATGATGAGCCTGCGTTCGGTGGAGCATGCCCGCGATGTGCTGCGCTCCTTTCCCAAGTTGCACTTCAACCTCGTGCACACGGTCGTGCATGACGAAATGTGTGGGTTGGTTGCCGATGTCGAGGAAAACCTGAAGGTGCCGATCGCCTGACGTCCCTCATCAATGGCATGACATCTGTGCTAGTCTGCTGGCCCTTTTGGTTCCGGGCGCTCCGGGACGCGCTGTGCACGCATGGCAAGTTCCCGAGCCGTCCGCACAGCGGAGTAGTGTCATGTCCGAAGTAAATCTGTCCACCGACGAAACCCGCGTCAGCTACGGTATTGGCCGTCAGCTGGGCGATCAACTGCGCGACAACCCGCCACCGGGCGTAAGCCTGGACGCGATCCTGGCAGGTCTGACCGACGCATTCGCCGGCAAGCCAAGCCGTGTGGGCCAGGAAGAAATGTCCGCCAGCTTCAAAGTCATCCGCGAAATCATGCAGGCCGAAGCTGCAGCCAAGGCTGAAGCGGCTGCTGGCGAAGGCCTGGCCTTCCTGGCTGAAAACGCCAAGCGTGACGGCATCACCACTCTGGCTTCCGGCCTGCAGTTCGAAGTGCTGACCGCTGGCGAAGGCGCCAAGCCATCCCGTGAAGACTCCGTGCGTACTCACTACCACGGCACCCTGATCGACGGCACTGTGTTCGACAGCTCCTACGAGCGCGGCGAGCCTGCAGAATTCCCGGTCGGCGGCGTGATCGCCGGCTGGACCGAAGCCCTGCAACTGATGAACGCCGGCAGCAAATGGCGCCTGTACGTGCCGAGCGAACTGGCTTACGGCGCTCAAGGCGTTGGCAGTATCCCGCCGCACAGCGTACTGGTGTTCGACGTCGAGTTGCTTGACGTTCTGTAATACCCGGCCTGTCTGCATGACAGGCTGATGTGGGAGCCAGCCTGCTGGCGATAGGGGTGACCGGTTTTTTCTTCAAGACCGCGTTGATACCATCGCCAGCAGGCTGGCTCCCACAGTTTTTTGGGTGTCGCTCATAGTTCGATCTTGTTGTGCAATTCACTCGTCGGGCGCAACGCCCGGGCATAGCAGAACAGAAACAGATTACGCACCAGTTCCTTGAGCACCACCGGCTCGCTGGAACTCAGGCCATTGAGGTCAAGATCACCCTGGTCCTGCAGTTCGCTCAAGGCTTCCTCTTCCAGCACCGCACAGACTTCCCCGGTTTCCCGATGCAGGATCCTGAGGTAAGGGTGTGGGCGGTCCAGCCAGGCATCGATCAAATAAGTCATGGTTCTCATCTCCACTGAGGGGTTTTATGAGAATAATTCCTATTCAATAAATAGCAAGGGCCTATTGGCGGTTTGCGCTTTTTTCCGGGTAAAGATTGCGTCAGGTCAAAACGACTGGCGTTTGGCTATTGCGAGGATTTACTGGGCGAAACGGGGGAGGGTGATGCGCCATCCCACGCCGGGCGCGGGATGGACAACAGCAGGTTCAGACTTTTCTGACGAACTCGGACTTGAGTTTCATCGGGCCGATGCCGTCGATCTTGCAATCGATGTCGTGATCGCCATCGCACAGGCGGATGTTCTTGACCTTGGTGCCGACCTTGACCACCAAAGACGTACCCTTGACCTTGAGGTCCTTGATCACGGTGATGGTGTCGCCGTCCTGCAGGACGTTGCCGACCGAATCCTTTTTCACTGCGTCATCGGACACAGCTTCGGCCTCACCGCTGGCGGACCATTCGTGGGCGCACTCGGGGCAGATCAGCTGGGCGCCGTCTTCATAGGTGTATTCGGAATTGCATTTTGGGCAGGGTGGCAACGTGCTCACTAAGGCTCCTTGGATTCAGGATCGCTAAAAAGCGCACATTGTATAGGGTTTTAGGAGGAAGAGGGCACAGCGCAGGAAAACCTGTGGGGAACAAACCTGTGGGAGCGAGCCTGCTCGCGATGGCGGTGTGTCAGTCAACATCACAGTCGACTATCAGATCGCAATCGCGAGCAAGCTCGCTCCCACAGGGTTTTGCAGTGTTGTCAGTGCGTACGCGCGACCGCGAACTCACTCAGTTCAACCAGTGCATCGCGATATTCGCTGGCAGGCAGCGCTTCGAGGCACTTGATCGCGCGGGCCACATAGTCACGGGCCAGTTGCGCGGTGTAATCCAGCGAGCCCGAGGCTTCCACGGCTTCGCGGATGCTTTCCAGATCTTCAATTCCGCCTTTCTGGATCGCCTTGCGCACCAGGGCGGCCTGTTCAGGCGTACCTTCGCGCATGGTGTAGATCAGCGGCAGGGTCGGCTTGCCTTCGGCCAGATCGTCACCGACGTTCTTGCCCAGGGTTTCGGCGTCGCCTTTGTAATCGAGCAGGTCGTCGACCAGCTGGAAGGCCACGCCCAGGTGATCACCGAAAGTACGCAGGGCTTCGGCCTGTTCCGGCGAGGCTTCGCACAGGGCTGCAGCACTGTGGGTCGAGGCTTCGAAGAGCATCGCGGTCTTGCCGCGGATGACTTCCATGTAGGTTTCTTCGGTGGTGCTGGCGTCACGAACCTTCGACAGCTGCAACACTTCGCCTTCAGCGATGATGCGCGTGGCTTGCGAAAGGATCTTCATCACTGGCATCGAGCCCAGCTCGACCATCATTTCGAAGGAGCGCGAATACAGGAAATCACCCACCAGCACGCTTGGCGCGTTGCCCCACATGGCGTTGGCGGTCGAGCGGCCACGGCGCATGCCGGACATGTCGACCACATCGTCATGCAACAGGGTAGCGGTGTGCAAAAACTCGATGGTCGCGGCCAGCAGGCGCAGGTCATCGCCTTCGCGACCCAGGGCCTTGCCACACAGCAGCACCAATAAAGGACGCAGGCGTTTACCGCCGGCCGAGGTGATGTAATCGCCGATTTTCGATACAAGCGGCACGCGCGAAGTCAGCTGCTTCTTGATGATGCCGTCGACGGCGCTAAAATCGTCCGCCACCGCGCGGTAGAAAGCTTGGGGTTGCATCAGCGACAGTCGCTCCAGAAGGGTTGCGCGGCATGCTAGGACCCGCGTCCGGGCCTGTCAAGGCGCGATGGACGGCCCCTTGCAAGGCGCTCGTGCCTTGCGTACAATCGCGCACCCTGAACTTCCTGGGCAGCACCTGCCTTACGCAATTGCAAGCGGGCCTCCAGCCCCATGCAGCCATGCCAGCCAATACCTCTTCTTATAAAGAGCTGGGTGAGCAGGATTATCGGAGAAATACCATGTCTTATGCAGTAATCGTTACTGGCGGCAAGCAGTACAAAGTCGCCCCAGGTGAATACCTGAAGATCGAAAAACTGGAAATCGCTACCGGCGAATCCGTTACCTTTGATCGCGTTCTATTGGTTGCCAATGGTGACGACGTGAATATCGGCGCTCCAGTTGTTGCTGGCGCTACCGTTGTGGCTGAAGTGATCTCCCAAGGTCGTCACGATAAAGTCCGCATCATCAAGTTCCGTCGCCGTAAGCACCACATGAAGCGTATGGGCCACCGCCAGTGGTACACCGAGATCAAAATCACCGGTATTCAGGCTTAATTACAGCCTAATTCCTCACTAGGAGAATTGAACTCATGGCACACAAAAAAGCTGGTGGTAGTACCCGTAACGGTCGCGACTCAGAAGCCAAACGCCTTGGCGTGAAGATGTATGGCGGCCAGGCTATCAAAGCAGGCAACATCATCGTGCGTCAGCGCGGCACCCAATTCCACGCTGGCTACGGCGTTGGCATGGGTAAAGATCACACCCTCTTCGCTAAAGTCGAAGGCGTGATCAAGTTCGAAGTAAAAGGCGCCTTCGGTCGTCGTTACGTGAGCGTAGTCGCAGCTTAATTGCGCGATCGCTGGAAAAGCCCTGTCTCGCGACGGGGCTTTTTCGTTTGTGGGGTGAGTCTCTTGCAAAGCTGTTTGTATGGGCTGTCGGCGTACGATGTAGGTGTCGTGGTTTAGGGTCGCTGCGCTCATTTTTGCAAGAGTCTTATGTCTTGATTGTTTTTCGGCTCGTCCGTATGGCGAGAGGCGTTTGTTATGAAGTTTGTTGATGAAGTATCGATTCGCGTAAAGGCTGGTGATGGCGGCAATGGCGCCATGAGTTTCCGTCGGGAAAAATTTATCGAGAACGGTGGCCCGAACGGCGGTGATGGCGGTGACGGCGGTTCCATCTACATGATGGCCGACGAAAACCTCAACACCCTGGTGGACTACCGTTACACCCGGCACTTCGATGCCGAGCGCGGCTCCAACGGCGGCAGCACCGACTGCACCGGCAAGAAGGGTGAAGACCTGATCCTGCGCGTTCCGGTCGGCACCACGGTGATCGACTCCGCGACTCAGGAAGTCATCGGCGACCTGACCAAGGCCGGTCAGAAGTTGATGGTAGTGCAGGGCGGCTGGCACGGTCTGGGCAACACCCGTTTCAAATCCAGTACCAACCGTGCGCCGCGCCAGACCACTCCGGGCAAGCCGGGTGAGCAGCGCGACCTGAAGCTGGAAATGAAAGTGCTGGCTGACGTAGGTCTGCTGGGTTTGCCGAACGCCGGTAAAAGTACCTTTATCCGTTCGGTTTCGGCTGCCAAGCCGAAAGTTGCCGACTACCCGTTCACCACGCTGGTGCCGAACCTGGGTGTGGTCAGCGTCGATCGCTGGAAGAGCTTCGTCATTGCCGATATTCCGGGCTTGATCGAGGGTGCTTCCGAGGGTGCTGGTCTGGGTATTCGCTTCCTCAAGCACTTGGCGCGTACGCGTCTGCTGCTGCACCTCGTGGATATGGCGCCGCTGGATGACGCCAGCGCACCGGATGCCGCTGAAGTGATCGTCAACGAGCTGATCAAGTTCAGCCCGTCCCTGGCGGAGCGTGATCGCTGGCTGGTCCTGAACAAGTGCGACCAGATCCTTGATGAAGAGCACGATGCGCGCGTCAAGGAAATCGTTGATCGCCTGGAATGGACGGGTCCGGTCTACGTGATCTCGGCCATCTCCAAGCTCGGTACCGAGCGTCTGTGCCACGACATCATGCGTTACATGGAAGATCGTGCTGATCGCCTGGCCAATGATCCGGCTTACAAGGAAGAGTTGGCCGATCTCGATCAGCGCATCGAAGACGAAGCTCGCGCGCAACTGCAGGCGCTGGATGACAAGCGTGCCCTGCGTCGCAGTGGCGTGAAGTCGGTCCACGACATCGGCGACGATGATTGGGACGAAGAAGATGTGGATGACGAAGACGGTCCGGAAATCATTTACGTGCGTGACTGATTCGTTGCGATAAACTTAAGCGCCGCTCAATCGAGCGGCGTTTTAGTATCTGGAAATCGATTGTTGGTCACGAATAACCACGAATAACGTCACGGGCAGTGCTAGGTCGCGCTGCCCTCAAGCTAAGGTTGAAGATGATGCGGAGCAAGGTGACAGGTGCGCAGCGTTGGGTCGTGAAGATCGGCAGCGCTTTGCTGACGGCGGACGGCAAAGGCCTGGATCGCGCGGCAATGGGTGTCTGGGTTGAACAGATGGTGGCCTTGCATGAGGCGGGTGTCGAGCTGGTGCTGGTGTCCTCCGGGGCGGTGGCGGCCGGCATGAGCCGTTTGGGCTGGACCTCGCGACCCAGTGCGATGCACGAACTTCAGGCTGCCGCCGCAATCGGCCAGATGGGGTTGGTGCAGGCCTGGGAGTCGAGCTTTGCCGAGCATGGCCGGCATACCGCGCAGATTCTCCTGACCCACGATGACCTGTCCGACCGCAAGCGTTACCTGAATGCCCGCAGTACCCTGCGCGCATTGGTCGAGCTCAAAGTCATTCCGGTCATCAACGAAAATGACACCGTGGTCACCGACGAAATCCGTTTTGGCGACAACGACACCCTGGCAGCGCTGGTGGCGAACCTGGTCGAGGCGGATTTGCTGGTGATCCTGACGGATCGCGACGGCATGTTCGATGCCGACCCGCGCAACAATCCGGATGCCCAGCTGATTTACGAGGCGCGCGCCGATGATCCGGCGCTCGACGCGGTGGCGGGCGGCACTGGTGGTGCGCTGGGTCGTGGTGGCATGCAGACCAAATTGCGTGCTGCGCGCCTGGCGGCCCGTTCCGGTGCTCACACCATCATCGTTGGTGGGCGCATCGAGCGTGTGCTGGACCGCCTCAAGGCGGGCGAACGCATCGGCACCTTGCTGTCGCCGGAGCGCGGCATGCTGGCGGCACGCAAGCAGTGGCTGGCCGGTCATCTGCAAACCCGTGGCACCCTGGTGCTGGATGCTGGTGCGGTGATCGCGTTGTCCCAAGGCAACAAGAGCTTGCTACCGGTAGGCGTCAAATTGGTGCAGGGCAGCTTCCGTCGCGGTGAGATGGTGGTCTGCGTGGCGCCGGACGGTCGTGAGATTGCCCGTGGCCTGGCCAACTACAGTGCGCTGGAAGCGCAAAAAATCATCGGTCAGTCGTCTGAGGCGATTGTCGGTCTGTTGGGTTACATGGCGGAACCGGAACTGGTTCACCGCGATAACCTGATCCTGGTTTGAAGGAATACCTGAATGCGTGTGGCAAAAGGATTGTTGGGATTGCTGCTGGCGATGCCACTGCTGGCTTCGGCCGAAGAGATTGGCCAGGTGTCGACGGTGTTCAAGTTTGTCGGGCCGAATGACCGGATCGTGGTCGAGGCCTTTGATGACCCCAAGGTCGACGGCGTGACCTGCTATCTGTCGCGCGCCAAGACTGGTGGGGTGAAAGGTGGTCTTGGTTTGGCCGAGGATCGTGCTGAAGCGTCTATCGCTTGCCGGCAGGTCGGGCCGATCAGCTTCAAGGGTGAGCTCAAGGATGGTGACGAGGTGTTCAAGGAGCGCACGTCCCTGGTGTTCAAGACCATGCAGGTGGTGCGCTTTCTCGACAAGAAGCGTAATACGCTGGTGTATCTGGTGTATAGCGATCGCTTGATCGAGGGCAGTCCGCAGAATGCGGTGACGGCGATTCCGATTTTGCCGTGGGCGAGCGCTCAATAGTCTGATGTAAGTCGAGCTGTGGGAGCGAGCCTGCTCGCGAAAACGGTGTGCCATTCAGCATCAATGTTGACTGGCATGGCCTCTTCGCGAGCAGGCTCGCTCCCACATTTTTTTGCGTCAGGTCCATCAAATCGCAGGCAATAAAAAACCGACCCTGAGGTCGGTTTTTTAATGAACGAGTCGCTTAGGCAGCAGCGGCAACGTTCAGGGCCTTGACGTGGCCATTCAGGCGGCTCTTATGACGAGCGGCCTTGTTCTTGTGGATGATGCCTTTATCGGCCATACGGTCGATAACTGGCACAGCCAGAACGTAAGCGGCTTGAGCTTTGGCAGCGTCTTTTGCGTCGATGGCCTTAACTACATTCTTGATGTAGGTACGAACCATGGAACGCAGGCTGGCGTTGTGGCTGCGACGCTTCTCAGCCTGTTTTGCACGTTTTTTGGCGGAAGGTGAGTTGGCCACCGTCGAGCTCCTCGAAAGACTTTTTAGGAAATAGCAAACAAAATAGGCCGCGAATCATGCCGATGAGTTGAGGTCTTGTCAAGGGCGGTTGAGACGTTCCGCTAAGTGGTAGGTGAAGCAAGCTTGGAGATTTCTTTCCAGCGTGCGACCTGTAAACTCGCGAGCTTTGGCTCTGTGCTGTTGCGGCGCGGAGTATCGCATAAGTAGGCGCGTAGTTCGCCTGCTGTTTATCGACAGGCACAAACTCTTTCCATGAATCTGCTCAAATCGTTGGCCGCCGTCAGCTCTATCACGATGCTTTCCCGGATTTTGGGATTTGTTCGGGACACCCTCATTGCGCGCGCATTTGGCGCAGGAATGGCGACCGACGCCTTCTTTATCGCCTTCAAACTGCCCAATTTGCTGCGGCGGATATTTGCCGAAGGGGCGTTTTCCCAGGCGTTCGTGCCAATTCTTGCCGAATATAAAAGCCAGAAGGGTGAAGAGGCGACGCGTACGTTCATTGCCTACGTCTCGGGCCTGTTGACGCTGGTGCTGGCGCTGGTCACGGCGTTGGGCATGATCGCCGCGCCGTGGGTCATCTGGGTGACCGCGCCGGGTTTCACTGACACGCCCGAAAAATTCGAACTGACGTCCAGCCTGCTGCGGGTGACCTTTCCCTACATCCTGCTGATTTCCCTGTCGTCGCTGGCCGGCGCGATCCTCAACACCTGGAACCGCTTTTCGGTGCCAGCCTTCGTGCCGACCCTGCTCAATGTCAGCATGATCATATTTGCGGTGTTTCTGACGCCGTACTTCGATCCGCCCGTAATGGCGCTCGGCTGGGCGGTACTGGTCGGCGGCCTGGCGCAGTTGCTCTATCAGCTGCCGCACCTGAAAAAGATCGGCATGCTGGTACTGCCGCGCCTGAACCTGCGCGACACCGGCGTCTGGCGTGTAATGAAGCAAATGCTGCCAGCCATCCTCGGTGTCTCGGTGAGCCAGATTTCGCTGATCATCAACACTATCTTCGCTTCGTTCCTGGTTGCCGGTTCCGTGTCGTGGATGTATTACGCCGACCGTTTGATGGAGCTGCCGTCCGGCGTGTTGGGCGTGGCGCTGGGGACGATTCTGCTGCCGACCCTGGCCAAGACCTACGCCAACAAGGATCGTCACGAGTATTCGCGCATCCTCGACTGGGGCCTGCGCCTGTGCTTCGTATTGGTGCTGCCTTGCTCCCTGGCATTGGGGATTCTGGCTGAGCCGCTGACGGTTTCTTTGTTCCAGTACGGCCAGTTCAATGCGTTTGATGCATCGATGACCCAGCGTGCCCTGATCGCCTACTCGGTCGGGTTGCTCGGAATTATTGTGGTCAAAGTGCTGGCCCCTGGCTTTTATGCGCAACAAAACATCCGTACACCGGTAAAAATTGCGATTTTCACCCTGGTGATCACCCAGTTGTTCAATTTGATGCTGATCGGCCCCCTGGCTCACGCGGGCCTGGCCTTGGCGATCAGTGCCGGCGCCTGTCTCAATGCCGGGTTGCTGTTCTATCAACTGCGCAAGCAGCAGATGTACCAGCCGCAGCCGGGCTGGGCGAAGTTCACTTTGAAGTTGCTGGTCGCGGTGGCAGTGATGTCCGCGGTACTGTTGGGTACGATGCACTTCATGCCGGCCTGGGAACAGGGGCATATGCTCGAACGCTTCTTGCGTCTGGGGGCATTGGTGGCGGCGGGTGTGGTGGCTTATTTCGGCATGTTAGTGTTGATGGGCTTCCGTTTGCGCGACTTCAATCGCAAGGCGCTGGGCTGAGGTTCTGGCCTTGATATACACGGGCGAGCCGGCGGTTTTGTCGGCTCGATCACTTTGGGTTACGGTGTTGCCTGTCGTCGGCCGCCGGGTGTGGTTATAATCGACCACTTTATGAGCAAGAAGCGCGTTATGCAGCTGGTTCGAGGCCTCCACAATCTGCGCCCCCAGCATCGGGGCTGTGTCGCCACTATTGGCAACTTTGACGGTGTGCACCGTGGCCACCAGGCTATCCTGGCGCGGCTGCGTGAGCGCGCGCTCGAGTTGGGTGTGCCCAGTTGCGTGGTGATTTTCGAGCCGCAGCCGCGAGAGTTCTTTGCTCCGGACACCGCGCCGGCCCGTCTGGCCCGCCTGCGGGACAAGCTGCAATTGTTGGCCGCAGAAGGCGTCGACCGTGTTCTGTGCCTGGCGTTCAACCAGCGCCTGAGCAAGCTCAGCGCCAGCGAGTTCGTCGATACGATTCTGGTGGATGGCCTTGGCGTCCAGCACCTGGAGGTCGGGGACGACTTCCGTTTCGGCTGTGATCGCGCGGGAGATTTCGATTTCCTGCAACAGGCCGGCATCGTTCAGGGTTTTACCGTCGAAGCGGCGCAAACCGTCGAGCTGGATGGCATCCGGGTCAGCAGCACACAGGTCCGCAACGCCCTGGCTGCCGCTGATTTCGCCCTGGCCGAACGCCTGCTCGGGCGGCCGTACCGAATTGCCGGTCGCGTATTGCATGGCCAGAAGCTCGCGCGGCAGTTGGGTACGCGCACCGCCAACATACAACTCAAGCGTCGTCGCGTGCCGTTCACCGGGGTTTACCTGGTGGATGTCGAGATCGACGGCAAGACCTGGCCCGGCGTCGCCAACATTGGCGTGCGGCCCACGGTTCAAGGTGATGGCAAAGCCCACCTGGAAGTGCATCTTTTAGATTTTGCCGGCGATCTGTATGACCGGCGTTTAACGGTGGTTTTCCACCACAAGCTGCGTGAAGAGCAGCGTTTCGCCTCTCTGGAGGCGTTGAAAACGGCGATCAACGCGGATGTCGCCGCCGCCCGTGCACTAGCCGCACCTAGCGCCCATCGCTAATGAAGAGCCTTAAATGACCGACTATAAAGCCACGCTAAACCTTCCGGACACCGCCTTCCCAATGAAGGCCGGCCTGCCCCAGCGCGAACCGCAGATTCTGCAGCGCTGGGACAGCATTGGCCTGTACGGAAAGTTGCGCGAGATTGGCAAGGATCGTCCGAAGTTCGTATTGCACGACGGCCCTCCGTACGCCAACGGCTCGATTCACATCGGTCATGCGCTGAACAAGATTCTCAAGGACATGATCATCCGCTCGAAGACCCTGTCGGGCTTCGACGCGCCTTATGTCCCGGGCTGGGACTGCCACGGCCTGCCGATCGAGCACAAAGTCGAAGTGACCCACGGCAAGAACCTGGGTGCGGACAAGACCCGCGAACTGTGCCGGGCCTATGCCACCGAGCAGATCGAAGGGCAGAAGTCCGAGTTCAT
Organism: Pseudomonas fluorescens; assembly: GCF_040448305.1. Lineage (NCBI taxonomy): Bacteria > Pseudomonadati > Pseudomonadota > Gammaproteobacteria > Pseudomonadales > Pseudomonadaceae > Pseudomonas > Pseudomonas fluorescens. Next base: position 5,890,966 of record NZ_CP148752.1, on the reverse strand, counting down.
TCGCCTCGGCGTGCTGGGCGACTTCGCCAATCCGTACAAGACCATGGACTTCAAGAACGAGGCCGGTGAAATCCGTGCCTTGGCCGAAATCGTCAAGGGCGGTTTTGTGTTCAAGGGCCTCAAGCCTGTGAACTGGTGCTTTGACTGCGGTTCGGCCCTGGCCGAAGCGGAAGTCGAATACGAGAACAAGAAGTCCTCGACCATCGACGTGGCGTTCCCGATTGCCGATGAAGCCAAGCTGGCTGCCGCCTTCGGTCTGCCATCGCTGGCCAAGCCTGCCTCGATCGTGATCTGGACCACCACCCCGTGGACCATCCCGGCCAACCAGGCGCTGAACGTTCACCCGGAATTCAACTACGCCCTGGTCGACGTCGGCGACAAGCTGCTGGTGCTGGCTGAAGAGCTGGTCGAGTCGTGCCTGGCGCGCTACTCGCTGGAAGGTTCGGTCATTGCGACCACCACCGGTAAAGCGCTGGAACTGATCAACTTCCGTCACCCGTTCTACGACCGTCTGTCGCCGGTTTACCTGGCCGACTACGTTGAACTGGGCGCTGGCACCGGTGTGGTTCACTCCGCTCCGGCCTATGGCGTGGACGACTTCGTGACCTGCAAGAAGTACGGCATGGTCAACGATGACATCCTCAATCCGGTACAAAGCAACGGCGTTTACGTACCGTCGCTGGAATTCTTCGGCGGCCAGTTCATCTGGAAGGCCAACCCGGCCATCGTCGACAAGCTGACCGAAGTCGGTGCGCTGCTGCACACCACCATCATCGAACACAGCTACATGCACTGCTGGCGCCACAAGACCCCGCTGATCTATCGCGCCACCGCGCAGTGGTTCATCGGCATGGACAAGCAGCCGACCACCGGCGACACCCTGCGTCAGCGCTCGCTCAAAGCCATCGAAGAAACCCAGTTCGTTCCGGCCTGGGGCCAGGCGCGCCTGCACTCGATGATTGCCAATCGTCCGGACTGGTGCATTTCCCGTCAGCGCAACTGGGGCGTGCCGATCCCGTTCTTCCTGAACAAGGAAAGCGGCGAGCTGCACCCTCGCACCGTCGAGCTGATGGAAGAAGTCGCCAAGCGCGTTGAAGTCGAAGGCATCGAGGCCTGGTTCAAGCTGGACGCCGCCGAGTTGCTGGGCGATGAAGCGCCGCAGTACGACAAGATCAGCGACACCCTGGATGTCTGGTTCGACTCGGGCACCACGCACTGGCACGTCCTGCGCGGTTCGCACCCGATGGGCCACGAAACCGGCCCGCGCGCCGACCTGTACCTGGAAGGCTCGGACCAACACCGTGGCTGGTTCCACTCGTCGCTGCTGACCGGTTGCGCCATCGACAACCACGCACCGTATCGCGAACTGCTGACTCACGGCTTCACGGTCGACGAGTCCGGCCGCAAGATGTCCAAATCCTTGGGCAACGTGATTGCGCCACAGAAAGTCAACGACACCCTGGGCGCCGACATCATGCGTCTGTGGGTCGCTTCGACCGACTATTCAGGCGAAATGGCGGTTTCCGAGCAGATCCTGCAACGCAGTGCGGACGCCTATCGGCGTATACGTAACACCGCGCGCTTCCTGCTTTCGAACCTGACCGGCTTCAACCCGGCCACCGATCTGCTGCCGGCCGAAGAAATGCTGGCTCTGGACCGTTGGGCCGTAGACCGTACTCTGCTGCTGCAACGCGAGCTGCAAGAGCACTACGGCGAATACCGCTTCTGGAACGTATACTCGAAGATCCACAACTTCTGCGTGCAGGAGCTGGGCGGTTTCTATCTCGACATCATCAAGGACCGTCAGTACACCACTGGCGCCGACAGCAAGGCCCGCCGTTCGTGCCAGACCGCGCTGTTCCACATCTCCGAGGCGTTGGTGCGCTGGATTGCGCCGATCCTGGCGTTCACCGCCGACGAACTGTGGCAGTACCTGCCGGGCGAGCGTAACGAGTCCGTCATGCTCAACACCTGGTACGAAGGCCTGACCGAATTGCCGCAAGGCTTCGAGCTGGATCGCGCTTACTGGGACCGGATCATGGCGGTCAAGGTCGCGGTCAACAAGGAAATGGAAATCCAGCGTGCAGCCAAGGCTGTCGGTGGCAACCTGCAGGCCGAAGTGACGCTGTTCGCCGAAGACGCGCTGACCGCGGACTTGGCCAAGCTGAGCAACGAACTGCGCTTCGTGCTGATCACGTCGACCGCCAGTGTTGCGCCATTGGTGCAGGCACCAGCCGATGCCGTGGTCACCGAAGTCAGCGGCCTGAAGCTGAAGATCGTCAAGTCGAGCCACGCCAAGTGCGCCCGTTGCTGGCACTGCCGTGAAGACGTCGGCGTGAACCCGGAGCATCCGGAAATCTGTGGTCGTTGCGTGGATAACATCAGCGGCTCTGGCGAGGTCCGTCACTATGCCTAATGCCGTTGGCCGTTTCGGACGGCTGAGCTGGCTCTGGTTGAGTTTGCTGGTTTTGGTCATCGACCAGGCCAGCAAGTTCTACTTCGAAGGCAAGCTCCAGATGTACCAGCAGATCGTAATCATCCCCGATTACTTCAGCTGGACCCTGGCCTACAACACTGGCGCGGCGTTCAGCTTCCTGGCTGACAGCTCCGGCTGGCAGCGCTGGCTGTTCGCGTTGATCGCGGTCGTGGTCAGTGTGGTGCTGGTGGTGTGGCTCAAGCGTCTGGGGCGCAACGAAACCTGGCTGGCGGTTGCGCTGGCACTGGTGCTCGGCGGTGCGCTGGGCAATCTGTACGACCGCATTGCCCTGGGCCATGTGATCGATTTCATTCTGGTGCATTGGCAGAACCGCTGGTATTTCCCGGCGTTCAACTTTGCCGACAGTGCGATCACTGTAGGCGCTGTCATGCTGGCACTGGATATGTTCAAAAGTAAAAAGACCGGAGAAACCGTTCATGACTGAACAGGTATTGGCTGAGCAACGCATCGGCCAGAACACGGAAGTCACCTTGCATTTCGCATTGCGCCTGGAGAACGGCGACACAGTGGACAGCACCTTCGATAAAGCCCCGGCAACCTTCAAGGTTGGTGATGGCAACCTGTTGCCAGGATTCGAAGCGGCCCTGTTCGGTTTCAAGGCCGGTGACAAGCGTACGCTGAGCATCGAGCCGGAAAACGCTTTCGGCCAGTCCAACCCGCAAAACGTGCAGATCATCCCGCGCTCCCAGTTCCAGGACATGGAACTGTCGCCTGGCTTGCTGGTGATCTTCAACGATGCGGCCAATACTGAATTGCCGGGCGTGGTGAAAGAGTTGGATGACGCGCAAGTGACCGTCGACTTCAACCACCCGCTGGCGGGCAAGACGTTGACCTTTGACGTGGAAATCATTTCCGTCAAAGCACTGTAACTGACCGAGCACGGTCAAAATGTGGGAGCGGGCTTGCTCGCGAAAGCGGTGTGTCAGTCAGCAAGAATGTTGGATGTGATGACGCCTTCGCGAGCAAGCCCGCTCCCACACTGGTTTTTCTCTGTTTTCGATATTTCTTGCGCGCAAGACACGAGGCACAGCATGCAAATCAAACTCGCCAACCCCCGTGGCTTCTGCGCCGGCGTGGACCGGGCGATCGAAATCGTCAACCGCGCCCTGGAAGTCTTCGGGCCGCCGATCTATGTGCGCCACGAAGTGGTCCACAACAAATTTGTCGTCGAAGACCTGCGCTCCCGTGGTGCGATTTTCGTCGAAGAGCTGGACCAGGTGCCGGACGACGTCATCGTGATCTTCAGTGCCCACGGCGTTTCCCAGGCCGTGCGCAGCGAAGCGGCTGGTCGTGGGCTGAAAGTGTTCGACGCCACCTGCCCGCTGGTGACCAAAGTCCACATCGAAGTGGCGCGTTATAGCCGTGACGGCCGAGAGTGCATTCTCATCGGCCACGCCGGTCACCCGGAAGTCGAAGGCACCATGGGCCAGTACGATGCTGGCAGTGGTGGCGCGATCTACCTGGTCGAAGACGAGAAAGATGTCGCGGCGTTGCAGGTAAGGAACCCTGAAAAGCTCGCCTTCGTGACCCAGACCACCTTGTCGATGGACGATACCAGCCGTGTTATCGACGCTCTGCGTTCGCGCTTTCCGGCCATCGGTGGACCGCGCAAGGACGACATTTGCTACGCCACGCAAAACCGTCAGGACGCGGTCAAGCAACTGGCCGACGAGTGCGACGTGGTGCTGGTGGTCGGCAGCCCGAACAGCTCCAACTCCAATCGCTTGCGCGAATTGGCAGAACGCATGTCCACGCCGGCCTACCTGATCGACGGTGCCGAAGACCTGCAAAAGAGCTGGTTCGACGGCGTCGAGCGTATCGGCATCACCGCTGGCGCATCCGCCCCGGAAGTCCTGGTGCGCGGCGTGATCCAGCAGTTGCAGGCCTGGGGTGCCACCGGTGCCGATGAGCTGGCCGGTCGCGAGGAGAACATCACGTTCTCGATGCCTAAAGAACTGCGCGTTCGCTCGTTGACCTGAGTTTTCTCCTTTTTTCGCATAACGGATGCTCAGCCTTGTCGCTACGCAGGCTGACGCGACCGGTCCGGGCCAACACCACTTGATGTTGGCTGACTGGTTCGCGAACAGCGCAAACGTGTAGCGTCCCTCCAAACAGTGACTCGCCCTGACCTCTGAAGCGTATTGAGCTTTCGACCGTACTGTTCCCCACAATCGACAGGCGTGCTCTGCTCTGGCGTTCGGCCAGCAGTGGATTGTCGCTGTCCATCTCCCCCTTGCCGCTGATATCCAGAATGATCCTCCAGCCTTGGCTCCAATCGCCATTGATGCCGTGAATCACCACGGCCTGGTTGCGGACGATGGCTTCGCTGCGGGCAGTGCGAATACCACTGGAAAGAGCCTGTGCCGCTTGTTGTCTTTGGTTCGACTCGACCAGCGTTGCGAACGCCGGACTGACCAAATGCAGAACAATTCCGGTAATTGCCAGTCCCATGAGCAGTTCGATCAGGCTGAAGCCTTGTTGCCGCATAACATCTCCCTCCGTGGCGTGCTGTGGCTCACGCAATCCCTGCACGAGAAATGGCAACGCAAACGCACGGCATCGCTCGAATGTTGTGCCGCGCAAGAGCAGGTATAGCCGAAGGAAACAGAAGGCCCCGATGGATCATCCTACAAAAGGTTTCACGCTGATCGAGTTGCTGGTCGCGCTCGCGATCCTTCTGATTCTGCTGACTATGGCCGTCCCGGCGTTTACCCGCTCGGCGCAAACAACCAGGGCTGACACCGAAATAGCTGACCTGCGACGAGCCTTGAATTTTGCCCGGCTCGAAGCCATCGATCGGGGTAATACCACACGGGTGCGCCCAGCGGCGGGTGGGGATGTCTGGAGTGGGGAGCTGGCGGTTTACGACGGTACTGGCGCTTTGGCCAATGTATTACGGGTTGTTCCGCCGATGAGCAGCGGCGCAACTCTGGCGCTAACCTCTGGCGTCACGGCCATCGATTTCAACAGCCTGGGCGGATTGTCATCACCGTCCACAGAGGTGCTGATCAGCTATGGGCGGGGAGCACAAAGCAGGACGCTGACAGTGTGTTTGAACGGACGAATTCTATTGGGTGGAAGTTGCGGATGAGGGCATGGAGCAAACGTACGCAGGAAGGTGTGACGCTGGTCGAAGTCCTGGTGGCATTAGTCATTCTGGGAGTGGGCTTGTTGGGGGCGGCGGCGTTTCAGCTCAATGCGCTGAAGTACACGGACAGCGCGCGCATGATCAGTCAGGCCAGCTTTATCGCCTACGACATGATGGACCGCATTCGCGCCAACGCCGCTGCGGACTACACCATTGCGCCGCCGGCTTCGGGCAACCCCGACGTTACCCGGGATCAAGACCTGTTTGACTTCAACGCCAACATTGTCAGTTCACTCGGCGCCACCGCGACGGGTAGTGTCAGCGTCAATCAGCAGGTGTACACCATCACAATTACCTGGGACGACTCACGGGCTGCGAAGGCTGCCGACTCTCGGCGCAGTTTCGTCCTGAGCAGTCGCGCGGCCATTGATCCGGTGGTGATCCCGTGAGTCGCCGCAGCAGGGGGTTCAGCCTGGTCGAGTTGCTGATCGCCCTGGCATTGAGCCTGATCGTGGTGCTGGGCGTGGTGCAGGTTTTCATTGCGGCCAAGAACACTTATCTCAGCCAGAATGCCGCCGCGAACATGCAGGAGGACGCACGTTTCGTGTTGAGCAAAATGATTCAGGAAGTCCGCATGGTCGGGATGTTCGGTTGCCTGGAAGCGATCACCGATTCAAGTAAGAAAGGTGATTTTCATGCCAGTCAGCTAGTACCGATCCGCTGGGACAACGGTGGCCGCAAGTTGACACTGGTTACGACGGATGTTGGCGGCAATGGCAGCGAACCGGACTGGACCGTACTTTCCGATTGTAGAACCCATTCGACGGCCTACAGTAAAGGTCGGATGCCAGTGGCAGGGCAACTGGCCTTTCCGGTCCGGCGGCTGATTTACAGCTTCAGCAACAACCAACTGCTGATGAAAGGCGGGGCCGCAGCAGACCAGATATTGGTGGACAACGTCAGCGCTTTCGACGTGAGCTTCGGCCTGGCCAGCACGGCCACTGACCTGGCTGCTTCCCGCTACAGCAGCAACCCGCCGGACCCCGCGCTGATTCGTAGCGTTCGCCTGAGCCTGACTCTCTTCGATCCGAACCACCGGGTGGCCGATCAAACCTTCAACGTGGTTGCCGCACTGCGCAACCGCTTGCCATGAGGGAGTGCCAATGAATCGTTCTCCCATGACGTATTACGCCCAACGCGGCATGGCGCTGTTGGTCAGTCTGGTGTTCTTGCTCCTACTGACGCTGATTGGCCTTTCATCAATGCAGAGCGCCACCCTGCAGGAAAAAATGGCCGGTAGCGTCACCTTGCGAAACCAGTCGTTCCAGAGTGCCGAAGCCGCGTTGCGGGTGGGCGAGGGTACAGTGCAGCGGGACAGCTATGCACTACCTGTTTGCAGCGGCATCGTGCAATGTGCGCCACCCTCCGAGTCTTCGACTATTACCGCTGGCGGTTTCAACGCCTCTTCCGGAGTGACCTGGATTGCATCGGGCAAGGGCTTTTATGGCGTGCAAAACATCGGAGTCAGCCGAAATGCGGTGAATGTGCCAATCAATACCCCGGCAACCTTGTATCGGGTAACGGCAGTCGGCATCGCGGGGCATTCGCGCAGTGTGGTGGAGAGCATCTATGCGAAGTACTGAGCGACCTGTCAGGTTATGGTTACAACTATTTGGTGTCGTCGTCGCGCTTAACCTGTCGGTGTCGGTGCACGCTGCCACATCAGTGGATTCGCCAGCGCTGAACCGGCCAACCTGTCTGGCCAATGGCAACTGGTACGGCTTTTACCACAGCAATCAGGGGTTGAAGGCCGTCTGCCTGAAGCTGCCCGAGGCGATCAGCGTTAAGATGCTCGACAGCAACGCCGATGGAGTGGTCGACAACAGCGACACGCTATCCGATGGCGTGATCTTTATCGGAGAACATTCGACCCAGGACGCCAGCGACAATGGCGGGGCCGTGAACGATTCCACTGGCGACGGTACTGCGGGGATGGAAAAATCCGGCGGCAGCCGTCGCATCATGTGGCGACAAATACAGTGAGTGAGAATTGATGCATGCGTAGTTCCAACCGCGGTTTTACCCTGATCGAAATCATGATCGTGATTGCGATCATCGGTATTGTCATGACCATTGCTGCCCCAAGTCTCACCGAGTACATGAACAAGGGCCGTCGCGCAGAAGTAGCCGGTTTGCTCTCGGAGCAGGCGCAGCTGCTGGAGCGCTTCTACTCGCAGAAAAATGCCTACACCGATGCGACGGGCCTCAGTGCCGGCAATGATTACTACAGCATCACACCGACCCTGACCGACCAGGCCTTTCTGCTGACCGCGGTGCGCAAGGCTGACTCGAGCATGGCCACCGACAAGTGCGGTGATCTGACCATCACCAACACCGGTGTGCTCGGTATGGTCAACGCGAAATCCGGCCTGACCAGCAAAGACTGCTGGGGGCGCTGAGTTTCTTTTTCGGGTGCCTTTTGTACCCTCTGTCTATTTAACGATTGGATCAGAACATGACCAGGCAACAGCAAGTGGTGATTGTCGGCGGTGGGGTGATTGGATTGCTGACGGCGTTCAATCTCGCCTCCGAAGTGCAAAGCGTTGTGCTGCTGGATCGCTCGAACGTCGGTCAGGAGTCGTCCTGGGCCGGTGGTGGCATCGTTTCGCCGCTTTACCCGTGGCGCTACAGCCCGGCGGTCACCGCGTTGGCTCACTGGTCCCAGGACTTTTATCCACAGCTGGGCGAGCGCTTGTTTGCCGCCACTGGCGTTGATCCTGAAGTGCACACCACTGGTCTGTACTGGCTGGATCTGGATGACGAGGCTGAAGCGCTGGCATGGGCCGCCCGGGAAAATCGTCCGCTGAGCGCGGTGGATATTTCGGCGGCACACGACGCCGTGCCGGTGCTGGGCAGTGGTTTTTCCCGGGCGATCTATATGGCCGACGTCGCCAACGTGCGCAATCCGCGTCTGGTGAAGTCACTCAAGGCCGCGTTGCTGGCGCTGCCGAACGTGACGATCCATGAGCAGTGCGAAGTCAGCGGATTTGTTCGTGATGGCAACAAAGTGGTCGGCGTACAGACCTCCACTGGTACTGTCCTGGGCGATCAAGTTGTCCTGACGGCGGGGGCCTGGAGCGGTGATTTGCTCAAGTGTCTTGATCTGACGCTGCCGGTCGAGCCGGTGAAAGGGCAGATGATTCTCTACAAGTGTGCGGCGGATTTCCTGCCGAGCATGGTCCTGGCCAAGGGGCGTTATGCGATTCCCCGGCGTGACGGGCACATACTGATCGGCAGTACGCTGGAGCATGAAGGCTTTGACAAGACGCCGACCGGGTCGGCACTGGAAAGCCTGAAGGCGTCCGCCGTGGAACTGATCCCGGCGCTGGCCGATGCCGAAGTGGTGGGGCATTGGGCCGGATTGCGCCCGGGATCACCCGAGGGCATTCCTTACATCGGCCCGGTGCCGGGGTTTGACGGGCTCTGGCTCAACTGCGGGCATTACCGTAACGGGCTTGTGCTGGCTCCGGCGTCATGCCAGCTGTTTGCCGATGTGATGCTGGGCCGGGCACCGATTATCGATCCGGCGCCTTATGCGCCTGCCGGAAGACTTTAAAGCCTCAATCCAATCCCAGCTTCTTGAGCCGGTAACGCATTGACCTGAATGACAGATTCAACCGCTGAGCCGCCGCCGTGCGGTTCCAGCGTGTTTCCTCCAGGGCCTGGAGCAGCAGTTGGCGTTCGACGTTTTCCAGGTAGGTTTCCAGATTGTCGATCCGGGTCAGGTCCGGCACGCCACCCTCAGCCCCACAGTTGCCTTCAGCCAGGCGCAGGTCGCCGGCTTCGATCTGTTTGTTCTCACACAAGGTGTGCGCCCGTTCGAGCATGTTTTCCAGTTCCCGAACATTGCCCGGGAAGCGATAGCTTTTCAGCGCATCGAGGGCTTGGGGGTGGAGTCTCGCGGCAGGTTGACCGGTATCGGCGGCCAGGCGCTTGAGTATGTGGCTGGCTAGCATTTCGATGTCATCACGACGCTCGCGCAAGGGCGGCACCGGGAGTTCGATCACGTTCAAACGGTAGTAAAGATCATGACGAAATCGTCCGGCGGCAACTTCGGCGCCAAGGTCTTTGTGGGTGGCGCAGAGAATGCGCACATCCACCGCCACTTCCTGCTGCCCGCCGACGCTGCGTACGGCTTTTTCCTGAATCGCGCGCAGCAGTTTGACTTGCATGGTCAGTGGCAGGTCAGCCACTTCGTCGAGGAGCAGGGTGCCGCCGTGTGCTGTCTGGAACAGGCCGGATTTGTCTTCGATGGCGCCGCTGAAACTGCCTTTGCGATGGCCGAAAAACTCGCTCTCCAACAGCTCCGAAGGGATCGCCGCGCAGTTGATCGCAATGAACGGCTGATTGACGCGGGGGCTTTGATCATGGATCAGGCGCGCGACCAATTCCTTGCCGCTGCCGGATTCTCCGCTGATGTATACCGTCGCATGGCTGCTGGCCAGTTTGGTGATGTGTTTGCGCAGGTTACGCATGGGCAATGAGTCGCCCAGCAAGCATCGATCGATACCGCCCCCGCGGGCAGGAACCAGCAGGGCGCTGGTGACCAGTTCACGCAAGCGCGTAAGGTCCACCGGTTTGGTCAGGAAGTCGAATGCCCCGGCCTTGAGCACATTGATCGCGTTTTCGAGACTGTCATAGGCGGTGATCATCGCCACCTGGACCTGAGGGTGGCGCTGCTGGATGTGCTGCACCAGCTCCAGGCCGGTACCGTCCGACAATTGCATGTCGGTCAGGCATAGATCGAAGGTTTCGCGTTTGAGCAGGGATTGCGCTTCGCCGACGTTGCGGGCGTTGAACGTCTCCAGTTTCATCCTTCCCAGGGTGATTTCCAGGAGTTCGCGAATGTCCGGTTCGTCATCGACGATCAAGACTTTTTGTCGTGGTCTGGTGTTCAATGTGGGGTTCGTCCGTGAGCATAGGTCATGCAAAAGCAGCCGCTTTCCTGGCGTGCTTTGAAGTCTAGGCGGGACAGAATGCTTTCGCCCGGCTGGCCGGACAGATAAAGCCCCAGGCCTTTGATATGGCGGGCTGGGGCTTCATTATCGAGTATTTCCAGTGATTTCAGGTCGAGCCGTAGCGGCGACATTTGCTCGCGGCGCAGCAGGTGCAGGACGTTTTCGATTACCCGGTTCATTCGCAGAGAGTGATCTTGAATAATCTGCGTCAGACGTCGATCGATGCCTTTCAGTTCCTTGGGGGCGCGCGATAGTTCTCAATCGACCGCCATTTCGGGTGAGGTGTCAGCGGCCTTTGGAACCTTTGTCTTGCTCGAGATGAGCCTGGCTGCAATACCATTGCTGGTCGAGGCTCAGTGCGCGGTCGCGCGGCAGGTGAACGCCGCAATGGGCGCAACGGACCATTGGCGCCGCTTCCCGTTCGGCAGGGGGCTTGGGGGTGGAGGCCTGCCCCTTGAATTTGCGCCAGAACCATACTGCAGCGGCAATCAGGGCAATCCAGAACAATAAACGAAGCATGGTGAGCTGCTTTTTGATTGATGAAGCGGCAGTTTAGCCAAGGACCAGACAGGCGCACAGTGTAATAAAGCGCTGAAATAAAAAAGGGAGACTCGAAAGTCTCCCTTTTTGCACAACCTAAGGTGTCAGTCGAACACGCCGAAGGTCATGTAGCTGAACCACGAACGGTCGCTGTCGTTGCCTTGCGCTTCGTGATTTTCTTCTTCAAGCGCTTCGCCATTGTCGTCTTTAGGCTTGAGCTCGCTCGGGATTGCGTCCTTGGCGTCCTGGAACTGCTTCTGCACGTCCTGGTTGGCGCGGGTTTCGCCCGGTGGCAGCGGCGGACGGGACTCGATCAGGCCCAGGGTCGTCTTGCTCAGCCACGAACGGTTGTCGGCTTCGGCCACGGTCGGTACGAACTGACCGTCCACCAGCGTCGGGTGGTTCGGGTAGTTGAGCTTCAGGGTTTCCAGGCTGGTGGCAGCCAGTTCGTCCAGGTGCAGGCGCTGGTAGGCCTCGGTCATCACCGCCAGGCCGTCGCCGACCGAAGGGGTTTCCTGGAAGTTTTCCACCACGTAACGACCGCGGTTCGCGGCGGCGACATAGGCCTGACGGGTCAGGTAGTAGTCGGCCACGTGAATTTCGTAGGCCGCCAGCAGGTTGCGCAGATAAATCATGCGCTGCTTGGCGTCTGGCGCGTAGCGGCTATTCGGGAAGCGGCTGGTCAGCTGGGCGAACTCGTTATAGGAGTCGCGGGCGGCGCCCGGGTCACGCTTGGTCATGTCCAGCGGCAGGAAACGCGCCAGCAGGCCGACATCCTGGTCGAAAGAAGTCAGGCCCTTGAGGTAGTAGGCATAATCGACGTTCGGATGCTGTGGGTGCAGGCGAATGAAGCGTTCCGCTGCAGACTTTGCAGCCTCAGGCTCGGTGTTCTTGTAGTTGGCGTAGATGAGTTCGAGTTGCGCCTGATCGGCATAGCGACCGAACGGATAACGCGATTCCAGAGCCTTCAGCTTGGCGATGGCACTGGTGTAGCTGCTATTGTCCAGGTCGGCTTGAGCCTGTTGGTACAGCTCGACTTCACTGAGGTTTTCGTCTACGACTTCCTTCGATGAGCAAGCAGCGGTCAATGCGAGGATGGCGATCAGCAGCAGGTGTTTCACTTGCATGGCGGCTTGCGTCCCTATGACGGCCGCTGTCTTGGGCGTGGCCGTCCTGTTATGATGAGCGCCCCGTTGAATAGCCTCGGGGCAAAAGACGCCGTATTTAACCACAAGCGCGCAGCCGAAACCAAAGGCTGTGCCGACGCCTAGTCTGAGCATGTCCGATAAAATTGAACTTCGCGCAGAGGTGCCGTCCGAATTGGGCGGCCAACGCCTCGATCAAGTCGCCGCACAACTATTCGCTGAGCACTCGCGCTCGCGCCTTTCCGCCTGGATCAAAGACGGCCGCCTGACTGTGGATGGGGCGGTTATCCGCCCGCGAGACATCGTCCACGGCGGCGCCATCCTTGAGCTGACTGCCGAGCAGGAAGCTCAGGGCGAATGGGTCGCTCAAGACATAGCCCTGGATATCGTCTACGAAGACGACGACATCCTGGTGATCAACAAGCCTGCGGGCCTGGTGGTGCACCCGGCTGCCGGTCATGCCGACGGCACCTTGCTCAACGCCTTGCTGCACCACGTGCCGGACATCATCAATGTACCCCGCGCCGGTATCGTGCATCGCCTGGACAAGGACACCACCGGCCTGATGGTGGTGGCCAAGACCATTCAAGCGCAGACGCAGCTGGTTACACAGTTGCAGAGCCGCAGCGTCAGCCGGATCTACGAGTGCATCGTGATCGGTGTGGTGACAGCCGGTGGCAAGATCAACGCGCCGATCGGTCGTCACGGCCAGCAACGCCAGCGCATGGCCGTGATGGAAGGTGGCAAGCAAGCCGTCAGCCATTACCGCGTGCTCGAGCGCTTCCGCTCCCACACTCACGTGCGGGTGAAGCTGGAAACCGGTCGTACGCACCAGATTCGCGTGCACATGGCGCACATCAACTACCCGTTGGTCGGAGATCCTGCCTACGGCGGTCGTTTCCGTATTCCGCCGGCCGCCAACCCGACCATGGTCGAGTCGCTGAAAAACTTCCCGCGTCAGGCGCTGCATGCGCGTTTCCTGGAACTGGATCATCCGACCACCGGTCAGCGCATGAGCTGGGAGTCGCCGTTGCCGGAAGATTTCGTCTGGTTGCTGACCCTGCTCAAGCAAGATCGCGAGGCGTTCATCGGATGAGTGACTGGCTGATTCCTGACTGGCCCGCGCCGGCCGGGGTCAAAGCCTGTGTGACCACCCGTGCGGGCGGCGTCAGTGTGGCGCCGTTCGACAGCCTCAACCTCGGCGATCACGTCGACGACAGCCCCGAAGCTGTTGCCGAGAATCGCCGTCGTCTTACCGATCATTTCTCCATTCAACCGGCCTGGCTGCAGCAGGTCCACGGCATTGTCGTGGCCCATGCCGATCCAGGCCGGGTGGATACGGCTGATGCCAGTTGGACATCAACGCCGGGCGTCGCCTGCGCGGCGATGACGGCCGATTGTCTGCCAGTGTTGTTTTGCGACCGTGCCGGCACCCGTGTCGCAGCGGCTCATGCCGGTTGGCGCGGGTTGGCGGCGGGCGTGCTGGAGGCCACCCTCGACAGTCTGGCCGTGCCACCTGCCGAAGTATTGGTCTGGCTCGGCCCGGCTATCGGCCCGCAAGCCTTTGAAGTTGGTCCGGAGGTGCGCGAAACCTTCGTACAGCAGTTGCCGCAAGCGGCAGAAGCCTTTGTACCGAGCCAAAACCCCGGCAAGTTCATGGCCGACATCTATATGCTGGCCCGCTTGCGTCTGGCAGCTCGTGGTGTAACGGCTGTCTATGGTGGTGGTTTCTGCACCGTAACCGACCCTCGCTTCTTTTCTTATCGCCGTGCGTCCCGCACCGGCCGATTCGCCTCGCTGATCTGGCTCGCCCGCTAAGCTTCCCTGACCTGCATCAACGTCCCGACGCTTGAAACTCCCAGAATCGACCACATCTATTGTGGTATCTGGCAGGTTTCTTCATTCAGGATGTTTTATAGGTCCGGCCTGCTCAAAAGGAAGGTGACCCATGCGTATAGACCGTTTAACCAGCAAATTGCAGTTAGCGTTGTCCGATGCCCAATCCCTGGCAGTCGGTCACGATCATCCGGCCATCGAGCCGGCGCACTTGATGCAAGCCTTGCTCGAACAGCAGGGTGGCTCGATCAAGCCCCTGTTGATGCAGGTGGGCTTCGACGTCAATAGCCTGCGTAAAGAGCTGACCAAAGAGCTCGACCAGCTACCGAAAATCCAGAACCCGACCGGTGACGTGAACATGTCGCAGGATCTGGCGCGCCTGCTCAACCAGGCCGACCGTCTGGCCCAGCAAAAGGGCGACCAGTTCATTTCCAGCGAACTGGTGCTGCTCGCCGCCATGGACGAAAACAGCAAGCTCGGCAAACTGTTGCTCGGCCAGGGCGTGAGCAAGAAAGCCCTGGAAAATGCGATCAACAACCTGCGCGGTGGCGAGGCCGTCAACGACCCTAACCACGAAGAAGCGCGACAGGCGCTGGACAAATACACCGTCGACCTGACCAAGCGTGCCGAAGACGGCAAGCTCGATCCGGTGATCGGCCGTGACGATGAAATTCGCCGCACAATCCAGGTGCTGCAACGTCGGACCAAGAACAACCCAGTGCTGATCGGTGAGCCTGGCGTGGGTAAAACCGCCATCGCCGAAGGCCTGGCCCAGCGCATCATCAATGGCGAAGTGCCGGATGGCCTCAAGGGCAAGCGCCTGTTGTCCCTGGACATGGGGGCGCTGATTGCCGGTGCCAAGTATCGCGGTGAGTTCGAAGAGCGCCTGAAATCCCTGCTCAATGAACTGTCGAAGCAGGAAGGGCAGATCATCCTGTTCATCGACGAACTGCACACCATGGTCGGCGCCGGTAAGGGCGAAGGCTCGATGGATGCGGGCAACATGCTCAAGCCGGCCCTGGCCCGCGGTGAGCTGCACTGCGTAGGCGCCACCACGCTCAACGAGTACCGCCAATACATTGAGAAGGACGCCGCCCTCGAGCGACGTTTCCAGAAGGTGCTGGTGGATGAGCCGAGCGAAGAAGACACCATCGCCATCCTGCGTGGCCTCAAGGAACGTTATGAGGTTCACCACAAGGTGGCGATCACCGACGGCGCGATCATTGCCGCGGCCAAGCTCAGCCATCGCTACATCACTGACCGACAGTTGCCGGACAAGGCCATCGACCTGATCGATGAAGCCGCCAGCCGCATCCGCATGGAGATCGACTCCAAGCCGGAAGTGCTGGACCGTCTGGAGCGTCGCCTGATTCAGCTGAAGGTGGAATCCCAGGCGCTGAAGAAAGAAAGCGATGACGCAGCGAAGAAGCGTCTGGAAAAATTGCAGGAAGAAATCGCTCGGCATGAGCGTGAGTACTCGGATCTCGAAGAAATCTGGAACTCGGAGAAAGCCGAAGTTCAGGGTTCTGCGCAGATCCAGCAGAAGATCGAACAGTCCCGTCAGGAACTGGAAACCGCTCGCCGTAAAGGCGACCTGAACCGCATGGCTGAATTGCAGTACGGGGTGATCCCGGACCTGGAGCGCAGCCTGCAAATGGTCGACCAGCACGGCAAACCGGAAAACCAGTTGCTGCGCAGCAAGGTGACTGAAGAAGAGATCGCCGAAGTCGTTTCGAAGTGGACCGGTATTCCGGTGTCGAAAATGCTCGAAGGCGAGCGTGAAAAGCTGATGAAAATGGAAAGCCTGTTGCACCAGCGTGTGATCGGCCAGGACGAAGCGGTGGTTGCGGTTTCCAACGCTGTGCGGCGTTCCCGCGCCGGGTTGTCCGACCCGAATCGCCCGAGCGGCTCGTTCATGTTCCTCGGCCCGACCGGTGTCGGTAAAACCGAGCTGTGCAAGGCGCTGGCCGAGTTCCTCTTTGATACTGAAGAGGCGATGGTGCGGATCGACATGTCCGAGTTCATGGAGAAACATTCCGTGGCTCGCTTGATCGGTGCGCCACCAGGCTACGTGGGGTATGAAGAGGGCGGTTACCTGACCGAGGCCGTACGTCGCAAGCCGTATTCGGTGATCCTCATGGACGAAGTCGAGAAGGCGCACCCGGATGTGTTCAACATCTTGCTGCAGGTGCTCGAGGATGGTCGTTTGACCGACAGCCATGGCCGCACGGTGGACTTCAAGAACACCGTGATTGTCATGACCTCCAACCTGGGGTCGGTGCAGATCCAGGAACTGGTCGGTGATCGTGAGGCGCAGCGTGCAGCGGTGATGGATGCGATTTCCAGCCACTTCCGGCCGGAGTTCATCAACCGGGTCGACGAAGTGGTGATCTTCGAGCCATTGGCACGAGATCAGATCGCCGGTATTACCGAGATCCAGTTGGGTCGTCTGCGCAGCCGCCTGACCGAGCGGGAACTGAAGCTTGAGCTCAGCCCTGAAGCCATGGACAAGCTGATCGCGGTCGGTTACGACCCGGTGTATGGCGCACGGCCGCTCAAGCGTGCTATCCAGCGCTGGATCGAGAACCCGCTGGCGCAGCTGATCCTGTCCGGTCGATTCATGCCGGGCGATACCGCTCACGGTGTGGTGGAAAACGACGAAATCGTCTTCGTCTGATTCAAAACGGCAGCAAAATCGAAAAGGCCTCGCATAACGAGGCCTTTTTTTCGTTAGGCTGTTGAACTCAAAGGAAAAGGCTTGTAAAGTGCGCCCCGCAGTAAGTCACCCGCCAGGGTTTCCGCTCCCCAAGCAGGAATCCAAAATAAGTTGCAAATCATTAACTTGAAAGCAATTTAGGGGGTTGACAGAGGTGCTGAAGATTGTAGAATAGCGCGCCTCAGACACACGAACGCAGTGATGCGAACGGGTCGAAGAGAACGCAGTAAAGCTTCAAAGTTGTAAATTGAAATGTGTAGTTCCGTGATAGCTCAGTCGGTAGAGCAAATGACTGTTAATCATTGGGTCCCAGGTTCGAGTCCTGGTCACGGAGCCAATTTCAAACCGGGGTATAGCGCAGTCCGGTAGCGCGCCTGCTTTGGGAGCAGGATGTCAGGAGTTCGAATCCCCTTACCCCGACCATTTTTGGGTCGTTAGCTCAGTTGGTAGAGCAGTTGGCTTTTAACCAATTGGTCGTAGGTTCGAATCCCACACGACCCACCATTTTTGAAACCAGTTAACGCTGGAATCGAATCTTAAGATCAGAGGCCAAAAGCGCTGATCGAAGAAGGCGCCTTCAAGGGTGCCTTTTTTTTACCGGGGTATAGCGCAGTCCGGTAGCGCGCCTGCTTTGGGAGCAGGATGTCAGGAGTTCGAATCCCCTTACCCCGACCATATTAAAAATCCTCGTATCGAAAGATACGGGGATTTTTTTTGCTTTCGAAAATACTGGGCGTGCCACAAAACCCTGTGGGAGCGAGCTTGCTCGCGATGGCGGTGTATCAGGCGACATTGATATCGACAGAAAGGACGCCATCGCGAGCAAGCTCGCTCCCACAGGTTTACATCAGTGCAGCTTGAGCCGTGGCTCGGTACCGCGACCGATCTTGCTGCCCAGCATCAGCATCGCCGTGCGGAACGGCCCGTACAGCGCCATCTGGTGCATGCGGTACAGCGACACGTAGAACATCCGCGCCAGCCAGCCTTCGAGCATCACGCTGCCGGTGAGGTTGCCCATCAGGTTACCCACAGCCGAAAAACGCGACAGCGAGATCAGCGAGCCGTAGTCGGTGTACTTGTACTCCGGCAGTGCCTTGCCTTCGATGCGCAGTTTCAGCGATTTGGCCAGCAACGAAGCCTGCTGGTGAGCGGCCTGGGCACGTGGTGGCACATTGCGGTCGCTGCCCGGTTGCGGGCAGGCGGCGCAGTCACCGAAGGCGAAGATGTTCTCGTCACGGGTGGTTTGCAGGGTCGGCAGCACTTGCAGCTGATTGATGCGGTTGGTTTCCAGGCCATCGATGTCCTTGAGGAAACCCGGTGCACGAATCCCTGCGGCCCAGACTTTCAGGCTGGCCTTGATTTCGTTGCCGTCGGCGGTGATCAGGCTGTCGGCCGTCACCTCGCTGACAGCGGCATTGGTCATGACGTTGACCCCGAGTTTCTCCAGGGTTTTATGCACAGGTCCGCCAATCCGCTCTGGCAGCGCCGGCAGCACCCGTGGACCGGCTTCGATCAGGGTGATGTGCATGTTTTCCGGTTTGATCCGGTCCAGGCCATAGGCTGCCAGTTCGTGGGCGGCGTTGTGCAGTTCGGCGGCCAGTTCGACCCCGGTGGCACCGGCGCCGACGATGGCCACGCTGATTTGCTCGATCGTGTCGGTCTGACCGGCGTGAGCGCGCAAATAGTGATTGAGCAGTTGCTGGTGGAATCGCTCAGCCTGTTTGCGGGTGTCGAGGAACAGGCAGTGCTGCGCCGCGCCCTGAGTGCCGAAATCGTTGGTGGTGCTGCCGACGGAGATCACCAGCGAGTCGTAAGGCACTTCGCGGGCTGGCACCAACTCCACACCAGCTTCGTCATAGGTGGCGGCCAGCTGGATTTTTTTCTTCGCGCGATCGAGCCCGCTCATGCGCCCCAGCTGGAACTCGAAATGGTTCCATTTGGCTTGGGCGACATAGTTGAGTTCGTCTTCGGAAGAGTTCAGGGAACCGGCCGCCACTTCGTGCAACAAGGGTTTCCAGATGTGGGTCAGGTTCGCGTCGACCAGCATCACGCTGGCTGTGCCGCGCTTGCCCAGAGTCTTACCCAGACGGGTAGCCAACTCCAGACCGCCGGCGCCGCCGCCGACAATAACAATACGATGGGACATGGGGATAACTCGCAAGGCTAAAAGAAATCGGTGCAATTACCCGAGCGAGCGCAAGGCAGCTCATAGCGTCAGGTAACTTATAAGTCGGCTCAACAGGCCCAGACCAATGGTCACTGCCAAGACCAGTACAAGGAGCATCCACGGCCGGAAAGGCCGGCGCTCGACTTGGTGCTGGGACAACTGCAGGTACTCTTCGACATGCTTTTGGTCGTCGGGGTTCAGGCGGCTGGTCATATCGGGCCTCGTCAGGGGTAGACGTTGCTGAATGTGTAGAAGCTACAGGGAAATTATTCGGCTGTGAACGGAGCTTAGCTGCTGGCCGGGGAAAGGCTCGAGGCTCACAGGCTGATCCCGACGTCGAACACAATGCTGCGCCCCAGGTTGCTGCGTAAGAAGTCCGGCGCATCCGGGTGAGCGAACAGCACGCGGGCAAATGTCGGCCCAACCAATGACAGCGAGCGCCAGCCCTGGCGCAGGTATTCGGTCGGCGGCGGGAAATGGCTGTTGAGGTCCAGCACTTCGCGTTTGAGGCTGGCGAAGGCAATGATGTCCAGTTCACCCAGATCCATGCCGCGCTCTTTGTAGTTGTGCGCTTTTTTACGCAAGGTCGGCGCCAATCGCAGCAAAAACTCGTTGGCGGGGATACGTCGTGGCTTGGCCTCGCGGCGCACCAGTTGACTCAGGGAAAACGCGCTGCGGCGGCGTTGCAGTTCGTCACGCCATTCATCGTTGAGGCGTCGACCCTCGTCGAGCACGAAGAACACCTCGAAACTGGCATCGCGAAACAACACGTCCGGCGGCTCCCCGGCGGGGGCGAATTCATCGGCACGATAGGGAATGTTCAAGCCTTGCAGCAGGCGCTGGCAGACCCAACGCTCACGCTCCCATTTGCGGGCATTGGACAGGAACGCGTTGGCTTGCTCGGCCGCGATGGTCAGCAGGCGTAAATAATCTGAGTCATCCATAGGCCCAAGCTTAGCGTTCAAATGTGATCGCAAAGAAGACAATTTGTCGCAGAGGCTCATAGCCTCCCGTTCCCATGCCCGTTTCAGGGCCCTGCACAAAACGGATAGTGATCTGCGCTCACTGGCTATTGCCACGTATTGGGCGGCTCTACCCTCGGCTGTACGGACGTAAGCCGTGTTACCGCCGCTCTAATAAAACAACAACAAGAGATAGATGCCATGCGCAAGATCGACGTACATGAGGTCATCGACAACGCTCGTTTCAACCGCTTTCACTGGATGGTGCTGTTCTGGTGCGCCTTGATCATTATCTTCGACGGTTACGATCTGGTGATCTACGGCGTGGTCTTGCCGATGCTGATGAAAGAGTGGGGGCTCAGTCCCCTGCAAGCGGGTGCACTGGGCAGTTATGCACTGTTCGGCATGATGTTCGGCGCGCTGTTCTTCGGACCGCTGTCGGACAGGATCGGCCGCAAGAAAGCCATCACGATCTGCGTGATGCTCTTCAGTGGTTTCACCGTGCTCAATGGTTTCGCCCGAAACCCCACCGAGTTCGGCCTCTGCCGCTTCATTGCCGGGCTCGGCATTGGCGGCGTGATGCCTAACGTCGTGGCGCTGATGAACGAGTACGCGCCGAAAAAAATCCGCAGCACGCTGGTGGCGATCATGTTCAGCGGTTACTCGGTGGGCGGCATGCTGTCCGCCGGACTGGGCATTGTGCTGATCCCGAGTTTCGGCTGGCAGTCGGTGTTTTACGTGGCGGTCCTGCCGTTGCTGTTGTTGCCGCTGATCATGTATTTCCTGCCCGAATCGGTGGGCTTCATGTTGCGTCAGGGGCGTAATGAAGAGGCGCGCAACATTCTTCAGCGGATTGATCCGGCCTACGTCGCGCAAACCTCCGATCAATTGCACATGGTCGAAGTGAAAGGCACGGGCACCCCGGTGTTGCAGCTGTTCCGTGAAGGCCGTGCGCTGCGCACGCTGATGCTGTGGCTGGCGTTTTTCTGCTGCCTGTTGATGGTGTACGCGCTGAGTTCCTGGCTGCCGAAACTGATGGCCAACGCCGGTTACAGCCTGGGTTCGAGCCTGTCGTTCCTGCTGGTGTTGAACTTCGGGGCGATCTTCGGCGCGGTCGGTGGCGGGGTGCTGGGCGACAAACTCAATCTGCCGCGGGTGCTGTCGGTGTTTTTCGCCATGGCGGCGGTGTCGATAACCCTGTTGGGCTTCAACAGCCCGATGCCGGTGTTGTACCTGCTGATCGCCATTGCGGGTGCCACCACCATTGGCTCGCAGATTCTTTTGTACGCCTGCGCCGCGCAGTTTTATTCCATGACGATTCGTTCTACCGGCCTGGGCTGGGCGTCGGGCATCGGGCGCAACGGGGCCATCGTCGGTCCGCTGCTGGGTGGTGCGTTGCTCGGGATCAGCTTGCCCCTGCAACTGAACTTCATGGCGTTTGCCTTGCCCGGTGCGGTGGCGGCCCTGGCCATGACTGTGTTCGCCATCAGCAGCCGACGCAGCGCTGCTGGCGTCAACCCAGCGTTGTCAGCGACCGGTGCCTGAATCATGAAAGCGTTTTTCCAGGACTTCTCGTTGTCAGCCGCCGTGGCTGGATTGATTGCCACGGTGATTTCCTATGCCGGCCCGTTGGTGATCATCTTTCAGGCGGCAGAAGCGGCACATCTTTCGCGGGAAGTGTTGTCGTCCTGGATCTGGGCGATCTCCATTGGCAGCGCCGTGCTCGGTATCGGTTTGAGCCTGCGCTACCGCGTTCCGGTGATCATCGCCTGGTCGGCGCCGGGCTCGGCGTTGCTGGTGACGCTGTTGCCGGACATCTCCATGGCAGAGGCGGTGGGGGCTTATCTGGTCAGCAGCCTGATCATTTTCGTGGTTGGCATCTCGGGCGCTTTCGACCGGATCATCAACAAGCTGCCCGCCGCCATCGCGGCGGCGATGCTGGCGGGGATCCTGTTCAGTTTCGGCACCGGGTTGTTCGTGTCGATGCAGCACAAGCCGTTGCTGGTCCTGGCGATGTTTGCCTGCTACCTGATCTGCAAGCGTGTGATGCCGCGTTATGCAGTGATGATGGTGCTGCTGGTGGGCTGTTCGATTGCCGCGTTCACCGGTGATTTGCATCGTGAAGCGCTGGTGATCGGCCTGGCCACGCCGGTGTGGATCACGCCTGAGTTCAGCCTGGGTGCGATCCTGAACATCGCCTTGCCGCTGGTGATGGTGGCGCTGACCGGTCAATTCGTGCCCGGTATGGCGGTGCTGCGCGCCAGTGGATATCCAACGCCGGCGAGCCCGATCATCGCCAGTAGCGCGCTGGGCACGGCATTGCTGGCGCCGTTCGGGTGCCATGGACTGAATCTGGCGGCGATCACCGCGGCGATCTGCACGGGTCGCGAAGCCCACGAAGATCCTCGCAAACGCTACGTGGCCGGGGTCGTCGGCGGCCTGTGTTACCTGCTGTTGGGGATCTTCGGTGCCACGCTGGTCTCGCTGTTTTCAGCGTTCCCCAAAGAGCTGATCGGGGCACTGGCCGGGCTGGCCCTGTTCGCCGCCATTGCTGGCGCGTTAACGGGCGCGATGGCGGTGCCGAGCGATCGTGAAGCCGCGCTGGTGACCTTTCTGGTCACGGCTTCGGGCATGTCGTTGTTCGGTTTGTCCGCGGCGTTCTGGGGGCTGATTTTCGGCATGGTCACCCATGTGCTGTTGAGCGCCCGTCGTTCCGTTCCCCGTCGAAAATCCACTGCAACTGAAGTCCTTCAACCAGTCGATCAATAACAATAAGAGAAAAACGATGAAACAGATTCTCCCAACAACCGGTTCGGCGTTGTCCCTGGCTGTCGTCTCGGGTTTTTCCACGGGTGCGATGGCGGCTGAAACCGGCTTTGTCGAAGACACCACCGCGACGTTGCAGGCGCGCAATTACTACTTCAGCCGCGACTATTCCGACATCGTCGGCGCCAACCAGCAATCGAAGGCTGAAGAGTGGGCCCAGGGTTTCATACTCAACGTGAAGTCCGGATACACCCAGGGCACCGTCGGGTTTGGGGTGGACGTCATCGGCTTGCTCGGCCTCAAGCTCGACAGCGCTCCGGACCGGACCAACACGGGTTTGCTGCCGGTGCAGGACGACGGCCGCGCGGCGGACAACTACAGTCGTCTGGAAGGCGCGTTGAAGATGCGCTACTCCAAAACCGAGCTGAAAGTCGGTGAGCTGCAACCCAATCTGCCAGTGTTGGCATTCAGCGATATTCGCCTGCTGCCACCGAGTTATCAGGGCGCAAGCATCACCTCCAACGAGATCAATGGCCTGACGCTGCAGGGTGGTCACTTGAGTTCAACCAGCCTGCGCAATGAGGCTGGCGACGAAAAGATGCAAGCGATGTTGGGCCATGTGCCGCAGCGCCAGGTCAGCAGTGACGGTTTCAATTTTGCCGGCGCTGATTATGTCTTCAACGACAAGCGCAGCTCGGTCAGCGCCTGGTACGGGCAACTGGAAGATACCTACAACCAGCGTTTTCTGGGTTTAAAACACAGTGAGCCGGTGGGCGACTGGATCCTCGGTGCCAACCTCGGTTACTACGATTCGCGCGAGGACGGCAAGAAACTGTTGGGCAACATCGACAACCAGGCGTTCTTCTCGTTGCTGTCGGCCAAGCGTGGCGGCCATACGTTTTACGTCGGCTATCAGGGCATGTTCGGTGACAGTGCGTTCCCACGGGTGTTTGCCAACATCTCACCACTGGGCAACGAAGTGCCGACCTACGAGTTCGCCTCCACCGATGAACGTTCCTGGCAGGCGCGCTACGACTACGACTTCGCGGCGCTCGGCGTACCGGGGCTGACCAGTACCGTGCGCTACATCAGCGGCAATAACGTCGATACCGGCAAGGGGTTTGAAGGCAAGGATCGCGAGCGTGACCTGGACATCGGCTATGTGCTGCAGAGCGGCAGCCTCAAGGGCCTTGGCATCCGTGTGCGCAATGCGATGGCGCGTTCAAACTACCGCAGTGATATCGACGAGAACCGCTTGATCCTCAGCTACACGTGGACCTTGCTGTGAGCCATTGATCACAGGTTGCTGGTGCAATCACCCATGACGTTGTAGGTCACGCGATGGGTCTGGCCCTGATGATCGACATACTCCATGGTCGCCGGTACAACCCCGCACGCGGTCGCCGTGTCGGACACAGAAACCACCTTGGCGATGTCCAGGGGCTGTGCCGGGTTATACAGGACCGCGAGGGGTTCGTTGTCGGCGGCCATGGCCGAGGTGGCGATGACGGTCAGCAACAGGCTGATCAACGTTTTCATGTTGGCGTGCTCCGTGTCGGTTCTGATGTCTGAATTTTAGTCTTTGCCACCGACGGATAAAGGGGCGAACGGCGGATGCAGCCTTACATAAAACGTAACAGTCATCGCCCGAGGGGGGCTTATGGATGTGCTTAACAACTTGCGCGTGTTCATCCGGGTGGTGGACTGCGCCAGTTTCACCGGGGCTGCCGATGCGCTGGATCTGTCGACCGCGCAGGTATCCCGATTGGTGGCGGATCTGGAGGAGCATGTTCAGGCGCGACTGCTGCAACGCACCACGCGGCGCTTGAGCCTGACCGACGCCGGCGAGCGCTTCCTGCTGCGCAGCCGACAAATCGTCGAAGCCATGGACGAGGCGACGGCCGAGGCCCGGGGCGCTCATATCAATCCGGCCGGACGCCTGCGGGTGCACAGCATGAACGGCCTGGGTGTGCTGCTCACGCCGTTGATCGCCCGCTACAGCGAGCTCTATCCCGATGTGGTGTTCGAGCTGACCTTGTCGCAGCGCAATCCCGATCCGCTGGAGGAAGGGCACGATGTGGTGATTTCGATAGCGCCCGAACTGGCCGACTCACAAATGGTTGCGCAGGCCGTCGGGCAGATCTACAGCGTGCCCTGTGCCTCCCCGGCTTACTTGCAACGCCGGGGCGTGCCGCAGCAGCCTCTGGCGCTGAGCGATCATCAATGCCTGCGCATGCTCGACCCGTTGTACAGCGATCAATGGTTGTTCCAGGACGAGCAAGGCGAGCACGCCGTCAGCCCGGCCAAGACCTTTCAGTGCAATGTTGCCGAGTCGATGGTCAAGGCTTCGGAGGCGGGCATGGGCATCAGCCTGCTGCCGTTCTACACCGCGACGCGGCCCTTGAGCGACGGCACTTTACTGCGCGTGTTACCGGCATGGCGCCTGCGCGAACGCAATGTGTATGCGCTGTATCCTTCGCGACACTTTCTCGATGCCAAGGTGCGTACCTGGGTGGACTTTCTCAAGTCAGAGCTACCGAAGCTGTTCGCCGAGCATGACGCGGTGATGAACGATCCGCGGCATTGGGCTTGAAGTCGAAGGGCAGGCGAGCGGCGGTGTAGACTGAGTGCCTGTTGTTCTTCGCCTGGGAGGCGCGCGTAGCCATGATCGGTGCAGAGTTGCTGTCATCGCAAACCCTTGCGGTCGGCTGGCTGATCTATGTGCCGGTGTTGATCTGGGCGATCTGTCGCGCACCGTGGGTTGAACTGTTCACCGACAGCCGTCGTCAGCATCTGCTGTTTGGAACGGTGTTTGCGCTGTTTCTGTTGTGGCTGGTGCGGCGCGATTTTGATACTGGCGTGTCTTACCACTTCATCGGCATGACAGCGGTGACGCTACTGCTGGACTGGCCGCTGGCGCTGGTCGGCGGGTTGGTGGCGCAAACGGGGCTGGTGTTGCTCGGTCGGCAGGATCTGATGGCGGTCGGGATCAATGGCGCGCTGTTGATTGCGCTGCCGGTGCTGGTCACCGAGTGCTGCGCGATCCTGGTGGAGCGTGCTCAGCCGCGAAATCCCTTTGTGTATATCTTCGTTTCCGGATTTTTTGCGGCGGCGCTGTCGGCGTTGCTGTGCCTGCTGCTGGCGCTTTGGTTGTTATGGTTCGACGAGCGTTTTGCCATGCCGTACTGGCTGGAAGACTTTGTCGGATATCTGTGGCTGATCATTTTTCCCGAAGCGTTTATCAACGGCATGATCGTCAGTGCGCTGGTGGTGTTCTGCCCGGAGTGGCTGGAGACGTTCAACCGCACCCGCTACCTCTCGGCTCCCTGGAAGGACGACGATCCCAAGCCTTGATCCGGATCAAAGCCTGAAATCGCCGCGGTCGGAATCAATGACGCGGGTCGAAGTCACCGCTGAACATCTCGTCCTCGGCATCGGGAGCCACTGGAATCTTGTGCTCTTCGGACGCCCAGGCGCCCAGGTCGATCAGTTTGCAGCGGTCGGAGCAGAATGGCCGGAATTTGCTCTCGGCGGTCCATTCCACGGGGGCGCCACAGGTTGGGCATTCGACGGTTGTTGGTTGGCTCATGACTGGCCTCCACGCAAAGAAAGATAAAAGTGATGCAGGCGTTCGACCTCACTGTGCAGCCAGGCAAGGTCGCGGTCATTGACCACGACGTCGTCGGCATGGCTCACGCGATCCTGACGGCTGGACTGGGCCTTGAGGATCGCCTGGACTTGCTGCTCGCTGGTCTGGTCACGTTGCAGGGTACGTTCGATCTGCAATTGTTCGGGGGCATCGATCACTAGCACCCGTTGGGTCATGGTGTATTGCCCGGACTCGATCAGCAGCGGCGAAACCAGAATCGCATAAGGCGATTTTGCCAGCGCCAGGTGGTGAGCGATCTCCTCGCCGATCAGCGGATGCAGGAGCGCCTCCAGCCAGCGGCGCTCTTCAGGCACCTCGAAGATCAATTTGCGTAGTGCGGCGCGCTCCAGTTGCCCGTCGGCCTGCAACACGCCGGTGCCGAAGTGCTCGGCGATTTGCGCCAGTGCCGGGCGGCCGGGTTCCACTACCCAGCGAGCGGCATGATCGGCGTCGACCACATGCACGCCCAGATCGATGAAGTGTTGGGCGGCCGCACTTTTGCCGCTACCGATGCCGCCGGTCAGGCCGAGAATCCAGGGTTTTTCCACAGGGCTATTCATTTCAAACCGACAAACTGCCAATAGAGGTCGGTTATTTGACCACCCCAGAGCAACGCAATCCAGCCGGCAATGGCCAGATAGGGACCAAAAGGGATCGGCGTCGAGGTTTTTGCATTGCGCCAGCGCAGCAGGATCAGCCCGATAATGGCACCTACCAGCGAGGACAGCAGGATGGTCAGCGGCAAAATCTGCCAGCCACCCCAGGCACCCAGCATCGCCAGCAGCTTGAAATCACCGTAGCCCATGCCGTCCTTGCCCGTGATCAGCTTGAACAGCCAGAACACCGACCACAGCAGGCCGTAGCCGGCGATCGCCCCCCAAAGCGCCTCGTGCAACGACACGAACAGGCCGAAACTGTTGACGATCAACCCCAGCCATATCAACGGCAGCACCAGTACGTCCGGCAATATCTGATGTTCGGCGTCGATCAGGCTCATCGCCAGCAACCCCCAGCTCAGGACCAGTACCAGGGCGGCCGGCCAACCAAAGCCGAAGTGCCAGGCAACAAACGCCGACAGCAGCCCGCAGGCCAGTTCGGTCAACGGATAGCGCGGGCTGATCGCTGCCTTACAGGCTGAGCAGCGGCCGCGCAAAAACACATAACTGAGCAGCGGGATGTTTTCCCAGGCGCGGATTCGGTGACCGCAGTGCGGGCACTGGGAGTGGGGCAGCAACAGGTTGTAGGTCGGCAGCGGCGTTTCGCCAGGCAGCCCGAGAATGTCATGGGCCTGCTCACGCCAGTCGCGTTCGAGCATTTTCGGCAGGCGCCAGATCACGACATTGAGGAAACTGCCGACCAGCAGGCCGGTGATGCCTGCGAGAAGGACAAAGGCCAGCGCAGAGTGAATCAGGATTTCATTCAAGGGCATGTCAGATCGCTGAGCCAAGTTGGAAGATGGGCAGGTACATGGCAACTACCAGTCCACCGACGATAACACCCAGCACCACCATGATGAACGGCTCCATCAGGCTGGTGAGGTTATCGACCATATTATCGACGTTGTCTTCGTAGAACCCCGCGACTTTGTCGAGCATAGCGTCCAGGGTGCCTGACTCTTCGCCGATGGCGGTCATTTGTATCGCCATGTTCGGAAAGACGCCGCAGGTACGCATGGCGAAATGCAATTGCATGCCGGTCGAGATGTCCTGCCGGATGCGCAATACCGCGCGCTTGAACACGACATTGCCGGTCGCACCGGCCACTGATTCCAGGGCCTCCACCAGCGGCACGCCGGCAGCAAAAGTGGTCGACAGTGTACGGGCGAACCGGGCCACGGCGGACTTGTGCATCAGGGTGCCCACCAGCGGCAGTTTCAGCAGCCAGGTATCCATCCGGTCACGGAAGGCCGGGGATGTCCTGAGGGCGTGGCGCACGCCGAAGGCCGTGGTGACCAGCGCGCCAAGGACCACCCACCACCAGGCCTGCATGAATTGCGACAGGCCAATGACCATTACGGTGAAGGCCGGCAGTTCTGCACCAAAGCCTTTGAACACCGACTCGAACTGCGGCACGACATTGACCAGAAGAATCCCGGTGACAATTGCCGCGACGAACACCACGACCAGCGGGTAGGTCATGGCTTTCCTGATCCTGGCCTTGAGGCTTTCGCTTTTTTCCTTGTAGGTCGCGACCCGCTCCAAAAGGGTGTCGAGGGCACCGGCCTGCTCGCCGGCATCCACCAGGTTGCAATACAGCTCATCGAAATACCGGGGCTTCTTGCGCAGGGCGGCGGCGAAGCTGCTGCCTGCCGCAACTTCCTGTTTCAGTTCGTCCACCAGCTTGCGCATGGCCGGATTGTCGAAGCCCTCGCCGATGATGTCGAAGGACTGCAACAACGGCACCCCGGCCTTCATCATCGTCGCCATTTGCCGGGTGAACAGGGCAATGTCCTGGGCCTTGATGCGCTTGCCCATGTTGAACACCGAATGGTTTTTCTTGCGGACCTTGCCGGGACTGATGCCTTGCTTGCGCAGTTTCGCCTTGATCAGCGCCGGGTTTTGAGCGCTGAGTTCGCCGGTCACTTTTGTGCCTTTGCGGTCGATGCCTTCCCATGCATACACGCTGATTTTCGCTGCCTTGACCGCCATGTTCAGTCCTGGGTATTCCGATTGAATTGCTCTTATAGCCTAGTCAAGGGACGGGGCCAAACCCGCAAGGGTGAGGTGACAAAAAACGTCAGATAGTGCTGATCCTGGTAGTAGGCAAGGGCTGTGCGGCCACCACGCCCCCTGCCAACAGGGGCTTCTGGCCTTGGCACAGGCTGTGCTGCCATGGGGCAGGTCATGAGCCTTCGACTCATGCATGGAGCTTGTACATGAACAATCAGAAAGGTTTTACCCTGATCGAGTTGCTCGTCGTGGTGGCGATCATCGGGATCCTGGCAACACTGGGTCTGCCGATGTATTCCAAGTACCAGGCTCGGGCCAAGGTCACGGCGGCGCTGGCCGAACTGACTGCAATGAAGGTGCCGTTCGAGGATGTGATCAGCCAGGGGGAAACCCCGACAATTGCCAACGTGGCGCCCGCTGGCGAGACATCGACCAACCATTGCGCCCTGTCTGTGACGGCTACGACGCCGGCGGGAGCGGGATCAATCGTTTGTACGTTGCACAATGCCCCGGGGGTGGTCCAGGGAAAAACCGTCACCCTGACACGGGACGAAGACAAAGGCTGGTCATGTAAAAGCAGCGTTTCCAAGGATTACTTGCCAAAAGGGTGTTCCGGTTCTGCGGCATGAAGTGCTGAATCAAGTCCCCGCTTTTGCGGGGATTTTCCTGTTTGTCGACCCGTCGTCAAATGCCGCAGATAAAGCTCAGAAATTCAGCATCTTAGGAACTTTCCATAAACCCGCAACTTGCATGCAGTGTTCGTGCTTCTCGTGCATTTTGCATGATTCCGAAAATTGGCTGATTTTATAACTTGTTGATTAATAAGGTTTTTAACTCTGTTTAAAAGTTGGCATAGCGTTCGCAATATCCTTGGTAACCCTGCCGAAAAGACACCCGGCAGACTTTCCGAAAAACAGGAGTTACTCGTATGAAGAAGTTCGCTATCACTGCCGCTGCTGCTACCGCGCTGACCCTGACCATGGCCAACCCCGCGTTTGCTCAAACCACCCAGGCAACCCAGTCGCCAATGGTGCTGGCTGCCGGTGAAATGACCGAAGCGAAAGAAGCTACTTCCGATACCTGGATCACCACCAAAGTCAAAGCTGACCTGATGACCGAAAAAGGCATTCCAGGTACCGACATCAAGGTTGAAACCAACAAAGGCGTGGTATCGCTGTCGTCGACCACCGCCGTGACCGATTCGCAAAAAGAAATGGCTGTGGCCATCGCCAAGAAGATCAAAGGCGTCAAGGCGGTCTCCGCTGACGGCCTCAAAGCCGAGTAAGGCAAGACTTCTCGCCTGGACCGGGGCCAAACGAATGTTGGCCACCACAGACCCCGCGCATTTTTGCCGGGGCCTGCTCTATATGCAGCGCTTAAAATCATTGTGGGAGCGGGCTTGCTCCCACATTGGCTAGTGCTAATCAATTGCCGCGTTTGCTGGTGATCTGTTTCAGCCGATTACCTTCGAACCGCAAGTATTGATACATCCCGCCATTCGGTCCGTAGGTCCATTCCTCGACTTGAAACTCTTCGCGCCGATCTGCACTGCGTTTGTAACCCAGCAGGTCGCGACTGACCGGTTCACCGCATTTCTGCAAAACCTCACTCGAGCGATCGCCGACGCTGATCAACTGGCTGCCACAGCGCAGGGTATCGGCCGCCCAGGCCTGACTGGCGGAGAGCGCCAGGATCAGGCCAGTCAGCTGCCGCCGCATCATCACTCGGCATCCAGATGCATCGGCGTCACCACGCGGCCGTCGCTTTGCGCCTCGCCCAGATTGGCGTCGATGAAATACACCCGGTCATCTTCCAGCTGGGCCTTGTCGACCAGGTAATCCTTGATGCTGCTGGCGCGTTCCTGGCCCAGTTGACGCAACAGCACGTCGCTGGAACTCCAGAACTTGATCACCTCGGCACGCATTTTCGCGGTGCGCTCTTCCTTGCCCAGGTCCTTCCATTCGGCAGGGGGCTGGGTTTTCAGGCGGGTGCGGTAGATACCTTCGAGCAGCGGGCCTTTTTCCCCGTCCGGCACTTCCAGCAACGAAGCCTGGGCCGGGACCTTGTCACCGCGGCGCTGGAGCATTTTGTAGTAGTTGTACTGGTACTCACGCTCCAGGCGTTGTTCGGCGATCAGCGGGCCATCGCTGCTCTGGGCGGCGGTGCCTTCGATTTCCAGGCGCAGGGCCGGACGTTCCTTGAGCGCCTTGGACAGTTTGTCCAGGGCGCCTTCGGCGTCCTTGCCCAATTCACTGGAACCGGCTGCGAATGAAACGCTGCCCAGGTCTTCCGAGCCGCCACCGTTGACCAGCCCGCCAATGAGTTTGAACGGTGCTGCCGCGGTTTTGACGATCAGGTTGCGCAGGGTCTGCCAGATAATCGGCATGACGCTGAACTGAGGGTTGTTCAGGTCGCCGCTGACCGGCAGTTCGATGGAGATCTTGCCGTCGACGTCCTTGAGCAAGGCAATCGCCAGTTTCAGCGGCAAGCTCACGGCATCCGGGCTGTCGACTTTTTCACCCAGCTGCAGTTGTTCGACCACCACTTTGTTTTCAGCTTTGAGCTGACCCTTGGTGATCTGGTAGTGCAGGTCGAGATTGAGCCGGCCCTTGCGGATACGGTAGCCGGCGAACTTGCCGGAGTAGGGCGTCAGTGTGGTCAGTTCCACGCGTTTGAAGCTGGTGGCGATGTCGAGGCTGGCCATCGGGTCGAACGGATTGACCGAACCCTTGATGGTCACAGGCGCGTAGCGATCGACCTTGCCCTTGACGTCGACACCGGCCGGTTTCGGCTGGCGGCTGTCGATGGTGCCGATCTGCCCATTGAGTTGCTGGATGGCGGTGGCGAAGTTCGGGGTCAGGCTGAAGTCGGCGAAGTTGGCCGAACCGTCATTGATGAAAATGCCGCCGATGTGGATGCCCAGCGGTTTTTCGTTGCTGGCCGGTTTGCTCGCCGCCGGTTTTGCCCCGGAGTCCACCGGTTGCGGAATCAGCAGGTCATCGATGTTGGTGGTGCGATCATCGTTGATCATGAAGCGCGCATAGGGCTGGAACAGGTTGATCTTGTCGATCGACAGGCTGTCCCCATGCTGATAGTTCAGGCCTTCGACCACGACCTGTTGCCACTTGAGGAAGTCGCGGGTTTTCAGGGTGTCCAGGGTATGCAACTGATCGACCTGGGCGCGGCCTGTAACGTTGAACGCCAGAGGCTCAGTGCTTTTCAGGTCGACCGCCAGATCGCTGCCGAGCATGCCGCTGCGCAGTTCCAGGCGAATGAACGGCGTGATGTAGGACTGGGCAACCCGCAGGTCGATGTCCTTGGTCTGTACCTTCAGCCTGGCGCTGACCGGGGCCAGGTTGACCTCGCCGTCGGCCATGATCCTGCCTTGCTTGCCCACGCCGGTATCGAGCTTGAGGGTAAAGGGGGAACCGTTGAGGCTGTCGAAGTTTTGCAGGTCGAGGTTCAGCGGAGCCAGATCCAGGGCGACGGCAGGCTGTGCCTTGCGGTCAGCCAGATGCACCTGGTAATCGCGCAACTGCACATCCTTGAGCAACACCTGCCAGGGTTTGTCTGGGGCGGCCGGTTCAGGTTTCGGTGAGTCTGCCGCCGCCGGAGTGCTGGCCGGTTCGGCATCCGCCTTGGCTTTGGCAGCGGGTTTTGACGGTTGGCTGGCGAACAGTTTCTGCCAGTCGAGTTGGCCGTCCGATTCCAGCGCGGCCCAGGTTTCCAGTTTGTGGCTGCGGATCTTGCCGACCACCACTTGCTGCTTGGCCAGGTCCACGGTGGTTTCGCTGACGTCCAGGCGCTCGAGCCTCACCAGCGGCCGGCCATCCGGGGCCTTGATCGCGAAGGGTGCAATGTTGACCGCTACATTGCTCAGCAGCAGCTCGGTTTCCTTGGCCAGGCTGAATTTGTAGTCGGTACTGATGCTCATGACGCCGTTTTCGAGGTCCAGTGGCACGGCGTCGCGCACATAGGGCCAAAAGGCTTTCATCTTGCCATCAGTGATTTTCAGCTTACCTTCGGAAGCGATCGGGATCAGGCTGAAGTTGCCGGTCCAGTCGATCTGTCCGCCATTGGGGCCGACGGCCACCAAGGTCATGTCGGCACTGTCATCGGGCAGGGTGCTGAGGTTCTTCAGCTCGAAATCGAGTGTGTCGTATACAAACTCGATGGGCTCGCTGGGCCGGGCATCTTCAAAGTGCACGGCGCCGCCCGCCAGTTTGATTCGCTCGATGCGCAGCGGAAACGGCTTGGCATCCGGGTCGGCGGGTGTGGGTTCGTTCGCTGGCAGTTTGAACAGCCCCAGCAGATTGAGTTTGCCATCCTTGCTGAACAGGATTTCGGTCTTGGCCTTGTCCAGTTCGACATCGGACAGGTGCACCGCCTTGGTCCACAGGCTGTCGAGTTGCAGATTGGCATACAGGCGTTCGAAACCGACCTGCTCCTTACCGGGCTCGCCGATGTTCAAGCCCCAAAGGGTCAGTTCAAGGCTGAACGGATTGAATTCGATCCGCTGGATCGTGGCGGGTGTGGTGGCGTAGTTGGCCAGTTGCTGGTTGGCAACGCGCAGCGCGACACCCGGTAAAATCAGAAAACCCAGCAAGCTGTAGAGGGCCAGAGCAGTCAACAAGGCGCCGATGGCGCGAATCAATCCTTTGTACATGTGCGGCTTCATCTGTCTGGATCGGAGTGCCTTGGAGTATGGCACGCGTTTCCGGTTCCCAAGTGATTGGACTGATCAGGAAGTTTCAGATTTCTCCCACAGCGGTCAGAGCTGCAGAATCAGGGTTTTCAGCGGTGGTTGCTGATCCATCGACGGGAAGTCGGCGCCCGGTTTCATCACGCTCCACTCACGCACCGGCCGCCCGGCCTTCTCTGCGCAACGCAAAACCTGCTCGCGCCAGTCGTCCATGCTGACTTTCGCCAGGTTGTTGCAGCAGATCAGCACGCCGTTGTCGGCGGTGGTCAGCAGGGCCGGTTTGAGCAGGCTCTGGTAGTCGCGCAGCAGGTCGACGGTGCCGAATGCGCTCTTGGCCCAGGCCGGTGGATCGAGCAGTACCAGATCGTACTGGCGCTGTTCCAGGCGCGGATAGCTCGGCAGTTTTTGCCCGCGGCGCTGGCTGATCGGCAGGCCGGCCAGTTGGCGAATGGCCGGGAAGTAGTCGGACTGGATAAATTCCATGGTCGGCAACTGCGGGTTGAGTTGGCCGTTCTCCCGACCGACCGCCAGATTGCCTTCGGCGAAGTCCAGGTTGCACACCTCGCGCGCACCACCGGCGGCGGCACTGAGGCCGACACCACAGGTGTAGGCGAACAGGTTCAGTACGCTTTTGTTCTTGCTGTGATCCTTGACCCAGCCGCGGGTGTTGCGCAGGTCGAGGAACAGCAGCGGGTCTTGTCCGGCATGGCGACCCCGTACCCGATAGTTCAGGCCCCATTCGTGGCCGACCAGGTCTTGCAGGGCGGCTTCGTCGGCGCGGTAGACAATGTCTTCGCGATCGATGCGCGAATTGCCACGGGAGCGGTCGTTGTAGACCAGCAGGGTGTCAAAACCCAGGTGTTGATTGATCGCTTCGTGCAGTTGCAGCAGCGTCTCGCGCTCCAGCGGCTGGTGGAAACTCTGCACCAGCAATTGCGGGCCGTAGCGGTCGATGGTCAGGCCCCCGGCGCCCTCCTGGCTGCCGTGGAACAGGCGATAGCAATCGGTACCCTGGCTGTGCAACTCCACCAGCAGATCCTGGCGACGTTCGAGGGCGGCGCGCAGCGCCTGATTCAAGGAAGACATGCTGGGCGCCTTGCAGGAGGGAATTGGGCGCGGGAGTTTAACAGTTTTGGCACGGGACCGAGGTGCTGCCTTCGCGAGCAAGTCGAGTCGTCGCACCGCCGCTCCCACATCGGATTTTCTGTGAACATAAAACTCGAGTTCGACATAGATCCAATGTGGGAGCGGCGGTGCGACGACTCGACTTGCTCGCGAAGCTTTTGATCTTTGTTCTTTCTAAGGAATCCCCATCCGCCGCTTGGCCCGCTGCACCGACCCATTACGCACCGCCCAGCGCAGCATCGGCGCACTGCGATTGACGCTGGCGCGGATCAGCTTGCGTTGCAGCGGATTCTGGCTGACACCGAGCATATCGCTGGCCCAGTCCGGCAGCAGGTCGATCCCGGCCTGCATCATCAAACCACCGAAAGGCTTGGCCAAGCGGCTGGGGGAGGGGGCGTTCAGCAACAGGCGCAGGACTTCTCGGCTGCGTTCGTCGCACAGCAAATGTGGACGCATGCGCTCAAGGTAGTCGGCAATTTCCTGCCGCGAACGGGGCACATCCCGGGCCCCGAGGCGCTCGGCAACCAAGGCAATTTCGGCGTAATAGCGATCCTGATCGACCTGCGACAGGTGCGGATTGCGATAGCGCAAATGTGCGGTGAGGAAGTTGCTGACTTCCGCTACGTGCACCCACGTCAGCAATTCGGGGTCGCTGGCGGCGTAGGCGCGTCCGTCCGGTGCCGTGCCGGTGATCTGCAAATGGATGGTGCGGACTTTTTCGATCAGCCAGTCGGCATCCTGTCGAGAACCGAAGGTGGTGCCGGAGATGAACTGCCCGGTGCGACGCAAGCGGCCGAGCATGTCTTCACGGAAATTCGAATGGTCCCAGACCCCGGCCAATGCCAGAGGATGCAGGGCTTGCAGCATCAGGGCACTGATGCCACCGATCAGCATGCTGCTGAAATCGCCATGGACTTGCCAGCTCACCGAGTCCGGCCCGAACAGGCCGGGGTCGCCCTTGGGGTTTTCCAGATCGAGTTTGCCCAGGGACAAACCGGTCAGGCTCATGATCTGGGTTTCGATGCGGGTGCGGATGAATTCCATGGTGAACCTGTAGGAGCGAGCTTGCTCGCGATGGACGTTAACGATTACGCGTGTTTCCTGAATGTACGCGGCGCGTCGGAGTTCATCGCGAGCGATCGAGCGTCGACCGGCTGCTCCTACAGTGCGCAGTCCGTTACTGGTTCAGGCGTTTGTCGATCAGGCCCTGCACCACACTCGGGTCAGCCAGGGTCGAAGTATCACCCAGGCTGTCCAGTTCGTTGCAGGCGATCTTGCGCAGAATGCGCCGCATGATCTTGCCTGAGCGGGTTTTCGGCAAGGCCGGGGCCCACTGGATCAAGTCCGGCTTAGCGAAACTGCCAATTTCCTGGCTGACGAGGGCCAGCAATTCTTTCTTCAGTTCATCGTTGGTTTCGGCGCCGTTCATGGGCGTGACGAAGACGTAGATGCCCTGGCCCTTGATGTCGTGGGGGTAACCGACCGCAGCGGCCTCGGCGATGCTCTGGTGTAGCACCAGGGCGCTTTCCACTTCGGCGGTGCCGATACGGTGGCCGGATACGTTGATCACATCGTCGATGCGCCCGGTGATCCAGTAGTCGCCATCTTCATCGCGCCGCGCGCCGTCACCGGTGAAGTAGTAGCCGGGGTAGGGCTTGAAGTAGGTGTCGACCATGCGTTGCGGGTCGCGATAAACGCTGCGGATCTGCGCCGGCCAGCTGGACTTTATGGCCAGTACGCCGCTGCCGGCACCTTTGATTTCCCTGCCTTGCTCGTCGAGCAGCACCGGTTGTACGCCGAACATCGGTTGTGTCGCACAACCAGGCTTGATCCGCTGGGCACTGACCAGCGGGCTGAGCATGATGCCGCCGGTTTCGGTCTGCCACCAGGTATCGACGATCGGGCAACGCTCTTCGCCGACTGCATGGAAATACCATTCCCAGGCTTCCGGGTTGATCGGCTCGCCGACCGTGCCGAGTAGCCTGATGCTGGCGCGGGATGTTTGCTTCAACGGTTCGGGGCCTTCGCGCATCAGTGCGCGCAGGGCCGTCGGGGCGGTGTAGAAAATGTTCACTTTGTGCTTGTCGATCACCTGCCAGAAGCGCGAGGTGCTCGGGTAGCTCGGCACACCTTCGAAGATCAGCGTGGTCGCGCCGTTGGCCAGCGGACCGTAGACGATGTAGCTGTGGCCAGTGACCCAGCCGACGTCGGCGGTGCACCAGAAGACTTCGCCATCGCGGTAGTCCAGCACGTACTTGAAGGTCATCGCTGCTTGCAGCAGGTAGCCACCGGTGGTGTGCAGCACGCCTTTGGGTTTGCCGGTGCTGCCGGAGGTATAGAGGATGAACAGCGGGTCTTCGGCGTCCATCGGCTCGGGCGGACAATCGGCGCTGGCTTCGCTCAGGGCCTGCTGGTACTTGATGTCCCGTCCTTCGACCCGGTTCACCTGCCCCTTGGTGCGCTCGACCACCAGCACGGTGCTCACGTCAGGGCAGCTTCGCAGCGCCTTGTCGACGTTCTGCTTGAGTGGCACGACCTTGCCGCCGCGCACGCCTTCGTCCGCGGTAATCACTGTGCGGCACTCGGCGTCGAGAATGCGGTCACGCAACGAGTCCGGGGAGAAGCCGCCGAACACCACCGAGTGCACCGCGCCGATGCGGGTACAGGCCAGCATGGCGTAGGCCGCCTCGGGAATCATCGGCAGGTAGATGCACACGCGGTCGCCTTTTTTCACGCCACGGCTTTTTAGTACATTGGCCAGGCGGCAGACGTTTTCATGCAGTTTTTTGTAGGTGATCGATGTCGAGTCGGCAGGGTCGTCGCCTTCCCAGATGATGGCAACCTGATCGCCGCGTTTCTCCAGGTGCCGATCGATGCAGTTGTAGCTGACGTTCAATTGCGCGCCGGCAAACCAGCTGGCTTCACCGGTTTTCAGGTTGTAGCGCTGGACGGTTTCCCAAGGCGCGCTCCAGTCGAGAAAACGCGTGGCTTGTTCGGCCCAGAAGGTGCTGGGGTGTTCGACGGATTGGCGGTACATGCGCTGATAGTCGTCTTGACTCAATTGTGCAGCCCGGCGGACGGCATCGGCTTTGGGGAACGTGCTGATATCGAACATGACGGTTCCTTATTCTTGTTTTGCGACAAAGATAAAGATGCGCCGAGTAGTCAAAGGGTTCAAGTCAGTCGCCAATCGGCATGGAGACAGGCTCACCGCAGAATGAGAGAACACCATAAACCACTGTGGGAGCGAGCTTGCTCGCGATGAGGGCATGGCGGTCAACATGGTTGTCGACTGACAGTCCGTAATCGCGAGCAAGCTCGCTCCCACAGGGAATTGTTTTTGCCCACAGGATTCGGGTTGATCCAAAGCCCGTGGGTGGTGCTGTCAAATCACCCGCGGTGACGACCACGGAAGTAATTGATCAGCCCTTGTGTCGAGGCGTCCTCGGCCGGGGTTTCTTCGCTGCCGACCAGGCGGTTGTAGACGCCTTTGCCCAGCTCTTTGCCCAGCTCCACACCCCACTGGTCGAAGGCATTGATGCCCCAGATCACGCTTTGCACGAAGACTTTGTGTTCGTACATCGCCACCAGAGCGCCGAGGCGACGCGGGCTGATGCGTTCGACCACCAGGGTGTTGCTCGGACGGTTGCCCGGGATCACCTTGTGCGGCGCGAGCTTTTGCACATCGTCTTCGCTCATGCCTTTGTCGCGCAGTTCGGCTTCAGCCTCAGGCAGGGTCTTGCCGAGCATCAGCGCCTGGCTCTGCGACAGACAGTTGGCGTACAGCCACTGGTGGTGGTCGGACACCGGGTTGAAGCTGACGATCGGCACGATGAAGTCGGCCGGGATCAGTTGGGTGCCCTGGTGCAGCAACTGGTGGTAGGCGTGTTGACCGTTGCAGCCGACGCCGCCCCAGATCACCGGCCCGGTGTCGGTGGACACTGGCTTGCCGTCCTGGCGCACGCTCTTGCCGTTGGATTCCATGTCCAGCTGTTGCAGGTGCTTGGTGATGTTACGCAGGTAGTGATCGTACGGCAGGATCGCGTGGCTTTGCGCGCCCCAGAAGTTGCCGTACCACACCCCGAGCAAGGCCAGCAGCACTGGCATGTTCTGTTCGAACGGTGCGCTCTGGAAGTGCTGGTCCATGGTGTAGGCACCGGACAGCAACTCCTTGAAGTTGGACATGCCGATGGCCAGGGCAATCGGCAAACCGATGGCCGACCACAGCGAGTAGCGCCCGCCAACCCAGTCCCACATCGGGAAGATGTTCTCTTCACGGATGCCGAACGCTACCGCGGCGGCGTTGTTGCTCGAAACCGCGATGAAGTGGCGATATAGCTCGGCTTCCGAACCACCCTGGGCCAGATACCAGGCACGGGCAGCCTGGGCGTTCTTCAGGGTTTCGAGGGTGTTGAAGGATTTCGACGAGACGATGAACAGCGTGGTCTCGGCGCGCAGCTTCATGGTCAGTTCGTGGAACTCGCTGCCGTCGATGTTCGCCAGGTAATGGCAACGCACGCCTTTCTGGGCGTAGGACAACAGCGCTTCGGACACCAGCTCAGGGCCGAGGAACGAGCCGCCGATGCCGATGTTCACCACGTCGGTGATCGGCTTCTCGGTGTAACCGCGCCACAGACCATCGTGGATACGGCCGACGAGGTCGGTGATCTGGTTCAGCACCTTGTGCACTTCGGGCATCACGTTGACGCCGTTGACCGACAGCTTGTCGCCAACCGGGCGGCGCAGGGCCGTGTGCAGGGCCGGACGGCCTTCGGAAGAGTTGACGATTTCGCCGTCGAACAGCGACTTGATCGCGCCCTTGAGGTCGACTTCGTTGGCCAGGCCCACCAGCAGATTGCGGGTCTCGGCGTTGATCAGGTTTTTCGAATAGTCGAGAAACAGGCCGCAGCTGCTGAGGGTGAATTGAGTAAAACGCTGCGGGTCGGCATTGAAGGCTTCGCGCATGCTGAAATCCTGCATGGCTTGGCGGTGGTCATTCAACGCTTGCCAGGCAGGCAGAGCGGTAACGTCGTGAGGAGTGCGGTAATACGCCATCGCTGCGGGTTTCCTTATTACTTGAACGGCCTTTTGAACACTAAAAATCCCGGAGCGCTGTGGGTGGGCGTCCCGGTCAACTGCGTCGACACGATTTCATGGCGCAGGGCGGATACAGTAAACCCCGCGCAATGATCTGTCTTGACTTTGTCTGACCTGTTTCCGGTACTTTTTTAACACCAAAGTTAGGAACGGTCCGACAAACGGAAGAGACAGGACTCGGATCAGGCGACCTGGACCGGAATGGCGTTGCTGGTGTGGCTCAATTCATTGCCCGGTGCCATGTAGAGCATGCGCGGCTTGAAGTTGAGCAGTTCGGCTTCGCTGTAATGAGCGTAAGCGCAGATGATCACGCGATCGCCAACCTTGGCCTTGTGCGCGGCGGCGCCGTTGACCGAGATCATGCGCGAACCTTCTTCACCACGGATGGCGTAGGTGGTGAAGCGCTCGCCGTTGTCGACGTTGTAGATCTGGATCTGTTCGTACTCACGAATGCCGGACAGGTCCAGCCATTCACCGTCGATGGCGCAGGAGCCTTCGTAATCGAGTACAGCGTGGGTGACTTCGGCGCGATGCAGCTTGGCTTTGAGCATGATGGCGTGCATGAGTATTTCCCAGGTCGGAATCGAACGGCGGGCAGTTTGCCCGAAGGGTTTGTGGGCGGCAATACGGCTTGGAAACCGGCGCAGATCCCCTTGTGGGAGCGAGCCTGCTCGCGATGGCGGTGTATCAGTCAAAATTGTTGTGACTGAACAACCGCTATCGCGAGCAGGCTCGCTCCCACAGGGGAATTGTGTTGGCTAGACGGGCGCGTCGAGATTCAGATGCAGGTTGTCGATCAACCGCGTCGTACCGAGGAACGCCGCCACCAGAATCACCAGGTCACGATCCTGCGCCGTCGCCGGGCGCAAGGTCAGGGCATGGCGGATTTCCAGATAGTCAGGA
This sequence comes from Pseudomonas fluorescens, assembly GCF_040448305.1. Taxonomy (NCBI): domain Bacteria; kingdom Pseudomonadati; phylum Pseudomonadota; class Gammaproteobacteria; order Pseudomonadales; family Pseudomonadaceae; genus Pseudomonas; species Pseudomonas fluorescens. The sequence goes on along the minus strand of NZ_CP148752.1, from coordinate 5,850,086 downwards.
CGCAGGCCGGCTGTTTCGAGCTGTTTGATCAGCGTGCCGATCAGCGCCGGGTAGTCGCGTTCACCCTGCTTGATCGCCTCGCCGATCGCTTTCAGCGTGCGGTAGACAACCGGTGCCACAGCGCGTTGCTCTTCGCTGAGGAAACCGTTGCGCGACGACAGTGCCAGGCCATCGGTTGCGCGAACAGTGGGCTCACCGATGATCTGGATCGGCATGTTCAGGTCATGAACCAGTGCGCGTATCACCGCCAGTTGCTGGAAGTCTTTCTCGCCGAAAATCGCCAGGTCCGGCTGGACCATGTTGAACAGCTTGCTGACCACCGTCGCCACGCCTTCGAAGTGACCCGGACGGCTGGCGCCGCACAGGCCTTCGGACAATTGCGGGACACTGACGCGGGTCTGGCCGGCCATGCCGTCGGGATACATCTCCTCAACAGTGGGGGCAAACAGCAGATGGCAACCGGCCTGGAGCAGCTTTTCCTGGTCGGCGGCGAGGGTGCGCGGGTACTTGTCGAGGTCTTCGCCAGCACCGAATTGCAGCGGGTTGACGAAAACGCTAGCGACCACGAAGTCCGCCCGTTGGGAGGCTTTGGTCACCAACGCCACGTGGCCGCTGTGCAGGTTGCCCATGGTCGGCACAAAGGCGATGCGCTTGCCTTCGCCACGGGCACGGGCCACGGCGGCCCGCAGTTCGCGTACGGTTTTTACGGTGTTCATGCAGAAAATCCGTGTTCGATCCCAGGGAAAGTTGCCGCTTTGACTTCAGTCACGTAGGCATTCAATGCAGCTTCAATGCTGGTCTGGCCAGTCATGAAGTTTTTCACGAATTTTGGCACGCGGCCGGTAATGGACAGCCCCAGCATGTCGTGCAGAACCAGCACCTGGCCATCGGTGCGATTGCCGGCGCCAATACCAATCACCGGGATCTTCACCGCCTGGGTGATTTCCTCCGCCAGTTCGCTCGGGACGCACTCGAGCAGCAGCATTGCCGCGCCAGCCTGTTCCAGGGCAATCGCGTCGGCACGCATCTGCCGCGCCTGGTTTTCATTGCGACCCTGGACCTTGTAGCCGCCAAGGATGTTCACCGATTGCGGCGTCAGGCCCATGTGCGCGCAGACAGGGATGCCGCGCTCGGCCAGCAGGCGGATCGAATCGGCCAGCCACAACGCCCCTTCAACCTTGACCATGTGCGCGCCGGCCTGCATCAACAGGGCGCTGTTGACCATGGCTTGCTCGGTGGTGGCGTAGGCCATGAAAGGCAGGTCGGCGAGGATCAGGGCATCGCTGTTACCGCGTTTGACGGCGGCCACGTGATAAGCCATTTCTGCGGTGGTGACAGGCAAGGTGCTGTCGTGGCCCTGCAAAACCATGCCGAGGGAGTCGCCCACCAGCAGCACTTCGACGCCGGCCTGGTTGCAGGCGTGGGCGAAGGTCGCGTCGTAGCAGGTCAGCATGGTGATTTTTTCACCTTTTTGCTTCAGACCTTGCAGGGTGGTCAGGGTGATGGCTGGCATGAAAAGTTCCTCATTCAGGCGCTGTGGAAACTACTGCGAGTAACGCGCGTGATTCTTCGTTGAATACAGGCGCACGCTCTTTCGTCGTGCTTTTAAGGCCTGGATTGCGCCCTTGAACGCCGTGTTGGCGGCAGCGGGACGCCTATAGTCGTGAGGAGAACGAGGGAAGTCAATTGCGTGTGTTACCGCATTGTTACGGGTGGGGTGTTACCGGGGTAACTGATGCGATTCAGCAGGTTTGTTCGATTCGGCGGTTGGCTGCACTTTTGTGTTCGCCACAACCAATGTGGGAGCGAGCCTGCTCGCGATGGCGGTGTGTCAGTCCATATCAATATTGAATGTACTCCCGCTATCGCGAGCAGGCTCGCTCCCACAGGGGATCTTCGTCAAATCTGGGGGAGGCGTTCCAGGCCGACGAACGGGCATGCCTTGAGCAGTTCGGCCAAGATCCGGCCATCGGCCAGGCGCAGATCCGCAGGTGCCAGTTCCGCCAGCGGATACAGCACGAAGGCCCTTTCCTGCATGTGGTAATGGGGAACCTTGAGGCGCGGTTCGTCGATCAGCCGATCACCGAACAGCAAGATGTCGAGGTCCAGCGTGCGCGGCCCCCAACGCTCAAGGCGCTCACGACCCTGGCCGTTTTCGATAGCCTGCAAGGCATCGAGCAAATCCAGCGGCGCCAGCGTGCTGTCGAGAGCGGCCACCGCATTGGTGTAGCGCGGTTGTCCGGGTAGCAGCGAGTCGCTTTGATAAAACGCAGAAACCCCAACCAGCTCCGTTTGCGGCAACTGCGCCAGCGCCTCGACGGCGCTGCGCAATTGGTCGGCGGGGTCAGCCAGATTGCTGCCCATGCCGATGTAGATGCGTTCCATGGATTACTCGCCCGTGGTGCTCGAAGCGCCGGCGGCGCGTTTGCGCTTGGAACCACCGCTGCGGCGACGCTTGCGCGGAGCGCCGGTGCCTTCTTCCTTGCCGCTGAGGTCGCGAATCATGTCGCGACGCTCGCTTTCGTTGGCGTCCTGATAGTCCGTCCACCATTCGCCCAGGCCATCGGTCTGCTCGCCGGCGCTTTCGCGTAGCAGCAGGAAGTCGTAGCCGGCACGGAAGCGTGGATTGTCCAGCAGCAGATCGGCACGCTTGCCGCTGCGGCGGGGCAGGCGTTCCTGCATGTCCCAGATCTCGCGGATCGGCATGGTGAAGCGTTTCGGAATCGCGATGCGCTGGCACTGTTCGGCAATCAGCTCGTGCGCCGCTTCCTGCATCGCCGGAATCGGCGGCATGCCACGCTCCTGCAAGCGCAGGACGCGGGCCGGCAGGGCAGGCCAGAGCAGGGCTGCAAACAGGAACGCCGGGGTTACCGGTTTGTTCTGCTTGATCCGCAGGTCGGTATTGATCAGGGCTTCGCTGATCAGGGTGTGGGTGTACGTCGGGTTGTATTCCAGTGCTTCGGCGCTGGCCGGGAACAGTGGATCGAACAACTGCAGGTCGACCAGCATTTCAAACGTATCGGCGGCATGGCCGGAGAGGAACAGCTTGAGCACCTCTTCGAACAGGCGGGCCGACGGGATCTCGCGCAGCATCGGCGCCAGGCCGCGGATTGGCAGGGCGCTGTGTTTTTCGATGCCGAAGTTCAACTTGGCGGCGAAACGCACGGCCCGCAGCATCCGTACCGGGTCTTCCTGGTAACGTTGCGTCGGATCGCCGATCAGGCGGATCAGGTGGTTGCGGATGTCGTGTACGCCGTTGGCGTAGTCGAGGATGCGTTCGCTGACCGGATCGTAATACAAGGCATTGATGGTGAAGTCGCGACGTTGCGCGTCTTCCTCCAGGGTGCCATAGACGTTATCGCGCAAGATGCGCCCGCTTTCGTTGCGCGAAGACTGATTGCTGTCTTCCTCGTCTTCGTTCTGCGGGTGATTGGCGCGGAAGGTCGCGACTTCGATGATTTCGCGGCCGAAGTGGATGTGCACCAGCTTGAACCGGCGCCCGATGATTCGCGCGTTACGGAATTCGGCCCGTACCTGCTCGGGTGTGGCGCTGGTGGCAACGTCGAAATCTTTCGGTGTGATACCCAGCAGCATGTCGCGCACGCAACCGCCCACCAGGTAAGCCTGATAACCGGCGTTCTGCAGGCGTTCAACGATATTCACCGCGTAGCGGCTGAATTGCGCCTTCTGCAGCGAGTGTTGGCCGCTGTTGAGCACTTCAGGCGTGCTGCGAATGTGTTGCGTAGGACGCTTGGGAGTACGGAATGACTGGAACAGCTTCTTCAGCATGGGATGCACTGTTTGAAGGAATATTCGGCCATAACAGAAGAATGACCGCATGATGGGCGGGGATTCTAGCATTTAGTCGGGGGATGGTGTAGGACACAGCAGATATGAGCTGTAGGCCGCAGGCTTCAAGGCCGGAACGAGTCGATTTGCGGGGGATTTGCGAATCACGGAAACCACAAGGGGAGCCGAAGCTCCCCAAGAAGTAGTTGCATGCTCTATTTTTATTTTTGGTTTCGGGCTTCTTGTTTTTGTTGAGTGCCCTCGCCATGAAGCTTTCCTTCATGGCCCTCCCAATCAGGAGCCAAGAGCAAACGGATTGCTTTGGTCGCTGAATTGCAGTGATCTTTCGATCCAACCAGTACAGGCTCTGTCTTAAGACAGTTTTTTGTTGTTCTCAGCCTGGTCGTGGGGCAAGCCCCAAATACAACGCCTCTCCAAAAGAATCAGTTAGCTGCGCCTCTCGCCGTCTTGTTTTTATTGTGCGTGAGTCGATTCGTCTTATTTTTATTGTCTTGTGCATTGCTTGTTATTGTTCTTGTACCAAACATATAGCAGGGTGCGTGCCAACTTTTGCGAAACCCAATAAAACAAGGGGTTAGGCCGGTCGGCAGGCATTTCGAGGGCCAAAAAAAGCCGGGGCTTCGTTACCGTAAGCCCCGGCTTCTGTTACGTGAAAAAGCTGAGGTAACAGTTTTTTCAGAAAGTCACGTGTTACCCGCACATGAGACAGGTACGGTTCAGCTTTCGCTGGCCACCCCGGTCTTGCGCCGCGGGATGCCAAGGCGCTGACGGCGCTCCCACAGGCATTTGCGGCTGACCCCGAGTTTGCGGGCCAACTCGGTTTCGGTCATGTGGTCCTGATGCTCGAGGACGAAATGCTGGAAGTAGTCTTCCAGGGAGAGGTCTTCGGTCGGTTCGTGGTTGCTGTTACTGGCGTTGCCGTTGCCCTGTTGTGGGGGCAGGCCAATGAACTCGTCGTCTTCCAGGTCGCCCAGTTCGATGTCGATGCCCAGCAGCTCGGCGGAAATTTCCGGGCTTTCGCACAGGATAACGGCGCGCTCGACGGCGTTTTCCAGTTCACGAACGTTGCCCGGCCAGGAGTAGTGGCGAATGGCTTGCTCGGCGTCCGCGGCGAACTTCAGGTCGGTGCGGTTGATCCGCGCACTTTGCCGCGCCAGGAAGGCGTTGGCGATTTCGTTGACGTCCGCACCGCGTTCGCGCAGGGCTGGCAGCTTCAGCGCGATAACGTGGAGGCGGTAATACAAGTCTTCACGGAACTGGCCGATTTTCGCCAGGCTCTTGAGATCGCGGTGAGTCGCGGCGATCAGGCGCACATCGACTTTTTGCGACTGCACCGAGCCCACGCGACGAATTTCGCCTTCCTGCAATACGCGCAGCAGGCGAGCCTGGGCTTCCAGTGGCAGTTCGCCAATTTCGTCGAGGAACAAGGTGCCGCCATCCGCCGCTTCCACCAGGCCGGCGCGCCCGGCGCTGGCGCCGGTGAATGCGCCTTTTTCGTGGCCGAACAGTTCGGACTCGATCAGGCTTTCCGGAATGGCCGCGCAGTTCACCGAAATCATCGGCGCCTTGGCGCGTTTGGACAGGTTGTGCAGGGCGCGCGCCACCAGTTCTTTACCGGTACCCGATTCGCCCTGGATCAGAACGTTGGAGTCGGTCGGTGCCACTTTGCGGATCTTGCCGTACAGGTCCTGCATCGGTGGGCACGAGCCGATAATGCCGATTTCACCGTTGCTGTTGTCGGTACCGGATTTCGCTGCACCGTTGGCGGCTTTGCCGGCAACCGCTTCACCGCCGGCTTGTACCGTTTGTCGGTCGCGCAGGATTCGTGCGGCCGCTTGCAGCATTTCGTCATGGTCGAATGGCTTGGCAATGTAGTCCACCGCGCCCATTTTCATCGAGTCGACCGCCGAGCGCAGGCTGGCATAGCTGGTCATGATCAGCACCGGCGTGCCCTGGGCGAGCTTGATCAACTCCGTGCCAGGCGCGCCCGGCAGGCGCAGGTCACTGATGATCAGGTCGAACGAGGGAATGGTGAAGCGTTCTTGTGCTTCCTGCACTGATCCGGCTTCGCTGACCTGGTACTGGTTACGTTCCAGCAGACGGCGCAAGGCGGAGCGGATAATGGTTTCGTCTTCGACGATCAAAATGTGCGGCATTGATTCGATACTCTCGACGGTCTCAGTTCACAGCGGACGTCGCTTCGACATGACGCGGCAAGGTAACCCTGATTCGGGTGCCGCGTTGGCTTTGAACATCAGCCGGGCTGTCGATGGTGATTTGTCCATAATGCTCTTCAACGATGGAATAGACCAGTGCAAGGCCCAGACCGGTGCCTTCGCCAGGGTCCTTGGTGGTGAAGAAAGGTTCGAACAATCGGTCCATGATGCTCGACGGAATACCGCTGCCTTCGTCTTCCACGATCAGATCGACCGTGTGTTCGCCGGCTTCGCTCTTGACCCGTACCGCACTGCCGGGAGGCGAGGCGTCACGGGCGTTTGATAGCAGGTTGATCAATACCTGGGCCAGCCGTTGCGGGTCGCCTTCGACCCAGTGTTCGGGGTCGCACAGGTTGTAGAACTGCACTTCGAAATTGCGTCGGTTCAGGGCCAGCAGGCCGATGGCATCCTGAGCCACTTCGGCCAGACAGACGGGCTCGTCGCTATGCTGATGGCTGCCGGCATGGGCAAAGCTCATCAGCGACTGGACGATGCGCGACACGCGTTTGGTCTGCTCGAGGATCTGGCCGCTGATTTCCTTCAGCTCGCCGTCTTCTTCACGTTCTTCGCGCAGGTTTTGCGCCAGGCACGCGATACCGGTGATCGGGTTGCCGATTTCATGGGCCACGCCGGCCGCCAGTCGACCGATGCTGGCCAGGCGCTCGGAGTGCACCAGTTTGTCCTCGAGCATCTGGGTTTCGGTCAAGTCTTCCACCAGCAACACCAGGCCGCTGTTGCCCGGCGCGAGGGGTTCGTCGATCGCCGCCTTGTGCAGGTTCAGCCAGCGTGTCTGGCCGTCGAGGGCCAGGTGCTGTTTGTGCAAGTGTTCGTCCGGCAGATTGATGAAGCCTTGCAGCAGTTCTTTCCATGGGTCGGCAATGGTACTCAGGCGCGAACCGACCACGCGCTGCGCGGCGATGCCGGTCAGTTCCTCCATGGCCTTGTTCCACATGAGGATTTCCTGATCCTTGGCCAGCGAGCAAACGCCCATCGGCAATTCCTGCAGGGTCTGGCGGTGATAGCGGCGCAGGGCATCGAGTTCGGCGGCCAGACCGGTCAGGCGCGAGTGGTAATCCTCGAGGCGGCTTTCGATGAAGTGAATGTCTTCGGTGACGTAGTTTTCGCCGCCAGCCTTGTACGGCAGAAACGTCTCGACCATGTCCTGGGCCACGCTCGGGCCCATCAGGCCGGAGAGGTTGGCCTCGATGCGGTCACGCAAGCGGCGCAGGGCATAGGGTCGGCGTTCGTCGAAAGGCAGATAGAGATCGCGCAGTGCCTGTTCCACTTCTTTCTGCGCCGCTTTTGCACCCAGTGGCTTGGCCAGTTGCGTGGCGAATTCCTGGGGCGAGGCGGCGTGCAGTTCCCGGCGTTGCGGACGGCGCACGTTATCCACGGCGCAGGCTTCGGCAGCGCTGGCCTCCTCGGTGCTGGCGTTGGTGAACAGCGAGATCAGGGTGAACATCAACACGTTGGCTGCCAGCGAGGCAATCGCCGCCATGTGCCAGCTGGTGTCGTCCAGCACGTAGATCATGTTCAGCAGCGGAATGTAGAAGCCCTGCAGGTTGCCGACCAGTGGTAACAGCATGGTCACCAGCCACACCAGGATCCCCGCCAGCAAGCCGGCGATGAAGCCGCGACGGTTGGCGGTCGGCCAATACAGGACCGAGAGCACGCCCGGCAGGAACTGCAACGTGGCGACGAAAGCGACAATGCCGAGGTTGGCCAGGTCCTGCTCGGCACCGAGCATCAGGTAGAAGCCGTAGCCGGCCATGATGATCGCGACGATCAGCGCCCGGCGGGTCCACTTCAGCCAGCGGTAGATGTTGCCTTCGGCCGGTGGTTGATACAGCGGCAGCACCAGGTGGTTCAAGGCCATCCCGGACAGCGCCAACGTGGTGACGATGATCAGGCCGCTGGCGGCGGACAACCCGCCGACATAGGCCAGCAACGCCAAAGCCTTGCTGTTGGCGGCGATGCCGATGCCCAGGGTGAAGTATTCCGGGTTGGTGGTGGCGCCCAGTTTCAGGCCGGCCCAGAGGATCAGCGGTACTGCCAGGCTCATCAGCAACAGGAACAGCGGCAGGCCCCAGCTCGCACTGACCAGCGAGCGCGGGTTGAGGTTCTCGGTAAAGGTCATGTGATACATGTGCGGCATCACGATCGCCGAGGCGAAGAACACCAGCAGCAGCGTACGCCACGGGCCTTCCTGCAACGGCGTGTGCAGGGCGGCGAGCGCGGTCTGGTTTTGCAGCAGCCACAGTTCAAGCTGTTGCGGGCCGTCGAACACGCCGTAAAGCGCATACAGCCCGACACCGCCGAGGGCGATCAGCTTGATCACCGACTCGAAGGCAATCGCGAACACCAGGCCTTCATGCTTTTCGCGGGTGGCGATGTGGCGGGAGCCGAAGAAAATCGTGAACAGCGTAATCAATGCGCAGAAGCTCAAGGCCACGCGATGCTGTACCGGCTCTCGGGTGAGGATACTGATGGAGTCGGCGACCGCCTGAATCTGCAAGGCCAGCAGCGGCAGTACGCCGACCAGCATGAAAATCGTGGTCAGCGCACCGGCCCAGGTACTACGGAAGCGGAAGGCAAACAGGTCCGCCAGCGACGACAGTTGATAGGTGCGGGTGATCTTCAGGATCGGGTAGAGCAGCACCGGCGCCAACAGAAATGCCCCGGAAACACCCAGGTAGCTGGACAAAAAGCCGTAGCCGTACTGATAGGCCAGGCCCACGGTGCCGTAAAACGCCCAGGCGCTGGCGTAGACGCCCAGCGACAGGGTGTAAGTCAGCGGGTGGCGAATGATCGCCCGGGGAATCATGCCCCGTTCGCTGATCCAGGCCACACCGAACAGCACCGCCAGGTACGCGGCGCTGATCAGGATCATCTGGGTCAGGCTAAAGCTCATCGGCATCTTTTTGGCTCTGCAGGATGAAGGTCACGACGATCAGAATCAGCCAGAGCAGATAAGGGCGATACCAGGCGCCAGTGGCGTCGATCCACCAATCCATGATGGCCGGGGAAAACAGGTAAATCCCCACTACCAAAAGCAGGACCAAGCGATAGATGTACATCCCGGCCTCTCTTTTTTTATGCGCGTGCCCGAAAACGTGCGGCGATGGTAACGGATGGGCGCGCCACTGCAAGTGCGATCACAATAGCTGTGCCTCGGGCAGGCTCAGTGTGCGCGGGATCAACGAGGCATCCCAGTGGGCAATGCCCCAATTCAACACTTCCCGTGGCGTGGCGTACGTCAGTTCGGTTCCAGGGTTCTGTCCCAGCGCCCGTAGCGCCCGCAGCAGCAGGGGCGTTGCCTGATCCTCGGTCAACGGCGGCGAACGGTAGGATTTGCCGAGTTTGTTGCCATCGGGCTGGGTAATCAGCGGGATATGCAAATAACGCGGTTGAGGCAGGCCTAGCAGTTCTTGCAGGTAGAGCTGGCGGGGCGTGGAATCCAGCAGGTCGGCACCCCGAACGATATCGGTGATGCCCTGCCAGGCGTCGTCCAGGACCACGGCCAATTGATAGGCGTAGAGCCCGTCGCGGCGGCGGATCACGAAGTCGCCGACTTCCCGCCCCAGATGTTGCCGGTATTGGCCCTGCACCCGGTCGATGAAGTGGTATTCCAGTTCCGGTACGCGCAGGCGGATGGCCGCGTCGTCAGTGCCATGGCCAGCATTGCGGCAGAACCCAGGATAAATCCCGTGATACTGCTCCAGCTGTTTGCGCGAGCAGGTGCAGGCGTAGGCCAAGCCTTGATTGAACAGGCGATTGAGCACCTCGGCGTAGGCATCGTGCCGCTCGCTTTGGCGAACCAGGTCGCCATCCCACTCGAAGCCATAGCTTTGCAGTGCCTTGAGAATGGCCGCCTGGGCGCCGGGTTCTTCTCGGGGTGGATCAAGGTCTTCCATGCGCATCAGCCAGCGTCCGCCCACCGAGCGCGCGTCAAGGTAGGAGGCCAGTGCGGCGACCAGCGAGCCGAAGTGCAGATGGCCGCTAGGGGTGGGGGCGAAGCGCCCGATGTAGGGGGTGTTGGCGGTCATGAATGCATTTAAAGCCAAAAAAACATCAGAAACAAAAACGGAGCGTTCGCACGCTCCGTTCTTCGTTCAAGTCGCAATTATTTGCCGACTTGCTTTTCCTTGATTTCCGCCAGGGTCTTGCAGTCGATGCACAGGTCGGCGGTAGGGCGCGCTTCGAGGCGCTTGACGCCAATCTCGATGCCGCAGGATTCACACCAGCCGTACTCTTCGTCTTCGATTAGCTGAAGTGTCTTGTCGATCTTCTTGATCAACTTGCGTTCACGATCGCGGGCACGCAGTTCGAGGGCGAATTCCTCTTCCTGGCTGGCACGGTCTGCCGGATCAGGAAAGTTGGCCGCTTCGTCCTTCATGTGGTCCACGGTCTTGTCGACACCTTCCATCAGCTCTTTCTTCCACTGATTCAGGACCTTGGTGAAGTGCTTGCGCATGGGCTCGCCCATGTACTCTTCGCCGGCTTTCTGAACATAGGGCTCGAAGCCGCTGATCGCCTGGTTTTGCTGCTTTGCTTGGGTGGACATGAAATAGACCGCCTCTACTCTTGTAATCCATCTGCGCAGGATTGCTCCATCACCGGCACCTGCCGGCCCTGCGGCTGCAAGCGGGCGAACTTACCAGATCAACTCGGGCCGCGCTACTCCC